>DYKY01000159.1:1162-8097 GCA_020722365.1 Thermoflexus sp.
ACCAGATTCTGCGTCCGGCGCTGGCATAAAAATGTTAGGCGCGACCCTTGAGGACTACGAGTTATTTATCTACGCCTTGCAAGACGAATATCCTGTTATCCGAGAAGCTACTCTCACCGTCATTCGTCAAGCCAGCAATGTAGCAACGGTTGAGGGCGCTCTTTACTTTGATGCCGGAGTGCGCTTGCAAGTCGTAGAAGTCGTGCGCTTTGATGTTATTCCCCCTCGATTGAGCCGTTATGGCTACGAAATATGGCGGAACAACGAGAAACTGTATTGGTATGACCCGCAAGGACATCCTAACGATCCAACACTGGCAGCCACCCATCCGCATCACAAGCACATCCCACCCGATATCAAACATCATCGCATCCCTGCGCCTGGTCTCTCATTCACGGAACCGAACCTACCGTTTTTGATTTGTGAGATTGCGGCATTGATCAACGATCCTACGGTTTCAACGCCAGCTTGACTTGAACACCATTGCACCGCATACAGGGAGGTCCTATGTACCTCATCGGATTTGGAATTATGTAACCACTGTTCATTCGGCGCTGACGGTGATTTCCCCCAAATCCGTCGTCTCACCTGCCGGGACGAGGAACCGTTCAGAGACGCCAGAGGAGCGGCTGCTGTAGAGCAGCCAGGTTTCGCCGGTCTGGATCGCCAGGTTGTAGAATCCGGCAGGGAGATTCTCTATCGTGAACGCGCCGTCGGCATCGCTGGCGGCGTTGCGCGTGTACGGATGGCCCTCGCAGGGCGTGTCGCCTTGATAGCTGTTGTAGATCGTCTCGACGCACACTTCGAGGGCCGCGTTTGCCAGCGCGTTGCCGTCGGCATCGACGAGCCGTCCCGTGATTGCCCCCGGCGCTTTCTTTTGCGTCGCCGGCAAGGCTGAACCTGCCCCGGCGACGGCGATGACGGCAATGTCGTCGTCGGGAAGGTCGCTGTTGCTCAGCCAGTAGCTTGTCCACGTCTCCTCATCGATGACGTTCAACCCCCATTGCGTCCCTACCCAGAGGCGACCGGCAGCGTCGGTGGCAAGCGCATTCACGTTGTAACTGGCGAGGGCGCTGTTTTGTGGCGTGAACGTCAGCCAGGCCTGGTTTTCGTAGAGCACCAGTCCCCCCGCGAGCGTCCCTATCCAGATGCGATCCTGGTGATCCACGGCGATGCTCTGCGGCGTGAGGAAAAAGCCCTGGCTCGGGTGAAAATTCCAGAACAGACCATCATAGTGGTGGAGGCCGCCGCTCGAGACCACCCAGGGATCGCCGTGGCTGTCGAAGGCGATGCGTTCGAAGAAATACTTGTCATCGAAGCCTGCACCTTTTTCGTACACCGTCCATTCCTCCTCAGCAAAAACCGCGATGCCGTTGACCAGAACCACCCAGACCGCGCCATCCGGCGCAATGGCAATGTCGTTGACCGACTCGTAGGCTTCCGGATCGGTAGACAGGGTTTCCTTCACCGTGTACGTCTGCCAGGTTCCGTCGTGGAAGTAGCTGACGCCGCGATAGTGCGCGACCCAGAAGTTGTCGTCGGCATCGCACGCGACAGCCTTGACGCTTTCATATCCCCATCCCTGCCCGTAGTTCCGCCACTGTGCCCCATCGAAGCGATTGAGGCCCAACGCATGCAGCACGAGAAGGTCGCCGTCTGGACACAAGGCTATATCTTCGACGAGATCGCTGCCCAGGCCCGCGCTGTCTTTGCTGTAGTTGACCCACTCGTTGTTTTCGATGCACGTGACGCCGTAGCCATACGCGCCGATGCATGTCAGGTTCGCTTCACCGGCCGGCATTGCTTCGGCAACATCGGGCGCGGTCGGGCGCGCCGTGGGGAAAGCCGCGGTGATCGTCTGGCACGCGATTTGCAGCAGGAAAAGGCCCACAATAATGAAAACAGAACTCCGTTTCATCCGTTCAATCCGTTGACTCACGCTCTGCTTCTCCAAAAGCGATTTCCAACGCGCGGTCGGTGACGCCACTGTAGACCCGTTCCATCTGCGCGCGGAACGCTGTGGCGTCCACGAAATCCGGCAAGCCCAGGCGCTTGAGCAGCGCCAGTTCGACGGGCGGCGCGGCGATGTGCAGGGTGACAGCATCCCAGGCGGCGGGCGCGCCCCAATACGTGTCCAGGCAGTCGGCCAATGCTGGAGCGTCCACGGCGGCGATGGCGTCGGGAACATAGGGAAGCGCCTCTTGTGTGGATATTCCGGCGGCGCGGCGAACCGCGTCAGCGCGGCGCTCGCGCAATGCGGCAATGATCGCGGCCTTGCTCCGCCCGCGCAGCTCGAAGAGCAGGAATGGGTCGGCGTCGAAACGCTCGCCGAGCAGGTAATACACGGCGGCGACGTGCTTGCACGGGTTGGCCCAGTCGGGGCACGAACAGTTTGTGACCAAATCCCCCTTGGTCGTGGGGAACAATGGCACTTTGGCCTGGTCGAAGACCTGCTCGATGTCGTTGGGCATCTCTTCGTTGAGCAGTTGCGCGGCGAAAATGGCCTGCTCCGCCAGCGCGTCCAACACCTTCGCCCACTGGCTATCGCTCAACGGCTTGAGTTCGATGCTGACCTTGTACGGCGAGGGCCGCGAGCCTTGCACCCGCGCGGTGACTTTGCCGGCTTTGATGTCGATCTCCAGCACCTGCCCGCGCCGCGCGTAACTGCGCCCCCGGCTCAGTCGCCCGGAATCCATCAGCCGCTTCAGCGCGTTGATCCACTTGTCGGCCCACCACGATGTGACGAACTTGCCGTGCTGGCTTTTCGCCTTGATGCCATCCGCCTCTATTGGGTGCGTCGGCTCGTAGTGCGGCCAATAGTCTTCGTAATAACTCCGCGAGCGTCGCTTCGCCATTTCAACTCCTGGAAAATAGTCCGGTAGTCTTTAGTCCGGTAGTCGGAGTCATGTAGCGCGATATGGAAATCGCGGCTACTTCCTGCCTCTTGCCTCTTGCATCCTGCCTCTTGCCTCTTGCATCCTGCCTCTTGCCTCATTCTTGCCGCAGTGTCATAATGTCGCGCAGCTCGTCGGTGCTCAACTCGGTCAGCCAGCTTTCGCCCGCGCCGATAACGCTCTGCGCCAATGCCTTTTTGCTTTCGATCAACTCGTCGATGCGCTCTTCCAGCGTGCCCGCACAGATGAACTTGTGCACTTGCACGTCGCGCGTCTGCCCGATGCGGAAAGCGCGGTCGGTGGCCTGATCCTCCACCGCCGGATTCCACCAGCGGTCGAAGTGAAAGACGTGGTTGGCGGCAGTGAGGTTGAGTCCCGTGCCGCCCGCCTTGAGCGACAGGATGAACAGCGGCGGCCCGGTCATGTCCTGGAAGCGGGCCACCATGCGGTCGCGGTGCTTGACCGGCGTTGCGCCGTGCAGGTAGAGCACTTCCATCCCAAAAAGCGTTTGCAGGTAGCCCTGGAGCAGCGTCCCCATCTCCGCAAACTGCGTGAAGATCAACGCGCGGTCGCCCACATCCAGCGCCTCTTCGAGCATCTCGGTCAGCCGCTCCAGCTTGCCGGAGCGTCCTGGCAGCGCCGAGCCGTCGCCCAGGAATTGCGCCGGATGGTTGCAGATTTGCTTGAGCCGCAGCAACGCGCCGAGCACCGCGCCGCGCCGCGAGAAGTCGGAGCGTTCCTCGTCGGCCTCGGCCTCTTCGATTTTGCGCAACGAGGCTTCCACGACCGCCTCGTAGAGCGTCACTTGCTCCGGCGTGAGGGAGCAGTAGACCTTCATCTCCAGCTTGTCGGGCAAATCCTGGATGATAGCGGGGTCGGTTTTGAGGCGGCGCAGGATGAATGGTCCGACCAGGCCGCGCAGCCGCGCCGTGGCCTCGGCATCCTGGTAACGTTCGATGGGCAGGGCAAACGCATTGCGGAAGCCGCTCTGCGAGCCGAGCAGGCCGGGATTGAGGAACTGCATCATCGACCACAATTCGGAGAGCCGGTTTTCGACCGGTGTGCCGGTGAGCGTCACGCGATTGCCTGCGGGCAACTGGCGAACGGCCTGGGTCTGTTTGGCGCTCGGATTTTTGATGTTTTGCGCTTCGTCAAGGATCACGTCGCTCCACGGGATTTCGCGCAGTACCTCAACATCGCGGCGTATCAGACCATAGGTGCTGATGACCAGATCGTGCTGGTGGGCCATTGCTACGAACTCCTCGCCTCTGGCGCGATCCGCGCCGTGGTGGATCATCACCCGCAGCGACGGCGCAAAGCGTTGCACTTCGCGTTTCCAGTTCCCTACCACCGAGGTCGGGCAGATCAACAGCGCGGGCGGCAGGCCGTTGCTGCTCTGTTCGCGCTCGTGCAGCAGCAGCGCGATGGCCTGGATGGTCTTGCCCAGGCCCATATCGTCGGCCAGGCACGCGCCCAGCCCCCAGCGCCGCATAAACGACAGCCATGAAAAACCGCGCACCTGGTAAGGGCGCAACTGACCCACGAACCCCGCTGGAGGTTCCAGCGCCGTGAGTTGCTCCCCGCTTTGCAATTGCCCGATCATGTCGCGCAGCGCGCCCGTGGTTTCAACACCCAATAGCGGCAGCCCGGCGACTTCTTTCACCCCGCCGAGCGCCAGGCCGAGCGCGTCGCGCAGCAACAACTCGCGCTGTTGGCGCTGTTTTTCCCAGAAGGCGATGGCGGCCTCGACTTCTTCAGGTTGAAGGAGCACCCACTGCCCGCGCACTTGCACCAGCGGTTGCTTGAGCGCGACGAGTCGCTCGAACTCCTCGCGGGTGAGGACGTCGTCACCCAGGGCCAGTTCCCAATTGAATTGCGCCAGCGATTCGAGGTTCAGCACGCCCCGGCCAATGACATTGGCGTCGGCCTTGAGTTGCGCCTTCGCCCGCACGCCGAGCCGCGCGCCCGGCTTGGTCCACCAGGGCGGCACGAGCACGCCGAAGCCGCTCCCTTCGAGCAGCGGGCCGACTTCGCGCAGGAAGCCGTAGGCGTCGGTGGTGTCGAGCGTGCAGGCAACCGGGCGTGCGCTGCGCAGGCTCTTGAGGATGGGCGGGAAGAGCCGCGCCGCCAGTCCCAGGCCGGAGAGCACGTGCTCCTGCGCGTTCTCGAAGCGATAGGTCAGGTATTCCAGCGTGCCGCCCCGCGCCTCCCAGACCTTGTCCACGGCAACGAGCAGGCTCGGGTCGTCGTTGGCCTGGAGCAGATAGCGCAGCATCCAGTCGGGACGCGCGACCTGGCCTGTTTCCGCATCCACCTCTGGCGGTTCCAGGCGGAAGCACAGCCGGAAAGCGGACTCTCCGGCGGCTTGCAACTGGCCCAGCCAACTGCGCCACGCCTCGAACAGGCTTGCCAACTCGCGGCGCTGTTTGACCGGCGCAAGAATGTAGCCATCGGCGCTCCACAGCGCGTCCCACCACAGCCCGGCGACGCCTTCCGGCGCTTTGCGGCGCTTGTCGAGCGTGGTTGCGCCCCACTCGCGCGCTGCCCGGTCGATGAGCGTCCTGACGAAGTCGTCCAGCAATACGTGCGGCGCGGGCGCTTGGGCCGGATCGGGCGTTGCTTTGGGATCGAAGACGGCGCGACAGACGGGGGGCATTGTTTCGGCCAGCGTTTTCAGCCGCGCGCGGTCGTTGGGATCATCGAGGATTGTCTGCCAGACGGCGCGGTAACGCCCCTCGCTCTCTTCCAGGCCGGGGAGATAGCGCTGGCGGGCCAGCATTTCCAGCCCCAGCTTGGCGACGAAGCTCCAGTAGCGCAGGTCGTTGCCCCAACGGCGGTCGCGGTCGCGCGCGGGCAACGCGACGAGCACGTCGAGCGTGCTGAGTACGTCCAGCGCCAGGCCGGGGACTCTCCACGGCGTTAGTCGCGGCGCTTCTTTGTCCGTCATCTCATCGGTGGTTTCATCCGTGGTCGCCTCGACGGGCAGTAACCAGGGCGGCAGCAATGGGTGCCCGGCGTTGGAAGGCAGCAACAGCGTGCGGGTCGTATCGGGCGCTTCGGAGACCCACGTGGCGAGCGCCGCGCGAAGGACGTCCGGCGCGGCAGCGCAAGGGTGCGGGCGCACCGCCGCGCGCCGTCCCCGTGGTTTCACCGCGTCCGGCGCGGGCGCAGTCTCCCCCCAGACGAAGAACGTCTGCCCGTCCCACGTCCCGTGCAGGACGATGGGTGGGAGGGGGGTGGGGGAGGCTTCGTCATTCACAGAATTTTCCATATTGATGGTACTCTCAATAATGTCCGCGCCGCCTTTGGTTTTGGGCCAGATATGCTCTAATGTCAACGGGATACCGCTGACGACTTCCTGTGTCTGGCAGTAGCCCGCAACGGTATTGTGCTTGCGCGGCAATACGCTCTCGTAAGGAAACCGATACAATCATTATTGCGCCAATTCGGAGAGAGACGGGACTTTGTATCCGCGACGTTTCAACAAAACGGCAGCATATCCTTTGCGAAAGGTCAGCACATCTGCTTCACGGCGGAGCGTATCCAGTTGTTGTTGTTCTGCGGGTGTGAGTGTGGCTTCCTTCTTTTTCGCCAGCAACGTTTCATATTCTGCCCAACGTGCTGTTGGGCAGACTTGCTGGAGCTCGTTTTTTAGCTCGGCCACGTTCATCCGCAGCAGTGGATAAATATCGCGTTGATATTCGGCAGGAATTTCCTCGATGAGCGGCGGCAAGCTGTGACGCAGACTTTGCGCTACAATCGTCTCCGGCGACTGCTGTGCCAGTTCCGCAAAACGTTGCAGTTGCCGGTATAAATTTTCCGGCAGATGAATAGTGAGCGCTTCAGTCATAGTTCCTCCCTAAATCCGGTTCGCTATTTTCTTTGTATCTCTATTGTACTTGTACTGTCAAGGGTGTCCAGTTACAAATGCCTTTTGAGTAACTTACTTCTTCTGAGCCGCCTCAAGAAATTGATTCGTAAACGCTTCTTCCGCCTCCACCGGCCCGGCAAGCGCGTCGTACTGTAACAGCGAATCGATGA
>DYKY01000160.1 GCA_020722365.1 Thermoflexus sp.
GGGAGCAATCTCCCGGCACTTGGGCTTGTTCAAATTAGCGGAAACTAAAGTTATAGATTTTTCGCAATAGTTTATCATTACTTACAACATACGGCGGGTTCCCGATCACCACGTCGAAACCACCCTTCTCGCGGAACACTTCCGAAAAGTAGAGGGCAAAGTCGAACGTCACTTCGTATCCCAGGCTTTGCTTCGAGGCGGCGAAGGCGGCGGCGAGCACGCGGTCTACCTGCGCCTTCAACGCGCTTTTGCGGGTGGGATCGGTCTCGTCGAAGAACGCCTGCTTCAGCCGCTCCACCTCGCCGAGTCGCTGCGATTTGAAGGGGAAGCCTAACAGCGAGTTGCCCACCACGATCTTGTAATCCAGGTTGGGCAGCGGCTTGATCTGCTGCACGTCTTCCTCATCCACCACCAGCGAGAGCCACAGGCGCAGCTTGGCGATCTCCACCGCGCCGGGGTCGATGTCCACGCCGTAGAGGCAGTTCTGGATGGCGTGGCGCTTGAAGGCGTAGGCCGTGCGCTCCGTCACGGCGTTGAAGTACGGCGTCAGCGCGGAACGGGCGCGCACGATCTCGGTCATCATCCCCACCAGGAATGCGCCCGATCCAACCGCAGGGTCTAGAACGGCAATGGCGGCGAGGGCCTCGTCAATGTGCCGGGCGTACTTCTTGATACTGGCGGGCATCTTGATGGGGTAATCGGCGGCGACGGCCTCATAGTGCGCGATCTGTTCGCCGGAGCGCACCAACGTTTCCAGGTCGGCGCGGGGCACAAGCTCAGCGCGGACCGGGGTTTCGAGCGTGCCTTGTTCCGGCGCAGGATCACCAAAGAGCAAGTCTTGTTGGGCCACGGGCGGTGTAATGGATACATCGCGCCTGTTCACGGCGGTATCCAGGTAATTGATGAGGCTTTCCTGGCACATGTAGTGGACGATTTCACGCGGGGTGTAGAACGCGCCCATGCCCTTGCGGCGGTTTTCCTCAATCAGGTTCTCAAAGACCTTACCGAGCATCTCCGGGTCGATGGCAACTTCCGTTTCCAGCGGCTCGGCCTCGTTCACGGTGAAGTTGTAGCGGTCGAAGACGTCCAGCACGCCGTCACCGTAAGCGTCGTCCTCGACGCCGCCTTCCTCGATAAACAGCGTGTTGGTGAACAGGGCATTGGGCAGGGGGATATCGACCCCGCGCCAGTCGTAGCCGCCGGGCGCTTCGAAGAGGCCGCCGTTGAGGAAGGGGATGCGGCGGGCAAAGTGCTCGCACCAGGCCGTGTGACCCCGGTCGGCGGCGAGCGTGTCGTAAAAGAGCGGTTCCAGGACGTCGTTGAAGAAATTCGTGTACGCCCCGTACTCGCCGTTTGCCAGGCGGCGCAGGAAATCGCGCGGGCCGCTGCCCCATTGCGCGCCGCGCGCCACACCCAGCCAGCCCTTGCGCTGGACAAAGTAGAGGAAGATGATTTGGCCCAACAGCTTCTTGGTGAAGTCCACACTGTTGAGGCCGCACCGGGCGAATTCGGCGCGCAGGGCAGCATCCTGGGCCAGCAGATCGTCCAATGCGGCGTAAATGGCATTAAAACGCGCCACGTACTCTTTGAAGAACTCTTTGGTGACGGCTTCGACGCTGAAGGCGGCTTCGAGGTCTGCCAGGGTGGGATCGGTGGTCGTGTCTTGCAGCAGCGCGAGAAAGCGAGTCTGCGCGGTATGGCAGCTTTCGCCCGCGCCGACGATGTAGGAGAAGCGCCGTGCGGGGGTGAGGTGTGCTTCCACGCCCACGTCGCCGGAGTCTTTGACGACGGTGGCGTACTCCATTTTCACGTAGGAAAAACGCCAGGTGGTCTCATCTGGGGCGACGAAGGCGACGAGGGCGGCGTCCTTGTTACTGCGCGTCTTGAGGTGGTCGGCGACGAAGTTGCGCAGGGCGGTGCGGGCGCGTTCCAGCTTGGCGGCGTCCGTCAGGTGGACGATCAGCACATCCACCGTCTCCCCGGCGGGCGAGGTGTACGTGCCGAGGCGTTCGTAGCGGCGGACGTGCGGCTTGAAGGCGTCCTTGATGCGGGTAATATTCCACGCGCTGGCCTTTGACTCATCCAGCCGGTTGAGCAGGTTCAATGCCAGCAGGCGAAAACGCCCTTTATCGAAGGCTTGTGTGAAGGTTTGCTTGACCAGATTGTTGGCTTGTGTGCGATCCATAATGCCTCCTTTGAACCGCCAAGGTCGCCAAGATCGCCAAGAAAAAATCTAGAAAAAAACTTGGCATCCTTGGCGTCTTGGCGGTTCATTCTTCTTCTACCTCATCTGTCTGTATAACGCGCTTGATGCCCTTACGCAGAACAGGAACTTTGAAGTTAAGCAGCAAGCCCAGGTCAAGCTGAGTCGCTTTCAGATAGGAAATCACTTGCGCTTTGTGGATCGGCGCAAAGGCATCCACCGTTTTGAGTTCTACCACGAGTTGCCCTGCGACCAGAAAATCCAGCCGCCCCTCGCCAACGGGCCGGCCTTTGTAGATCGCCGCAATCGTCTTTTGCCGCTCGAATGGGATGCCTTGCAACCCAAATTCGATGGCGAGAGCTTCCTCATACACACTTTCCAGATAGCCGGGGCCAAGATGCCGGTGCACCTCAATCGCCGCGCCGATCACGCGCCGCGCCCAAACATCTACCTCCGCATTAGGTTCTCGTCTCATTTTTTCCCTCCCTAATTTCTTACCGCCAAGACGCCAAGGTCGCCAAGAGAAGCAAAAAGAAAAACCTTGGCGGTTCGTCTATAGTAGCAATGAACCCAGATGAGCAAGTCGCTCACGCGCGTGCATGACAAATTCGCCGGGCGTTGTCACCCTGATCGCCGGATGACCCGGCTCGTAATGCCGCGTGTTGAACGTCACCAGCCACGGGCAATCGGACTGGAGCGCCGCTGCCAGGATAGAGAGGTCCTTGGGATCGGCCAGGCCTTGATACGGCGCAAGCGCGTCGCGGCTTGGGTCCGGCACAACGTGCACACTGCGTTCCACCAGCAGGTGAAACGTCGCCAGCGCGCCGGGCAGTTTGGCGCTCAAGTTGCGCTCACTTTCGACAATCACCTGCTCTGAGGTGTAGGCTTCAATCAGGGTGATTTCGGCCATCTGTAAAACGACCAGGCTGGCGCTATGCGCGTTTGGCGACGCGGCGCCGGCTATCAAAACGTCGGCGTCCACAAAAACCCGCAGCTTTGCCGCCTCACCCATTGGCTGCATCCCCGACGTAATGCTCCAGGTAATATCGCTCGCGCTGCTCGCGCAATCCGGTCAGCAGGTCTTCCACCGTCAGTCCGGTTTCCTGGCGCAGGCGGTCAATTTCTCGAGCCAGTTCCGTCACCATGGGAGTCATTGGCGTCAGGACAAACATCCCGTCCAAATCCACCAAAGAGAACGTATCGCCGGACCGGATGCCGTACTTTTGCCGCAAACCGGCGGGCAACGTGAGCGTGCCGCGCTGTCGCACCTGTAATGTCTCAACCATACCCCACCTCCTTTAGTATATCTGATAATGCAGAAATTCTGCATCCCCAGTATACACCCGACCGTCAAAAACACCACCTTCCAGGCAGGGAAGCAACCGCCAAGACGCCAAGTTCGCCAAGAAAAACAAAAAGAAAAACTTGGCGACCTTGGAAGCGTAGCGGCTTTGGCGTTCTTGGCGGTTAATCTTCCGCCTCCAATAGATACGATGACAGGATGACTTCGCGCGGGTGGGCCGGATTGTCAATCCGGCCTACGGCGGGCTGGAAGAAGTGCGCGGGAATATCACGGCGGAGAATCGCCAGGACTTTGAGCGGCGCGCTTTCCTTCTTCAGCGCGGCAGAGACTCTGCCCGTGATCGCCTTCGGGAGTGCGCCATCCGTAAGCAGGCGAATAACATCCTGGATGTAGGCTTCGTCATCCTCGGTGAAACCGTGATAGGCGCGGATTTCGCGCGCCTTGAGCCGGTTGATGATGTACAGATCGCGCGAGCCGCCGAGGCTGGAGATTCTGCGAATCTCGTCATCATCCGCCGTGCTGGTCGTGACGACAAAGGCGGCTTTGTTGCGTTCGAGCCGCGTGTAGAAGTCGGCCCCGCCGTCTGCGCGCGGCCCGATACCCTGGCGCAGCTCATTCGGGTCGGCGGGGCGCAGGAGCTTCGCTGTCATCAGGAAATCCAATTGCAGCGGGACGGCGATCTCCGGCGTCACCAGGTAAAACTTGTCGAGCTGACCTTGGCGGAAGTAGGTGAGAAGGGCGGGGAAGGCGGGAACCACGCCGCCGGGCGCAAGGGCGCGGGTGGAACGCGCTTTCTTCGGCAGGCGTTTGATGCGCGTAAAGAGATCGGGCTGCGTGTCGCGCACGGCGCGGATTTCGGTGAGATAGGCCAGTTCGCTTTCCTCGGCTTCGTCCTCGCCGGTAATTGTGCGCCGGGAATTGAGGCGGGCGAACAGGTCGTGCGATTTGATCTCTTCGCCCTCGGTGAGCAGGCGGGCATCTGCGCCGAGCATTTCGATAAAGGCGTGGATTTTGGCCTCCGCTGCCTCTTTAAGTTTGATCGCGTCGTTGCTCTCGGTGGTGGGGAAGAAGTTGTAGGTGTAGATAACGTCGAAAGTCGTGTCCACGCGGTTGACGCGCCCCACGCGCTGGATCAGGCGGGTGGGATTCCAGGGAATGTCGTAGTTGATGACGATGTTGGCGCGGTGCAGGTTCACGCCTTCGGCCAGCACTTCGGTACTGACGAGGATGCGGACATCGTCGCGCGGCTGGAAAGCGTTGGCATCGAAGTTGTCGATGACGGCGCGATGGGCGGCCTCGCCGGCCTGGCCGCTGTACGCGATCACGCGCGGCTCGACCTCGGCGGCGATACGTCCCACCAGATATTCGGCGGTCTCCTGGGATTCGGTGAAGAGGATGAGCTTGCCCTGCTGCAAGCGAGGCTGCGTTGTCAGCACGGCGCGGCACGCCTCCCACTTGGGATCGCGCGTCACCTGCGACCAGAGCTGCTGGACCTGACGCAAGATTTCGGCGTCGTGTTGCAGGTCAAGGAGAAATTCGGGCTTGAAGTCGGCGGCATCCAGTCGCTCGGCCTTTTCTTCTTCGAGCAGGCGCTCCACCGTCTCCATATCGTCGGCTTCCAGGGCTTCCAGAAGTTTGGTACTGTGATCTTTGCTGAGGTAGACATTGCCTTTTTCGAATTCGGTGATCGCCCGTTGGTAAGAGCGGGCGAAACGTCCCAGGGTCAGGCGGAAGGCGTGGAAGCTGCTTTCGAGGCGCTTGATCATCAGAATTTTCATAAAGCGCGCCAGGTTGCGCTGCCCTTGCCGTTCCTGTTCCGGTCGTGGGCCGGTGTAGTAGGTAAGGGGCCGGTAACGGGCGTAAGTGAATTCGCGTGTCAGCAGGTGCAGGGTTTCCTCGAAGATGGCGTTTTCCTGGGCGTTGAACTGGTAGAAAAGCGGCTGAGGGTCCTGGACATCGGGAAATTTCAGCCCTTGCTTTTCGAGATCGTCGGCGTAGTAGCGAGCGATTTCGGTGCGGGTGCGGCGGATCATCAGGTATTTGAGCACGCTTTCACGTGCCGCCTTGGCGTTAGCCTGCACTACCTCGAAGTAACGGTCGTGGTCGCGCTGGCGATCCAGGCCGCTGAGGTTCTTTCTCAAGCGCGCAAAGAAGGCTTCCAGGTTGCGGAGGTTGGGCAGCGTGCTGGCCTTGCCGTTCTGGAAGAGCTTCACCTGGCTGAGGATGTCGGCGGGATCGTTGTTCAACGGTGTGGCAGAGACTAAAACCACGCGCTTACCCCGGCAAATCTCCGCCAGGGCGGCGTAACTGCGTGTGCCCTCGTTGCGGAAGCGGTGCGACTCATCGATGAAGACATTTTTGTATTTGGACAGGTTGCGCGTCAGCAGGTGTTCCAGTTTACCGCTGGACTCGAAATCGGCCAGCACGCGGAAGTCGCTGAATACATTCGGCCACGAGCCTTTTTTGTCGCGGTCCAGCAGCGTCGGCGGCGCGATGACGAGTGTGCGCCCGTCAAGCTGCTGCGCCAGCAGCGCGGCCATGTACGTCTTGCCCAGGCCAACGACATCGGCCAGAAAGCAGCCGCCATATTCGTCGAGCACTTTGCGCGCATTGATGACGGCCTCTTCCTGATATTTGAGCTTCATGAAACCGTCCGGGACGTACATATCGTCCAATTCCGCCGGGCGGTTGAGTTCGGCGCGGAAATACTCGTAGAGGAACTTGAGGTATAGTTCGTAGGGGGTGAACGCCGCGTAGGGCGATTGGTTTTGAATGACGTCGGCATAGGGTTCGGAAACCTCCACCGCCTCGGCCCACAGTGCGTTGAATTTGGCAAGGGCAAAGTCGTAGTCGGCGGCGTTTTTCAGCTCGACGTTGAATTCCAGGTTGTCCTGCAACCCGGCCTGGGTGAGATTGCTGGAACCGGTGATGACGCGCCCGGCATCCAGCTCACCCTCGACCAACGTCATAATGTAGACTTTGGCGTGCAGATTGCCAGAAGGATAAGCTTTGACTTCCAGTTTGCCGGAGCGCAGCCAGTCCACAAAGGTATGGACGCCGGCCTCCACCTCGGCGGTATCGTCGGCGATTTCGAGTTCGTTCCGCACTTCGGCAGCCGCCTGCTCTTGGGTTGCAGCGTGGGAGGGCAACGGCAACACAGCCTGGTCGCGGGCTTGTTGGAGGAATTCATACACCACGCGGTCGGTTTGCAACCCCACCAGCACGCGGATTTTCTCGACGTGTTCCAAATCCGGGTAGAGCTTGTAGAAGCCGCTGACGAAGAAATAGCCCACCAGACAGTCAAAGGCGTTGGTTTTGCCAGCAAAGTGCGGAAACGTTCGCGCAAGATGCGCCCGGGTTCATTGGTGAAGAAGGTCAGGTCGGATGATGCCGTCATTGAATTACGTCGTCCTCCCATATAGCACGGAATCGCCCCCGGCGGTTGCGGCTCGGAAGCTGGTTGCGGCTCGTAAGCCGGTTGCGCGCGGGGCGGGTGCGCGATTCTGATCGCGCGTATGCTATGGCCCACTACAGCGCGGTCATCGCCGATGGTCGAAGCCCCGGGCTGGTTCAGAGTCGTGGGGCGGTTTTTGTTTTGCGCAAACAGTATAGAACCAAAAATTAACACAGACTTTTGCCAGTCAATCCCGGCGGATGCGAATACTGCGAGGACTGACGACGGTTGTCATACCCGCTAACGCAGTCAAGTCGTAGTGATGCAAAACACGTTCCAGCAGGTCAATCAAAGGGCGAATGCCGTCTTCATCCGGACGTAATACAAGCACTCCGGCATAGCGCCCAGGTGGATAGCGGCGAATGTCGCCAAATCCCTTATCGGCCGTGACCAGGAAGCGGGATTCGGCTTGCACAACTTCCCACAAAGCGGGATCTTTGCTGCCGCTGAGATGTTGGTCAAACACGCTCACGGCATCGTGGCCGTGCGCGCCCAAGAGTGTCGTGGCAACACGCGGCAGGTCTTCGTCAATTTTGATGTGCATGGTTGGCTAGGCCGGCAACGGGAGCAGGATGTCCTGGCGCAGCGTATCGGCGGCATAACTGAGTGCTGTGCGAACGTCCTCATGCGTTAATTGCGGATAGGCTGCGCGGATTTCTTCCGGCGTCATTCCATCGGCCAGACTCCCAATCACGATCGCTACCGGGATGCGCGTCCCTTTGATACATGGTTCACCGTGATGGATGTCGAGGTCGACGACGATACGATTCTGCCAGCGAGTGCGTTCCATAAAATCCCTCCAACTCAATTATCGCTCAACTTAGCGATGGAGCGCTTTTTGTTTTCCGCAAACAGTATAGGACAAAAACCACAAAGCGGCAAGCCTATCGACGGCGGCGGTGTGGTGCAGCCCGGCGCGGCAGGTAGAGCGGAGAGGGCAAGGAAATCCCCCGGCCTGTCGTAGACCGGGGGATTCGCCGTCACGGAATGATGTGCTCTTCGCTCTTCCCACAGCATAGCATAGGCATCTACCCTACGACTGTCTTCCCAGGAGGATAGGGACGCACAAGGTGTACAACG
>DYKY01000161.1 GCA_020722365.1 Thermoflexus sp.
GTATCCTCCTGCCGCTCTGAAAACGTCACAATAATGCTTGTATTTTATCATAAAAGGCGATTTTGTCAACCTATTGACACTTTTATGTATAAATATATTTGACAAAACGACAATCTTGTGATATACTTTTCTTATACCCTGCAATCATACGATCTATGTATAACACGCCAGTGAGCGACGATGCGACGAATGACTATTTGACTTTTTCAGGAGACGATGATGAGCAACGAAGAATCCATCTATAACATCGGGGTTGTCGCGCGGATGACCGATATCCCGGCAGCCACACTGCGCATTTGGGAACGCCGTTACAACTTCCCCAAAACCGAACGCACAGAAGGTAAACACCGCCTCTACTCCGAGAAAGAAATTCAACGGCTGCGCTGGGTCAAGGCCCGACTTGATGAAGGGATGCAGGTCCGACAGGCCATTCGCGCTTTGCGTGCAGCGGAGGCGGGAGAGGGCCTTGCGGTAGCGAAACCGGTGGCGTTGTCCCCGGTCGAGCGCAGCGGTGATGGCTCCGAGGGTGATCGCATTGTCAATGTGCATATCGACGCGCTGCGGAAAAAGTTACTCGAGGCGCTGCTGGTGCACGAGACCAGGCAAGCCGACCAGGTTTTCAATGAAGCCTTCGTCCTTTACACGCCGGAGAGCCTGATTGTCGATTTGATCGGGCCGACCTTGCGCGACATCGGTATGGGCTGGGAGAAAGGCGAGATCGACATTGCGACCGAACATCTGGCGACCAATTACTTACGCCAACACTTGCTCGCGTGGATGCGCAGCGGCGCGCCCCCTTACGCCGTAGCGCCCATCGTGCTGGCCTGCGCCCCCGGCGAATGGCACGAGGGCAGTCTTCTGATGTTTGGCGCGTTGATGCGCCGCCGTCGTTGGCCTATCGCCTATCTTGGCCAATCCATCCCCCTGCCGGAATTGGCGAAATTCGTCCGAGAGACGAAGCCCCCTGCGGTGATACTGACCGCGATGACCGAAGCGCCGGCCCTCGCACTGGCAGAATGGCCAACCTGGCTGCCCGAAGCCGCCCGGACGGGTGAACCCATCGTTGGCTATGGCGGATTGGCCTTCAACGAACGGCCTGAATTGCGGGCAAAAGTCCAGGGTCTCTTCTTAGGCAGCACGCTCCAGGAAGGTGTGGAGACGCTGGAACGCATCCTGCAAAACAAAGGCCCCCGTTTATAACAACGTTTTGGGATCGGGAAACTGGCCTGGTTCCAGGAGGGTGACGGCTTCGATGTAGCCTGGGGCCGCCATCGCACAGGGATTGGCGGCTTGTACCTGGGCAATGGCCTCTTCCGGTGACGCGCGATGGTAAAGGACGAGATACCCTGCCAGGATCGCTCCCGTGCGATCGGCGCCGGCGTGGCAGTGGACCAGCACCGGTTTGCCAGCCTCGACCTGCATATGGATGAATTCCCACACCGGCATCGCCTGGTGAATGAACGCCTTGCGCATCCCATGCGAAAAGAGATACACCGGCGGGAACGCAGCCCGGTAATGCTCCAGGCCATACTGATGTAAATCCCCCACCGCTTCCTCCGCCGCCAGGGAGACGACCGTGCGAATGCCTCCGGCATAGAGGGCTTGCGGATTCCACGGCTCGCGGACCGGGCCAGGGCGTCCGCCCAAGATTTTGTCGATGATCCAGTAGATGTGTTGCATAGGCCCATTGTACCATATTGACACGTCTGTCAAAATCGCTCGTGCCAGACACAAAAGGCTCAGTACATGCCTGGACTTTTGTAGTCTTCAGCCGGTTGCCAAAATGCTCTTGTAAGGTATAGTTACAGGCAAATGGCATATCGAGAAAGCAGGATGTATGGACGAGGTTAAGGATATCGCGCCAGACGAGAACCAGGAGTGGTCTGACGAAATCGAAACGTGGCTGGATGAATATCAAGAGGCGCTGGACGACACACAAGATGAACTCGATGTTCAAGCGGAATCTGGGTCTGCCCAGAACCCCGAATTTACTGGTCCGACAACGCCCGTTGGCATTCGTTTCCAGCCGGCGGGCAAAGTATACCATTTTGTCGCTCCGGTCGAGATGGAACTGCGGCGGGACGATTGGGTGGTGATGGAGACGGTCTACGGCGAGCAGGCCGGACAAGTCAGTGAGACGAATGCCAAACTCCCAGACGGTATTTCGCCCAAACGGCTCAAGATTGTGTTGCGCCGGGCCAATGGCCTGGATATGGCGCGCTATCAGCTCATGCGCGAGCGCGCCGAGCGCATGGTCGAGGTCGCCAGGGAAGAAGTTGTGGCCCAAAAATTGGACATGAAGGTGTTCTCGGCGGAGTTTGCGCTGGATGGCAGCAGTGCTATTTTGCTCTGTACCGGCAATTCCAACAAGCGGGACCTGACTAACTTCCGGCGGCGGATTGCGAGTCGGATGAACTGCCGCGTTGAGATTCGCACCGTCGGCCCGCGTGATCACGCCAAGGCGCTATGCGGGTATGGCGTCTGTGGCGAGCCGCGCTGTTGCTGCCGCTTCCTCACCGAATTCCAGACCGTATCTATCCGCATGGCCAAGGATCAAGCCATATCGATGGCCCCCACCGACATCACCGGGATGTGCGGGCGGCTGCGTTGCTGTCTGGCCTACGAACACGAGGTCTACAAAGAGGAAGCCAAGAGCTTGCCCAAGATCAAGGCCCGCGTGCAGACAGAAAAGGGCGTCGGGCGCGTCATCGATCTGGACATTCTCAAGGGCGAGGTCGTTGTGGAAGTGCCTCCGGATGGTCCCCGAGTTGAGCGAGAGCGTATCCGCCTCTCCGCCGATGAGGTCAAGGTCATCCCGCAGAAATAACAGCTTTTGCCAACCAGGACGTAGATTCACGCAGATCTATACCCAAAAAATCAGCGTGAATTTGCATCCATCACAGGCAAGAGTACATGCGCGTCGCCGTTCACTTCGAGGTAGTCCCCGTTTTCCTGGCGGTAGAAGCCGATCCGCAAGCGGTAATCGCCTGCCGGTAGATCGACCGGCAAACTCAACGTGTGGTGGTCGGTCACGACTTCTCCCGCGACCCACAACGAGGTAGGATAGCTCCCCTGCTGCGGCCCTTCATCCACCTGCGTGACGATAGCGCCGGCCTCATCCAGCACGTGCACGAAGACCAGGTAATCCTCGTCCAACTCGGCCAGCGACTGCCAGTACAGCGTCACCTCCAAAGGCTGCCCTGCCTGGAGCGTTCCTACGTCGTAGCCGAGCAGGCGGATGTGCGCGCCGAAGTCGGCCTCAAAGGGGAACTGCATCTCCGGCAGCGCGAATGTGCGCGCCAGGGCCTGCACCGCCACGGTTCCCAGCGTCGCCACACGTGTATCACCTATGGATAGAATCATCGTATAATGCCCGGCGATCGTCTCCCGGGGCAGGCGGAGCGTGTAGCGATCTTCGACGATGTCACCGGGCCGCCATTGCGCAAAGGCATAACCGCTGGCTGGGGGGCCGCCGTACAGTACGTGGCTTTCCGGCCCGGTCAGCATCAAGGTGACGTCGTCCTGGGGCAAAGCAGTGCCCGTCGCTTGCCAGCACAGCCGCAGCAGCGTGGCTTCGCCGGGACGCAGGCTTTTGGGCAGCGGCGTAGCCCCCATCAGGTGCAGGTCGCCAAGCGTGACGTTGCTCTCACGTGGGATTCCGGGACAGGCGGCTTCAGATTGTGCTGTGTCAGGCGCAGACGCCATCGGCAGCAGCGTGCCGGTCAGTGGGAAGCGCGCCTCCAGCCCGGCGAAACGCTCCGCTTCCAGGCGGGGCAGCACCTCGCCGCTGTCGGGATTGAAGAAGCTCACGCCGATCTCGTAGCCATCCACGGGCGGAATGCCCACGGGCGGGGTTAGCGTGAACCGGTCGAAAACGATGTCGCCCACGGTCCACTGCTCCGGCGGATAGTGGAAGGCGGTCACGCGCGCCCACTCGCCGGTCTCCGGGTGCAGCAGGCGCACGACGGGCTGGAGCATAGCATCATAGGAAGCCTGGACCGTCCATATCACGAGAATAGAGCATGGTTCCGCCACGCGGCACGGGTCAGGCGCGAGCGCGCCGTAGACGCCGACCACGTGCGCGAAGTCAGTGGTAGGAGTCGAGGGAGGATAGCCAAACGGCAACGCCGGGAGACGCTCGACCCACAGCGCCGGTTTTCCGGCGGGATCTTTCAGGATGGCGGACTGATACAATCGGTCAGTGGCAGCAGGACAAGGAACTTGCGCGAGCGAACAAGGCCACAGGTTGACAGTATCGCCAGTGGGCGGCCACACGACCGTGGCCCCACCGGTGAGCCACTTGGCACGGGGATACTGGCGTGCCAGCGCCGCCACTGTGGGATGGCGGTAATGTTCGCTGGCAATGTAGACCGTGGTGTCCGTGAGATCTGTCGCATCCAGCGCCTCCGCTGCCAGCACCATCTCGCCGTCGGCGGCGTAGAACAGTTCCGTGGACGTGGCCCATTGGCGATACGCGCGCCCCGTCGTCAGTCCGCCAAGCAGTAAAAGAAGCAAGAAGCAAGAGGCAAGAAGCAAGAGGCGTGAGGCGCGAGGCAGGAGACGGCCTGTGAGCGCGGCGACGAGCGTGACAACGCCATACGCCGGCAGGATGGCGATGAAGGGGAATAGCCCGACCAGGCGCAGGTTGCTCGGCGTGATCTCCGAGGTTGCCAGCGCGCTGGGGATCAGCATCGTCGCCAGAATCGCGACGATGAACAGCCGCGCGGCGCCGTCCAGGGCATCCTTACGTGCTGCAAACAGGAGGCCCGCCAACCCGATCGAGGCCAGCACCGCCGAAACCGGGTCCAGCACCGGTTTGCCGGGGACGTTGAAGCGCACGTAGGGATCGCCGGCGCCGGGCCAGGCCAACGCGCGCACGCACAGCCACAGCCCGCGCAGCGCGTCTTGCCACGTTGGCGCGGCAACCTGCGTGATGCGGGTGGTGAAAGCCTCCGGGTTACGCAGAAAGTAAAGGCCCAACGGAGCAAAGACGATCATCGCAGCCAGCAACACCAGTCCCAACTGGGCCACGCGGCGCAGGCGATCTTCCCGTTGCGTGCGGATGAGCAGCCAGCCGAGGGCTACCGTCAACGGGATGGGGAACAATCGCGCTGCCAGGTAGGTGTAGCCGGTGAGGCCGAGGCACGCACCGCCCGCGATGAGCCAGGCGCGTTTCCCGCTGCGCAGGCCGCGCCAAAGCGCAGCGATTGTCAACGCCTGGAGCAACGGCTGCGAGATGGCGCGGAACCCGTAGCAACTCAGCAGAACGTGCGGGAAGGCCACCGCCACCCATCCCGCCGCCAGCAGCGCGACTTCTCGCGCGCGCTTCATCGGCCCGAACAGCGCGCGGGTTGCCGTGAAAGTCGCCGCGACGGTAAGGATGCCGAGCATCGCCGCGCCCAGACGCAGACCCCACGGCGCGCCGCCGGTCATCCACACCCAGGGCGCCGCCGCGTAGAAGAAGAGCACTTCCTTGCCGGTGTACGCGCGGATGAACACCGGGCGATACTCGCCGGAGGCAATCTGTCGCGTGAGGATGACGTTGGCGGCTTCGTCGTAGTGCAGGCCCACGGGCAGGTCAGGCAGCGCGCCCAGACGCAGCGCCGCCGCCGCCAGAAGCACGAGCGTCATGCCGAACATCGAGTAGCGTTTCATCAAAGGGTAATTATACTGTAGTGCTGAGACTTTTGTAGTCTGGGTTTGATGGTATAGTATATCCTGTGTGACTAATCTAAACGAAGGACTTGCCGGACAATGATCCAACATCTCAAAGAACTGTGGGCGTACCGCGACTTGGTCTACAATCTCGTGGTGCGCGATCTCAAGGTACGTTACAAAAACTCGCTGCTTGGCATCTTATGGTCGTGGCTGAACCCGCTGCTGATGATGCTGATCTTCACCTTTGTGTTTGGCTACATGTGGCGCAACCGAACTATCGACAATCCCCATATCCTTTTCCTGAGCGCGTTGCTGCCGTGGAACTTCTTCACCGGCGCGGTGCTGGGCGGGATCCCGAGCATCGTGGGGAACGGCCATCTGGTGAAGAAGGTCTATTTTCCCAGGGAGGCATTACCCATCTCCGTAGTGTTTTCCAATCTGATCAATTTCTTGATCTCGCTGCCGGTGCTGCTGCTGTTGAGCCTGATTTCGGGCGTCCCGCTGACGGGGTGGTTGCTGTTCCTGCCCATCCCCATTCTGATTCAGGTGATGTTTGCGCTGGGCATTGTGCTGTTCCTTTCGACGTTGGAGGTCTTTTACCGGGACACGCACATGATGATGGATGTAGGGATGCAGGCGTGGTTCTTCCTGACGCCGATTGTGTATACCTTCCGCGATCTGCCGGAGACACTCACACTGATGGGCATCACCTTCAATCCGCAGGTGTGGCTATTCCGACTCAATCCGATGGCGTCGATCATCAACACATACCAGGACATTCTGTACAATGGGACGCTGACGCGGCTAGACTTTTTGTCACGCACAGCGGTGACGGCATTCATCGTTCTGGTTGTTGGCTATTGGTTTTTCTTGAAGTTCAGCCGCCGCTTCGGTGAGATGGTATAAGCGACAGGAGGAGGTGTACGATGCGGGATGCATTCGATTTATGGGAAATTCCCCGGGCTAAAGAGAAATACATGCTCGCCGGGTGGCGCCAATGGGCCGACGCCGGGTCGATCTCATCGGGACTGCCGCAGTATCTCATCGAAAAATTGAGTGCGCGGCGTATCGGCGAGTTAGATTCGGACGACTACTACCTGTTCCAGATTCCCGGCACGCACCACTTTTTGCGGCCGCAGATCAAGCTTGAAGAAGGTTACCGGCAGGCGATGTCCACGCGCAACAACGAGTTCTTTTATTCGGGCAACGACGAGAAAGGGCTGGTGATCTTCCTTGGGGAGGAGCCGCACATGCGCGCCGAGCGGTACGCCGAAGCGTTCTTCGACGCAGTGCAAGCCCTGGGTGTCAAGCGGGTGGTGGCTGTCAGCGGCGTGTATGGGGCCGTGCCGTACGACAAAGACCGCGAAGTGTCGTGCGTCTACAGCCTCAAGGAGATGCAGGATGAATTGACGCGCTATGCCGTGCGTTTCTCCGACTACGAAGGCGGCACAACGATCTGCGCCTATCTGGCGGACCAGGCAGAGCAGCGGGGCATTGAGTTTGTCGTCTTTTACGGCTTTGTGCCGGCCTACGATTTTTCGCAGATTTCCGAGACGGTGCACGGCTTTAGCATCGAGAACGACTTCAAGGCCTGGTACGATTTGCTCAAACGGGTCGATCACATGTTCAATCTCACCCTGGATTTGACGGAGCTGGAAGCCGAAAGCAAGCGGCTGTTCGCTTCCATCGAAACCGAGATCGACCGGCTGGAGGGGGAAACGCCGGATTTGCGCATCCGCGATTACATCGACAGCCTGTCGGAGGACTTTACGGAGAAACGCTTCATCCCGCTCGGCGAGATGTGGACGCGGGGCCTGCGCGACCTGTTCAGCGGCAACGGAGGCCAGCAGGTTTGACAATCGCCTTAGTTGTGGTACACTCCCTGCGTTACGGGAGCCGCCCGGTTGTCGAGGGGCTGTAGCTCAGCTGGGAGAGCACTACAATCGCACTGTAGGGGTCAGGGGTTCGAATCCCCTCAGCTCCATAAGGCCTCAGCGGGGCCTGATGTTGTCCTTCAGTAGTCGGCGATCAACTTTCCGGCTGATGGCTGAAAGCTGAGTGCTGAAAGCTAGTAAGTTTTGGGCCTGTAGCGCAGCTGGGAGCGCACCACAATGGCATTGTGGGGGTCGAGGGTTCGAATCCCTCCAGGTCCACCAGGTTTTATAAGTCGGTGAGCAGCACGCTGCCCACCGATTTTTTTGTCCCACGCGCGATACACCGGCTCTTCTGCTCCTGCCTGGACTGGCTTGCCGCATTGATTTTTTAGGGCTATACTGATTGCAGAAACATAAGAAG
>DYKY01000162.1 GCA_020722365.1 Thermoflexus sp.
TCACGCCATCGCCGACCGCCACGCCGCTGCCTACGTCCACACCGACGCCGACGCCGATCGCCGTCATCACCGGCATCAACGCTTTTGGGAGACTGGAGACCGTCCAGTACACCATGCGCGACATTGTGCGGATCGAGGACGAGCCGGCGGGCCTGCTGGAGCGCCTTTCGCGCGACCGACTGATGTTGATCGCCGAAGGCGAAGTAGTGGCAGGCTTCGATCTGACGAAAGTGACCGAAGACGATATTGTCGTATTGGGGACGACAGTGCTGATTTTCCTGCCGCCGCCGGAAATCCTCTACAGTCGCATCGACAACGAAGGCACCTACGTCTACGAGCGTGAAACGGGAATTCTGCGCCGTCCAGACCCCGATCTGGAGACTACTGCGCGGCGTCTGGCCGAGGCACAACTGGTCAGTTGGGCGCTGGAACGAGATATTCTCGATAGGGCGGAGGAAACCGGCGTCATTTATATGGAGAACTTCTTGCGCTCTTTAGGGTTTACCCAAGTTACCGTTGAGGTGCGTCCTGTTGAGGGCGAATAGGCGACTTGTGGGGGAGGACTACGTGTTTCTCGATCAACCTATGCTTGGCAAAGTCTGTATGGTCACCGGCGCCGCTTCAGGCATCGGAGCGGCGGAAGTGCAAAGCCGTTCCGTCGTCTCCGGCATCCTATGACACGGCTGTTGCCGGCCGGTTGTGGGAAGTGAGTGAGGTCTATACCAAGCTAAAACAGGATGCGCAAAACGAATTTGAGGATTGACAAAACCTCATTCCCTGCTAAAATTAGAACATAAGTTCTAGACGTAGCTGTGTGTGGGGCGCTCGAAATACTTGACGCAGAGGTGTGTACGACCCGTTCGTCATCACCTAATCCATAAACACTGTGGAGTGACCTCCACATTCAGCCGCGTATTGAGCGTAAGGCCCTGGGGGAGTTTTCGTCCGGGGCCTTTTGCATTGTCTTCCTCCCATTTCCAGTTATACTAGACGCCATGGCAATCCTGGAAGTGCAAGACTTGTGCAAAACCTATCGCAAGGGGAAACAACCTGCGGTGGATCACCTCACGTTCGCCGTGGAGGAGGGCGCTATCTACGCCTTCGTCGGGCCGAACGGGGCAGGCAAGACGACGACCATCCGCATCATTGCAACGCTGCTGCGGCCTGATGGCGGTATCGTGCGTGTGGGCGGTTACAGGGTGGATACTGCGCGACGGGATGTCCGCCGTCTGCTCGGCTTCATCCCCGATGAATTCGGCCTGTACGGGGAAATGCTGGTGCGCGAATATCTGGAATTCTTCGCCGGGTGCTACGGCGTAACTCCTGAAAAGCGTACACCGATGGTGGCCGATCTGCTGGAACTGGTCGGCCTGACGCACCGCCAAGCCGATGCTGTGCAGACGCTCTCGCGGGGGATGCGACAGCGGCTCGGTGTAGCGCGCGCGCTGGTCCACGATCCGGCGCTTATCGTCGCCGACGAACCGGCAGCCGGTCTTGATCCACGGGCGCGCGTCGAACTGCGCGAAATCTTCCGCGCGCTCCAGGAGATGGGCAAGACGATTTTCCTCTCTTCGCACGTGCTGCGTGAGTTGGACGATGTTGCCACGCACGCGGGTATCGTCGAGCAGGGGCGGCTGGTGGCTTCCGGCACCGTGGCTGAAATCCGCGCCCGGCTGCGCCCGCATCGTCGCGTGCGTGTGGCATTCCACGGCCCGTCAGATGATGCGCAGGCGTGGCTCTCCAAACACCCCTACGTGCTCGGCGTGGAGGTGGTCCCTTCAGGGAACCGCAACGGTGGGCTGCCGGCGCTCTGGGTTACACTGTCGGGTGATGAGGATGCTGTCGTACAGTTGCTTGTCGACCTTGTGACCACGGGATTTCCCGTGCTCGCCTACGCTGAGGAGCAAGACACACTCGAAAGCCTTTTCCTGAGCCTCACGCAGGGTATCGTGACATAAGGAACTTGCAGACTGCGCTTTACGTCCACGTGCCGTTTTGCCAACAACGCTGCGCCTACTGCGATTTCAACACTTACAGCGGCCTGCTCGCGCTGCGCCCGGCCTACGTCGAAGCGCTGCGCTGCGAACTCCGTGCGCGGGCGGCGCGCTATCCCCATAGTGTCGCGACGACCCTCTACTTCGGCGGGGGGACGCCCTCGCTTTTGCCGGCGGATATGGTGCGCGGAATCATCGATGATGCGCGGCACTATCTCGGGCTTTCCCGTGAGGCCGAAATCACCCTGGAAGCCAACCCCGGCACGGTCAATGCGGCGTCCCTGGCGGCGTTGCGCGAGGCTGGCGTCAATCGCCTGAGCCTGGGTGTGCAGTCGGCGCACGATGATGAGTTGCGGCTGCTCGGTCGCATCCACACGTGGGATAAGGCCGTGGACGCGGTCACGGCGGCGCGGAAAGCGGGCTTCGACAACCTCAGCGTCGACTTGATGTATGGCTTGCCGGGGCAGGACCTCGCCCGCTGGCAGGTTACCGTTGAGCGCATCCTGGCGCTCGAACCGGCGCACCTCTCGCTTTACGCGCTCACGGTGGAGCCGGAGACTCCGCTGGCGCGCACGATCGCGGCGGGTGAAATCCCGGCGCCGGACCCGGACATAGCTGCCGATCTATACGAGTGGGCATCGGCGACGCTGCGCGCGGCGGGATTCTGGCAGTACGAGATCTCGAACTGGGCGCGTGGTCTTCGTCCTGCTACAGCGGTGTGGGAAAGGCCGCCCGGCGGGCGTACCGAGGGCGTTGGGCCGTGGGTGAGCCGGCACAACCTCGTTTGTTGGCGCAATCAGCCATGGTTGGGTCTGGGCGCGGGGGCCTATTCGTGGCTGGAAGGCCATCGCTGGAGCAACGTAATGCATCCCACTGCCTATATTCAGGCGAGCCAGGCCGGGCAGTGGCCGCCAGTGGACATGGAAGTCATTTCGTCGGAGTTGGAGCGCGCGGAGACGTTGATGATGGGGTTGCGTCTGGCTGAAGGCGTGGTTGATGCGGATTTCCGCGCGCGGTTTGGGGTAGGCCTTGTCGAGGTTTACGATGCGATCATAACAGGTTTGGTGGAGACGGGTTTGGTGTTGTGGGATGGACAGTGCTTGCGACTCAGTCCGCAGGGGCGATTGCTCGGCAACCAGGTTTTTGGCGCGTTTTTGCCGTAGCCATAAAGGCCATAGCTATACGGCGACGGTTTCGCTTTGCCGGGATACGGTACGAATCTCACGCACCAAAGAGCGCGTATCCAGCGTTTTCAGTAGATAGCGCGCCGCGCCCATTTGTCGCACTTGATCCTCTTCGCGGCTGTCGGGATAAGAGGTCAGCACAATCACGGCAGTGTCGGGGAGCAATCGGTGCAGGGCAGCTAGTGTCTCGACACCTTCTGGCGCCTTGGTCTCAAGCAGAATTACATCAGGGGCTAACACCCGCGCTTGTTGGGCGGCCTCAGCGTAACGCCCCAGGCTGCCGACGATTTCCAGACCGACGGCAGTTTGCAGACGTTTCTCGAGCGCCTCACGCACCAGACTATGGCTATCGATGATGAGCAATTTAACCATACCCTACAGTATATCACGGGGTTGTCCAGCGCAAAGTGCCATACATCCTAAGTCCGTGCTGATAAGTGGTTACTTTGACTTTGTATCAAAATCGTTTACAATGAGCGCCGTCAACCTTAGCGTCACCACGACGGCCTCCAGGCCGTCTTTGTTTGTCTAATACCTAGTGGATGTAGGGAGGAATTGTAGACGATGAAAGAATATACAACACAAATGATTCGCAACATTGTCTTGATCGGCCATAGTGGTTCCGGCAAGACTTCGTGGACGGAGGCGGTGTTGTTTGCGAGTAAGGCCACGAACCGCCGCGGCAAGGTTGAAGACGGCTCAACCGTCACTGACTTCGATGATGAGGAAGTACGCCGGGGCATTTCGTTGAGCCTGGGGCTTGCGCCGGTTGAGTGGAAGGGCTATAAGCTGAATATTCTGGATACGCCGGGGTATACGGACTTCGTAGGCGAGGTGCGTAGCGCGTTGCGTGTGGCCGATGCTGCCGTGGTCTTCGTAGATGCTGCTGCTGGCGTCGAAGTCGGCACCGAGTTGACCTGGACCTATGCCGAGGATGAACAATTGCCGAAAGTGGTACTCGTCAACAAAATGGACCGCGAAAACGCCGATTTTGACAAGGCGTTGACCTCGCTTTCCGAGAGCTTTTCTGCACAGTTTCTACCCGTGATGCTGCCTATCGGCGCACAGGCCGGGTTCCAGGGTGTTGTCAACGTGTTGGAAAAGCAGGCTTACCTCGGTGCAGCGTGCACACCGGCGCCCATCCCTGCTGATCTGGTGGATCGTGTTGAGGAACTGTACACCCGTATCGTCGAAGCCGCTGTTGAGGCCGACGAAGCATTGATGGAGAAGTATTTCGCGGACGAGCCTCTGACGCCAGAGGAGATTTCTACCGGCCTGCGCAAAGTTGTCGCCGAGGGGGCCTATGTGCCGGTGTTGGTGACATCGACTGGCAGCGAGCTTGTTGGCTTGAGCGTGGCCGTTGATGTGCTGGTTCAGGTTGTGCCCTCACCCGCCGACCGTCCATTCGTGGCAGAAGGACCGGCCGGTGAAGAAACCTTTGTCGTCAGCGACACATCGCCGTTTGCGTTGCTAGTCTTCAAAACGACGGCAGACCCCTATGTGGGTAAGCTTACCTATTTCCGCGTTTATGGTGGTATCGTGAATTCCGGTGACACAGTCTACAATCGTCGCGCGGGAGCAGAAGAGCGTCTGGGGCAGACTTACGTGATGCGTGGTAAGGAGCAAATTCCCATAGAGCGACTGCACGCCGGGGACCTGGGTGGCGCTGCCAAGATGAGTGAGGCGCAGACCGGTGACACCTTGTGTGCTAAGGAGCACCCGCTGCGGATGCGTGGGCCTCTGTTCCCGACCCCTCTGTTTAGTGTGGCCATCTCGCCCAAGACCAAAGGTGATACCGCGAAGATGGGGCCGACGCTGACCCGCATGTCCGAAGAAGATCCTACGTTGCAGTGGCGGCAAGATCCTACCACGCGGGAGACCATCCTTTCTGGGATGGGCGATGCGCATGTCGACACGGCGGTGCGCCGCATCCAGACGCGCTTTGGCGTGGGGCTGGAAACGCGCATCCCCAAGGTGCCTTACAAGGAGACCATCACCGCGACGAACACCGCGCAATATCGCCACAAGAAGCAGAGTGGTGGCGCCGGGCAGTTCGCGGAAGTCCACATGCGCGTAGAGCCATTGGAACGGGATACCGGTTTCCAATATGAGTGGGAGGTCTTCGGTGGGCGCATCTCCAGTTCCTTCAAGCCTTCGATTGAGAAGGGGGTCAAGTCCGTGCTGGGCCAGGGGGTGATCGCCGGTTATCCGATTGTGGATGTGTTCGTCGCCGTGACCGACGGCAAGGAGCATCCGGTTGACTCCAAGGATATCGCTTTCCAGATTGCCGGGCGCGAGGGATTCAAGCAGGCGTTCCAGGGCGCTAAGCCGGTGCTCTTGGAACCGATGTACAACTTCGTGATTACGGTGCCGGACGAGTTCGCCGGTGCGGTGATGTCGGACCTCAACACCCGGCGAGCGCGTGTGCAGGGGATGGAGCAGTCGGGGAAGAAGGCCGTGATCACGGCGCTGGCACCCCTGGCGGAGATGTTGCAATACGCGACCAATTTGCGGGCCATTACCCAGGGACGCGGCGTCTACGCAATGGAGCTTTCGCATTACGACGTAGTGCCGGCGCATTTGACGCAGCAGATTGTCGAGCAAGCCAAGCTCGAGCAGGAAGAGCAATAAAAAGACCTGCTACCGAATACGCGACGGGCCGGAGAACATCTCCGGCCCGTTTTCTATCGCACGAAAAACAGGCGGGATAGATTCCCGCCTGTACGTTGGATCATCAGGGAGCTTACTCCTCTTCGGCTGCCGGTCGTCGGCTGATGACTTCGACCTCAACCGGTTCTGCCACTACCTTGGCTTCTTCTTTTTCTTCTTCCGCGTAGATGACCTGAACCACGAAGTCGTGTGGAGCGCTGAGAATGGTCACTCCGGACGGTGGGACGATGTCACTGACGGTAATCGATTGTCCGATCTGGGTCAATACAGAGATGTCGACCTCGATGGAGGGCACTAGGGCTGTAGGCAGAGCTTCAATTTCCAATTCGTTGAGAACGTGGAGCAGCACACCTCCCAAATCCTCCACGGCCGGGGATTTGCCGGTGAGCACGACCGAGACAGGCACTCGAACGGTCTCTTTGAGGTTCAGAGCCTGTAGATCGAGGTGAATCACGTTACGCTTGAGGGTGTGATACTGCACATCGCGGAAAATGGCGAGGTAGGGATCGTGGATGCCCTCGACATAGACCTGTACAGTCGAACTGGTGCCGGCCTGGTTGATGGCTCGCTCGATTTCGCGGCTGTCGAACTGCACGGCGATAGGCTCAATCCCATGCCCGTAGATAATTCCAGGAACGACGTCTTCACGGCGCAATGCTTTTATTTGCTTCCCCCCGATAACTTCGCGAGGGGTCGCGCGTAGTTCTAATGTTTCCATTCTTGATTCCTCCATGATGTGTGCCTGTGTCAAATAAATGGGCCGCGAAAGCGCGGCCCACATGTCAGGCGATGGTATTGTAACGCAAACTGATGCTTTGTCAAACTTTGGTTTTTGACGTGAGCAACAGGTCGTTCGGCAGCCGTCTCTCCATTTGTGTCATCGTGTACCACGACAAGGCCATTGCAACGACCTGGAAGATAAACAGCAGCCAATCCCAATTCCCGGCAGCATTTTTGAGGTTGGGAAGGAGCATCATTAAACGGACGACGATATTGATCCCCTGTACGAAAACTAAAGAGCTGCGTCCTGCTGTCGCTGTCATCCAGCCGGTATTCATCGCAATGAGCGCGAGAGTAAAGAGGATGAGTAGCGCTGGAGGCAGTACAGCTGCCTGTGGCGCTTGCCGGAAGAAGGTTGGCGGGAAGAGGATCATGGCAACGACTTGTAGTACCAATAGAACGATCAACTGTGTGCGTTGGTTGGACATCATCGGCTCCTTGGATAAGAACTGTTGATTACTGACTTGATTATATTTCACATTGTGGTTACGTCAAATCGTGCGCGTTGGGCGAGTTGACCCAGGCCGCCAACGCCGAACTCACCATCGTCACGGGGCTGCTGTTGGCCTTCTACGGCGACCGCGCCATTATCCGCCAACGCCTCGAAGGCCAACATCGCGTGCGGCGCAAGGGCCGCGTGGAGCAGATGTTGATCATGCAGCCGGTTAGGACTATAAGTCAAAGCATCACGAAATGCCGCAACACAGACTCACGTTGGAACAGGTGCAGGCGATGAGCAGCCTGGCGCGTCTGGCGCTTGTCATCACCCCGCTGTTTGTCGCGGCCGGGTTCTGTATCTGGTTAGCCTACACCGGATCGGTGGGCTTGGTGGCTACGACCGCAGCACTGCCCATTGCGCTGGTCGCCGGGCGCAACGCGGGCCGCGACGAGGCCACCAACCAGGTGCTCCGCGCCGCGAACAGCGTGGCCGATCTGCGCACGACGGCGGTGGGCGCGGTGCGGCAGACGGGGAGATTATTGATGTGTAGAGAGTAAATTGGCGAACGTAAGGAGACAGATGCCCACCGCGGGAAAACGATGGGTACTTATGCTGAGTCAGAAAATCGCTTTTTTGATCATGCCTGTTTAGGGTCATATTTAGCGGTTCACCCCCACAGGCGTGGGGATTACATTCGCGGTAAACTGGAAAGGCGTTATAGTCATCGGTTCACCCCCACAGGCGTGGGGATTACGATCAGCGGGGCCTTCCACCAAGTACAGGAGCCCGGTTCACCCCATACGCATCAGTGTGGCGTTCATGACGCGCCTTTTTGCCGAGAGTCTAGCCACCTTCCGCAGT
>DYKY01000163.1 GCA_020722365.1 Thermoflexus sp.
GGCAACCGGTTCACGTGCTGACCGTCTGCCATCCGGAGCGGGATGTGCTGGCGGTGCGCATCACGTCGCCGCTGCTGGTGGACGGACGGCTGGCGGCGACGCTGGCCTTCCCCTACGGCGCTGCCGAGTGGGGTAACGCCGCCGATTGGGCGCAGCCGGAGCGCCACCAGACGCAAGCCGTTATCGACAAAAACCGGGCCGACATCACCCGCATCCTCGACGCCGACCGTTACTTCGTCCGGCTCGCGTGTTCGAGCGCGGGGCGCGTGCAGGCTGTCTCCGCCCACGAGTACGAAATCCGGCAAACCGGCGGCGGCGCGCTCGACATCGTGCTGGCTTTTGGGCCAGAACCGGTCGCCGGTCCACTGCCCGATTTCGACGCAACGCGCGAGGCGTCAGCCCGGCATTGGGCGGCGTTCTGGGAGAGCGGCGGCGCGCTCGATTTTTCCGCGTGTACCGACCCTCGCGCCGGCGAGTTGGAGCGCCGGGTGGTGCTGTCGCAATACCTGACCGCCATTCACTGCGCCGGTTCGATGCCGCCGCAGGAGACCGGGCTGGTCTGCAATAGCTGGTTCGGCAAGGCGCACCTGGAGATGCACTGGTGGCACGCCGCCCACTTCGCGTTGTGGGATCGCCTGCCGCTGCTTGAACGCAGCCTGCCCTGGTACAAGCGCGTTCTTCTCCTGGCGCAGGAAACCGCCGCGCGGCAAGGCTATCGCGGCGCGCGTTGGCCCAAAATGGTCGGCCCGGACGGGAAGGATAGCCCTAGCGAGGTCGGCATTTTCCTGATCTGGCAGCAACCACATCCCATCTACTATGCCGAGCTGTGTTACCGGGCGCGCCCGCAGCGGGAGACGTTGGAGCAGTACCGGCGGATCGTCTTCGAGACCGCCGAATTTATGGCGTCCTATCCGGTGTGGGACGGCGTTAGGCGGCGCTATGTCCTCGGTCCGGCGATGATTCCGGCGCAGGAGAGCTACGCCGCCGACCGGACGCGCAATCTGAACCCGACCTTCGAACTGGCGTACTGGCATTGGGCGTTGGATGTGGCTCAGAAATGGCGCGAGCGGCTCGGCCTGGGTCGCGATCCGCAGTGGGAGCGCGTGCTGCGCGGCCTGGCGCGGCCCACCGTGCGCGACGGCGTCTACACGGCCATCGAAACGCCGCCGCACACCGTCCCCACCGATCACCCTTCGATGCTGGCGGCGCTTGGCGTCGTCCCGCAGACGCCGTTGATCGATCCGGCGGTGATGCAGCGGACGTTCGATCACGTCTTGCGTACCTGGGACTGGCCGACGACCTGGGGGTGGGACTATCCCATGCTGGCGATGACGGCGGCGCGCCTGGGCCGCCCGGAGCAGGCGGTGGACGCGCTGTTCCTCGACTCGCCCAAGAACCACTACCTGGCAAACGGCCACAACTACCAGGACGCGCGCTTGCCGCTCTACCTGCCGGGCAACGGCGGCCTGCTCATCGCCGTGGCGATGATGGCTGCCGGGTGGGATGATGCGCCCGACCGCCCAAGCCCGGGCTTCCCCGCCAATGGCGCGTGGGCGGTGCGTTACGAGGGATTGCGCCGGATGCCATAATGTCAACGGATTGAACGGATTCTAACGGATTTTTTGATTGGAGATTGAGAGATTGGAGATTGAGAGATTGAAGACCGGTTGATTCACCGATTCTTCCATTCGCTGATTCTTCCATTCGCTGATTCTCTGACTTACCAGGAGGTGACATGAAACTTTTTCGATCTGCCAACAAAGAGCAAGCGCCTGCTGTAGAGCGCGACTGCAGCCATTGTGACCACTTCTCGACCGGTCATCTTGACCGTGGTGCGAATTGGATGCGGTGTGACAAAGGACACCGCCTGGTTGCGGAGGAGGAACTGACTGTCGAGCATCATCTATACTACGATCCAGACGAAGAGATCGTGATGTTGACGCCGGACGGGTGGGCTGCGCAGGGCGGAACCGGCGAACCGATGCTTGGACGCACAGACTGCCCGGATTGGAAGCGCAAAGGCTTCCGGCTCGATTTGGGAAACCCTGAGTATGACTGAAGCTGCTCAGAATTATCATTTCGCAGGCCGTCTCACCACGCGCGATTGCAAACGCTACATCCCGCACGAATTTGTCGTCCCGGCGGGCTGCGGGCGCATCGACATCGACTTCTGCTACGCGCCGCAGCGGGTGCAGGGGATCAAGAATCTGCTCACACTGACCGTTTTCGATCCGCACGGCTTTCGCGGCGCGCGGCATCGCATATGCTTTTATTCTACTCCGTGACTGTGACAGATTTGTGATAAAGCCTGGACATTTTTTTGTGCAGCTTCGCGGCTTTGTATCCTGAACTTGTCTCCGCCCCGTTCTGCGGTAGACTTGGCTCAGTAGATAGACTGGATTCTTTGACTCGCAACTCACAACTCGCAACTGTTTTTGAGGAGGATATGATGATCGAACTGGCTAAGTCGAAGTTGTTTACCCCCTGGACCGACCCGGAGTCTGGCGTGACGAGCTACATTCTCACGCAGAAGGTCGCCCCCGTGCAGGAAGCGTTCTATTTCGTCAACAACAGCCTCACGCGCGATGGGCGCTACTGGTGGTTCTACTGCGCATTCCCGCCATCGGGGACGGCGGCGCAGGGACGCACGCTCGGCGTGGTGGATTTTGCGACGCAGGAGGTGCGCCACTTCCCCGACACGCAGTTCAACCACGCCTCGCCTTTCGTGGATGTTGAAACAGGCGACGTCTACTGGGGCATGGGGGATGCGGTCTGGCGGCGCAGCCCGCACCCTGGCGACGACGCTGTGCTGGTCAACCGCCTGCCGGAAGAGCTGACGATGAGGCGTCCCATCGAGCGCGTAGCGACCCATCTCACTAAATCGGCGGATGGTCGGGCGTTTTTCATCGACGCGTCGGTGGGCTTGCAGTTTGTCTTCGGTGCGCTGCCCGTGGACGGCAGTGACTTCGAGCTGTGGCACACCTTCCAGCGCAACTACAACCACGCGCAATTCAGCCCCACCGATCCCGACTGCGTGCTCTTCGCGCAGGAGAACCACCCCGACCCGATCACGGGCCTGCGCTTCAACATCGTGGATCGCCTGTGGCTCATCCGGCGCGGCGAGCAGCCTCATCCGATCATGCCAACGCCCACGCGCCTCACCCACGAGTGGTGGGACCCCGATGGGCAGCACGTATACTGCATCAAGAGCGACGTGGGCGTGTGGCGGGTGAACCTCTTCACGCAGGCCGTCGAGGAAATCCCCTTCCCGGGTGGGCGCTGGCACTCGCACAGCAGCGCGACGGGGCAGTATCTCATCGGCGATGCCAATCCACGGTTTTACCGGGGTTGCCCTTCGACGGTGAACTTCCTCAACCGCGAGACGGGCAAGAGCGTGCGCCTCGTGAACAACCCGGAGATGCCCAACTACACCGGCGCGAAGTACCACATCGATCCGCACCCGCGCTTTGGCTTTGGGGATCAGGTCGTCGTCTTCACCACGACCGTGCGCGGCGTGGTGGACGTGGCGATGGCGTACACGGCGGACTTGATCGCGCGGACGTCTTGATTGTCAGCAGATTTAGCAGATCAAGCAGATTTTTTTGGTCGATCTGCTTAATCTGCTGATAGAAACTTCATTGAGCTGCCCGGCGCCATTTGTCGCGCCAGTTTGAGGATATCGCCGAGCACGCCCGCCGCTGTGACCTCGCGCCCTGCGCCCGGGCCGGACAGCGCCAACGGGAGCGGCCGGTAACGGGTGGTGTGCAAGGCGATGTAGTTGCCCAGCCCGCGCAACGCGCCGAGCGGCCCGTCGCGCTTTACGGCGGTCAGCCCGACCGTGCCGCCCTCCGGCGTGACGCGCGCGACGTAGCGCAGCACGTTCCCCTGTGCTTGCGCCTCTGCGATGCGGGCGGCATACGCGGCATCCGCATCCAATGTGGTGGCGGTCATAAACGCCTCGATAGGATTTAGCTCACGTTGACCACTGAGTGGCAGAATTCACGTGGTTTTTTACACAGTGTTGTGTTCAACGCTTCCGTAATACAAGGTCGCCAGGACGTTCCGCCGGGGCGATTTCCCAGCCTTCGGCCAGGTGCAATGTCCACCCGTCGCCGGTGAGCGGACGCCCGGCCTGATTTTCTGGCGCGACGATACGGGCGGCGCTATAATCGTTGGCTATCCACAGCCCGCCTTCTTTCACATCCAACATCCCCCAGGCATCGATAACTTGCGCGAAGGGGTAGACAGTGCCGGATTCCGAAATGGGTATGGTGGTACTGGGATCAAAAGCGCATTGCACCTCGCTGAGCGGCAGAATGAGGACCGCCCCCTCTAGCAAGCGGGCGCGGTAAGCCGCGATCTGCGCCTGGCGTTCCTGGTCTCGGGCCATTTCGGACTGCCATAATGCTTCTCCGGCATAAAGCGGCGCGCGCGCAGCAGCAGCCTCTGGCCGGTTGTGAGGTTGCGTGAGGGCGAGTGTGACTTGTAGCATTTCACCCAAGTCGTGGGCAGGCGTCAAGCCCATACGCCAGGTTGGCTGGATTGTATCGAGCAAATAGCCATAGGCCGGGCCGGAGGCGTAGGCAAAGGAATCCATGAAGCCGGTGAACCGTGCGGGGGCTTGATGAAGGCGTTCTGCTGTCTGCGCCGTCGTCATCCCGCTGAGCCGGAAGCCTGTGTATGTGGCTAATCCCTCGTGCATCTCCATAGCGCGCTCCTCATCGGCTGCTTGCGGGAACACTTTACGTCGCATCGCGCGGAAGAGCAGTGCATCTGCAATCGCTGTGGCACTCGCTGAACCTTCTGCCAGTAACGCGCTTTCTAGTGCGCGCCATTCCAGTTGCAACCAATAGCGCCCCTCGAGGGTATCGAGGTGCGCATTTGCTTTGAAGAGTTGGGGTATCACCAGGCCAAGATCGGTCTGAATTCGGTGGAAAGCCTCATGCGTTATAAACTCCGCGCGGCGCTGGGGATCGTCGGGGAGTAGTTGCCAAAGCAACATCATCCAGTTGACCCCGGCCCAGGATATGGCAGTGTTGGCACTCATCACCTCCGGGGGAATCTCTCCTACCCACATTCCGCCCTGGGGTGTGAGTTGACTCTCGGCGTCGGGCCGGTTGGCGACGACCTGGCGGGTCTCGTAATCCACAAAGATTAGCGGGCCTTCCAACGGAACACCCCATAACTGCCCTCTGTCGCGGGCAAAGATGGCGGCAGCTTCATCGAAGTATTGTCGTGCCAGAGCCGAGTCCAGATTGTTCGACATTGTCCTCTTTGAAAATAGTCACATATAAAAGATTAGCGAGAATCCGCGTGATTCGCGGTTGTGATTATCATCGTCAACATTGTACCGTAGGTTGGTTACACTCGGACTTGATTGCCAATACTTTGTGTGGTTTGTGGAACCGCACTAAGGGCGTGGCGTCGGCGTGACCGTCGGCGTTGCCGTGACCGTCGCCGTCAACGTCTCAGTTGCCGTGAGTGGTGGGGTGGCCGGTGGCGAGAGTAACGTCTCTGCGCTGGTTTGCACAGGCAGTCCTTGTCTGAGTAGCTGCCAGGCGATTTCGAGATCGTCTGCAGCCAGGCGCGGCGCATCGGGCAGGTTCGCCAACCCCAGGTCGAGACGCTGCACGATGGTTGCCAGCGCTTTCTGTTGCTCCGCCGGAACCGTTGTACTCAGAGCCAGCAATACGCTGCGCGCTTCCTGAATCTCGGTCGTCGCTGCCCCAAAATTGTCCTGCGCCAGCTGTACACATGCGCGCGTCAGCAGCTCCATCGCTTTGAGCAATTGGACATCGGTGCGCATCGCGACCAGCGGCGCTTCATCTTTGACGGTCACGCTGAGTGCGTCTATATCCTCAACTGTCTGTGCGATGTCTTCTGTCAAGCTGTCCACCGCCGTTTCCAGCTTCGCCAACGCCGTCTTCAGTTGCGTCACGTCCGGTTCCAAGGCCGTTTGTTTGTCTTCGAGCGCAGCGAGGTTTTCTTGGGCGGTCTCCAACGTGGTTTGCACTTCTGCCAACAGCGCCTCGGATGTCGTTAGCCGGCTCGCCAGCGCGTCCAATGTCTCACGTGTGGCGTCGTCCTGGCGCTCCAGCGCGTCAATCTGCTCCTGCAGCGCCTGAGTCTGTTCCTGCAACGCCTGAGTTCGCTCGTTTAGCCGGCTATAATCCTGCGTGTAGCGAGTTTCCAGGTCGGCCAGCCAGCGCGTGTGTTCCCCAATCGGCTGGAGGACCCGTCGGTTCACCAGCGACACACCGAAGGATGCAGCCCAGTAGATGCCTGCTCCGAGCAGCACGCCGATCACCACGACAAAGATCAACCGCAGTGTAAACTTTGCCAGTTTCCCAAAGGCGAGCAGTAGCCTGCGTCCAAAGGAAGGACTGGCTGGGGGAGAGGATTCTGTTGTCATCGCGCCCTCCTAATCCTGGGGAAAGAGATTGTTGAGCAGGTCGCGCAGGCCGTCCATCACTTGTTGGACGCGCTCTGACTGCGCCTGTACCCACTCCATCTGGGTGTTAAGCGCAGTAGTCTCCTGTTCCAAGTCTTGGATCTGGGTGTTGAGCGCGCCGGCTTGTTCCGTCAGTGCATCGAGGTCGCGTTGCAAGTCGCCCTTTGCCGTTTCCAGCGCCTGGATGCGTTCGCTCAACACCTCGAGGTTTTTCAGACGGGTCTGGACGCCGGTCAGCGATTGTTCCAGTGTTTGGACTTTACTCTGGAGTGTCGTCACTTCTCGCGAGATCCGCGCGACATCGTTTGACGAAGCAAAAGACAATCCGCCATTGAGGCCCACCAGGATACCCAGGGTCAAGGCGAGGGTAATGAGCAGCGTCGCGGCAAACACGCCAAAACTGACCCAGGCGAGTTGCGCGCGTGTGACCGGCTTTTCCGATGATGGCGTGGCTGTCGGGCGCACGGGTTCCGGCTTGGGTTGGGCGCGCGGCGCGGAAGGAGTGGGGGAGGGCGCGGCGGTGCGCGTCTGTGGTGGCACTTCTGGTAGAGGCGGCGGCGTCTCCGGTAATGGCGGTGGAACGACCACCTGGGCTTCTGCTGTCACGGGCAAGGCTCCAGATGCGACCTCGCCACCAACGAAGGTTTCTGCCTCTTCCTCGTTCCAGGGCGGCACAACCGGTAGCGGGGGCAAGGGGATCAGGTCTGCCGGAACTTCAGCGACACGTTGTTCCTCCTTATCCTCGAAAGGCGCTATGTCTACGAAGTCCAACCCTTCCGGTGCAACTTCGATTGTGGGGGCTTCCGCTTCCGTGAAGGGCGCCTCTTCTACCGTGGCATACGGCGCGATTTTGTCCAGCGTTGAAGACCCGATCCCCGATACGCGCCGTACATCACCAAACGACGCAAAGGGCCGCGCCGCCACAATGCGTTCCGCCAATGCCGGCCCGATGCCCGGCACTTGGGTGAGTTCATCTTCACTAGCGGTGTTGAGGTTGATTAATGTTTTGGTTTCCATGGTTCTCTCCTTTCGTTGCTCAGAAACCACACTGGCCTTGTGATACACCCATTTTTGATTTTCGACAAGTGCCTGCGTTTGCTTGGGCGTGGGGTGCGTTTCATTTTGAGGGCGACGCCGTGCAGACCTGACAGGTGTTCTGAAACCTGTCAGGTCTGGTGCAAACTCACCCTAATTCTGAAAACGTATCCTGGGCGTGTTAGTTTTGGTTTTGTTTTCTATCGGTGTATACTCTGTGTCAATCTTGTCACGGTAGAAGAGCGCATTGCGATCGTTGTGCTTGGATGGAGATTTGATGATGATTGATGATCAAGAGCAGGTGCAGATGTTGCTGGACCGAATGCAAACCGCATTGCCGATCCCGGCTACGATGACCTCCGGATTGATGCGTGGGTTGCGTGACCAGGGCAAATCCGTTGGGAAACGCGAT
>DYKY01000164.1 GCA_020722365.1 Thermoflexus sp.
GAATCAAGAATCAAGAATCAAGAATCAAGAATCAAGAATCAAGAATCAAGAATCATGATTCTGTAGCTCTGCCAGCGCATCTGCCACGGTGAGCCAGTCGGTGTCGGGGAAAAGGCGCGCGATCTGCGGCGTGAACGTGGGCAACGCGCGCAGCACCTCGGCGGGATTCCCCTGGGTGACGATTTCCCCCTGATCCAGCACCATCACACGGTCGGCAGCCTCCGCGACCAGTTCCACGTCGTGCGTGACCAGCAGAATCGCCAGCCCTTCCGCACGCCAGGCGCGCAAGAGATGGAGCAACTGCGCTTTAGCCTGATAGTCCAGCCCGCGCGTGGGTTCGTCCAGCAAAAGCGCACGCGGCTGTGTGACCATAATCGCGCCCAAGGCGACGCGCTGCCGCTCCCCCACGCTCAAGTCGCGCGGGTAGCGCTGTGCTTTGTCCGCCAACCCCAGGCGTTCGAGCAATGTCTCCGGCGCGACAGGCGCATCTTCTGGCGATATGCCGTGGTTGCGCAGCGTGATGTGCAGTTCGTCCAGCACTGTGTCGGCGAAGAGCAGCGCGTTGGGATCCTGCGGCAGGTATCCTACCCGGCGGCACACGTCGGCGACGTCGCTTTTGGCGATGCTGTGCCCTTCCACAAGCACATCCCCGCGGCGCGGGCGCAGCAACCCGACGAGGCTTTTGAGCAGCGTCGTCTTTCCCGCCCCGTTGCGCCCCAACAGCGCAACAATCTCGCCCGGATAAAGCATCAAATCCGGCCCGTACAACACCGCTGTCGGCCCGTAGGCTACTTCCACTCCACGTGCTTCGATAACAGGATGAAGTGCTGGCGCATCATCCTTCGCTGCAACCATCGCTGATGGCTGAGAGCTGAGAGCTGATAGCTGACGGCTGAAAGCCAATCCCTCCTCAATCGTCAACGGCAGCGGCAACCAACCGAGCGCCTGCGCCAGCGCGATCAACGGTGGATGAAGCGGCATCTGCGGCAAAACATCGCGCGGGGAACCGGCAATCACGGGGGCGTCGCCGTCGGGCAAATAGATCACCTGATCGACGAAAGGTAGGATGCGCTCCATGCGGTGTTCCGCCAGCACGATGGTCAGTCCCAGCTTCTCGTTCAGGGTTACGAGCGCATCCAACAATTCCGCCGCCGACTGCGGGTCGAGTTGCGACGTCGGCTCGTCGAGCGCCAGCACGCGCGGGCGCAGCGCCAACGCCGAGGCGAGGGCGACGCGCTGCTTCTCGCCGCCGGAGAGCGTCTCCAGCCTGCGGTCGCGCAAGGGCGTCAAGTTCAGCAGGTCAAGGACGTCATCGACCCGCGCGTGCATCTCCCGAGGCGGGATGGCGGCATTTTCCAACGCGAAGGCGATTTCGTCCTCCACGCGATCCAGCACGAACTGCGATTCGGGATCCTGGAACACAAAGCCGACGACCTGGCTCAACGTCTGCGGCCCGGCGGCGACGGGATCGAACCCGGCAACGTCGATGCGCCCGCGCACCACCCCGCCGCTGAAGTGCGGCGCCAGCCCGTTGAGACAGCGCAGCAACGTGGATTTTCCCGCACCGGACGAGCCAACCACCAGGACAAAGGCTCTATCAGCAATCTCCAGCGTCACATCCGCCAGCGCCGGTTTTGCCGCGCCTGGATAGGTGTAGCTAAGGTGTTCGAAGCGGATCATCGTGTCTTTCCCTCGGCGGTGGCGCGGCGAACAGAGCCGGAGCGAGCAATCCCAAGAGGCCCAGGCCGACGAGCGGATCGAACGCGGGCCAGGCGAGATCGGGGTAAGGGCTGTAGTAGAACGCCCCGCGCTCGACCAACAACAGGATCAAGGTGGGCGCGCAACCCGCAACGATCCACGTGTCGCGCGCGCGCCAACGCCGCGGCCGGTAGACGGTGTGCCGAACCGTCCGGCCCATCGACCACACAACGCCGACGAGCGCGACCACACCCATCCCCAGCGACGCGATGGCTATCGCGCGCGCGGCAGGGACGAAAAGGGCCCCCAGCCAACCGGCCAACAGCATCACAAGGCCCAGCGCGAGCAGTGCCCGGGTGCGCGTGTGGACGGCGGCGGCGACCGAGGCATACCCGCGCGCAACCATCGCCTCGGCCAGCATCAACGCGCGTTCCAGGGCGCTCACCAACAGCGGCGTGAAGACCGGCGCCCAATCGCGCAATCCGCGCAAACGATGGCCCCGCACGGCCTGCGCCTCGCGGATACGTTGGAGGCTGCGGACAGTCTGCGGCACAAATGTGAGCGCAATCGAGAGCACGACGCCGCTTTCGTGGAAGGCGCGGGGCGTCAACGCGATTAAATCCCGCACGGCCAGCGCCCGGTTGAAGGTGGTGAAGCTGCTGAAAATCACCGTGAGATTCAGGCCGTTGATCGCGCCGAAGACGAGGGCCTCCAGCGTCACCGCGCCGCCGAACAGCGGAATCCAATCCGGCAGGCGGAAGAGCTGCGTCCGGCCAAAGTGCGTTGATAGCGCGTTGAAGAGCGCCGCCAGAGGTATGGTAAACAGGGCAAAGCGCAGCGGGGTCAGCGGCGAACGGTGTTCCTCTGCGGTGACACAGGTGTTGTACACCCACACCGTCACAAGCAGCAAAAGGAAGCTGTACAAGGGATTGCGGCTGAACGAGGCCGACAGCAACATCGTCAACGCCCACAGCAGCCAGGCGCGTGCGTCAGCCACGCTCCACCTCGAAGTGGAAGCGCCGGCGAAAACGCGTCAGGGCCTTGAGCATCGGCGTCGCCAACAACAGGAGCAAAGCGACGTTGCCCACCGCGCGGATCAGGTCCCACATCAACGACGTCACCACGTAGAAACCGGCATAGTGGAGAAGCGTGTCTTTCAAGCCAAGACCCTGCGTCCAGGATTGTTCCACCGGCCCCTGAGCAAGCGGCCAGAAGTAAAGGTTGATGATCGCGCCGTACAACAGTCCCCAGACAAAGCCGAACAGACACAGCAAGGGGAGTTCCCAACGCTTGTGCAGATGCGGTAGCCAGCCGGCGGTCATCCCGGCCCAGCCGGCGGTGAACATCTGGAAAGGCAGCCACGGACCGACGCCGCCGGTGATCAGCGCCGAGGTCAACAACGTCAGCGCGCCCATCAGAAAACCGAAGCGCGCGCCGAAGACGTAACCGGCGATGATGATGGGCGCAAAGATGGGCGAAAAGCCGCCCGGCATGGGGATGGCAACCTCGATAAACCGCAGCACGCTGGTGACGGCCACCAGGACGCCCATCAAGGCGACCGTTTTGGCGCTGAGCGTCTGCTCCTGCAATTCCAGCAACAGCGCCAACAGCGACAGTCCCACCAGGGCTGCGGTAAGCAGCGGCGCAACCTGGCGCTGTATGGCGTTAGCCGAAACCGCAGGCGCGTAGGGCATGAAAAAGGGATAGAGAAACGCGAGGATACCCAGAACGCCGCTGAGCGCGTAAATCATCCCGGCAAGCAGACGGCGCACCATCACCTTTGTCGCAAACCTCGCCATCCCAGCCCGATTAGCAAGCCGCCCGCGATCAAGCCGAAAACCAGGTATCCCGGCGCATCGAAGCGTGACGGCGCTGTCGCTGCACTCTCCGGTCGCGTGCTCTGCACCTGAACACTGCCTTGCCCATCACCGGCGGTGGATGCAGGCCCCGGCGGCGCAGCGGTCGTCGTTGGCGAAGCGGTAGGAATGGGAGACGGCGTCGCCGAGGGCAGGGGCGAAGGGGCAGGCGTGCCGGTCGGCAGCGGCGTAAGCGTTGGCTGTGCTGTAGCCGCCGGCTGCGGTGTAGCCGTCGCCGGCAAGGCCGTCGCCGTCGAAGACGGTGCTTCTGGTTGGGGGGTAGCTGTCGGCAAAGGCGTGGATGTCGCCGCGACCCTTACGACGCCCAATTTGAGGATGTAGCTTTGCTCCGTGTAGTCATTGACAACGCGTAGCGTCATATCGAGGTCAGTAGAGGGACACACTTCGCGGCTGCCGTTGAGGGCCACGGCTTCGCCATCCAGGAAAGCCTCGCGCGCATTGGCCGTATTCCACCACAACTGCGTGCACTTCCCGGCCAGAACTGGGTTATCGTCGAAGCGGAACCATGCTTCGGGCATCGGCGGCGGGGTTGCGGTAGGCAGCACCGGGGTAGACGTCGCGGTAGGCGGGCTGGGGGTTGCGGTAGGCGGCGGGGGAGCGCAGATTTCTTCATAGCTTATGACCGGCGGCAGATCGCCATTCCCCCAGCTCCACCCCTCGACGTCGCCATCCCGTACGGTGGTGAGGCTGGAGCCTAAAGAGGAGTAGACCCAGTTCGCGCCATCAAACCGCCAGTACGACCAGTAGAGCGGCGCATGACACAGCAGACAACTTTCTGCCGGGCAGCCGGTGTTCTCGATAGCGCAGATGGCTGCGCCAAGACCGCTGTCGAACGAGGCCACGAACGACAACCCGGAACGCGCCAACACATCGTAGCCGCTGATCTCCGGTTCGTCGAAGGCGACACAACGGGTAATCGTGGTCGTACCGAAATGCACCACCAGGGCAACGCGATTCGGCGTTTGCGCGCGGGCGACCGGTGCGTTTGCGGCAACCACCAACAGACATGCCAACACCAAGAATCCAAACGTCTTTTTCATCATCACTTCTTCAATCGGTAGACGGTAGACAGGGTTTCTCCCTGTCTACCGTCTACTGTCTACCGTCTACTTATTTAATCACGCGCCACGAAGGGCAGGAAAACAGCCTCACACAGCGGCAGAGCCGCCGAGCGGATTGGGAAAGGCCGGTAAAAGAGCGCCGTCACGGCCTGCTGGGTCGCCATCTGATTGGCGCCCAATCCCTTTTGCCACTCGAAGCTACCATCAGGGAGCTGACTGCCAAGCAGGAAAGCGATGGGGTTGGTCCCGCTGATGATCATCGTGCCGGTCATCCCGCCGACGGACCACGCGCCGGAGAGCGGGTTTTCGCCAGCGGCCAACAACGCCTGGACAACGTAAGCGGTGGAGTTGGTGTCGCTGGCGGTCCCATACGGCGACGCCGGATCGTAAGGGAAGCCGCCATCGTCGTTCTGGGCTTGTTTCAGGTAAGTCAGCCCGCTGATGACGGCGGTAGAGGTTGGCGATTCTCCCGCCGCGAGCAAGGCTTGCAGGGCGAGGGCCGTGGTGTTGGTATCAGCGCCCCACCCGACGCCCCACTCCCATCCCCCGTTGGGTTGCTGCAAATCCAAAAGATAGGCCGTGGCCGAAGCCGGAACGGTCTGGCTCAAGGCCGTCGTCCCCAACATCGCCAGCGCGTGCGGAGCGGCATCGACGTTGAAAGCGCCCGTGGTCGCGCTGTAGTAGTCCAGCGGCTGTAGAACGCCATAGGGCCAGCAGATGTTCTGTGCGGCGAGCGCGAGTGCGAGTTTGCCCGACCCGGAAGCTGTAGCCGCCAGTGCACGACTCTGGCTCAACATCGCCGAGCGCACCGAGGCTCCGCCGGATTGGCTCCAGTCCGCGCCGTCCATGCGGTTTGCGCCAAGGGCCATCAGCACCTCGGCAGTGTTGCCGGGGGAACCGAAACTGCCGTCGGCTTGCTGCTGTGTTTCCAGCCAGGTAAGCGCCTGCCACGCCGCAGTGAGTGGCGGAGCCGGCGGCGGATCGATGGCTACCCAGTTCGGGTCGCTCCACGAAAAGCCTTCGACGTGCCCGGTCTCAGTGATCATCGCGTCGGCAATACCAACCCACCGCGCATCCCAATGCTCAGTAGCCGTATTCCACACCGAGGTGGCCCAGTAGTGCGTGCCGTTGTCGCAGGCGGAGCTGCTGTCGCCAACGTCTTCGATGCTGCACAGGAACGGACCATAACCAAAGTCAGCCGTCGTGAACGCCAAACCGCTGAGTTCCAGCGCGTGGTAGGCCGAAATCGGCTCGGTGAAGGTGATGGGGCGCACGATGGTATCGTGCGTCCCAAAGCGCACGACCACGTAGGCGGTGCTGATCGCCTGTTGTGCGCTGAGCGTCGTTGTTTCGTCGACTGCGGCGCTGGCTGCTGGCGGATTGGTCGCCGCGCGCGCCATCGTCACGTGCACCGGCAAATTCAAAGCTACAAGTAATCCCACGCTAAGCAAAAGCCCTAGCGCAATGCTCAAAAGCAAAAATCTCGATTTCATCACGTCATCTCCTCGGGTATATCGTCGATTTTGTTATATGGTTTGTTTATAATGTACAAGCCCTCTCCCCTGCGTAAGGATGGGACACAAAAAAGCCCTTCCCCTTACGTCGGCAGGGGAAGGGCTTGCCAGTTGAAAGCACCCTTCATACGCCACCCCCTTTCCGCGAAGGTTTTTGCGCTTATTTGGATAGAGGCGGGTAATCTGGCTTCAACGGACAACGCCGTTGCTACAGTTGCGGGACAGCGCCGGACTTCGACCGGCTTCCCCCTGCTGCCCCAGACATCCGGGTCTGCGGGCGCCTCTATCACGATTGTGCTGATCATTATAGCCAGCGAGCAGGAGATGTCAAGATATGATGCGCTACCAACAAAAATCCCTTGCGCGTGAGGCAAGGGATAGACAAATTCTGCGATAGGACATTGTGGGCGCACACTGTACTACGCCGGTGCACCTCTTGTCACAGAGGTGTAGCCAAACAAGCTGAGCAGGCGACCCGGCTTGTGAACGGCCTGTTAAGACCCTACCCCTTACAGTTGCGCGTCAGCGCCGGACTCCGCGTGAAACACACACGCCACCGGCTTCGCTCGTAGCCCGTCCCATCCGGGGGTACAGGCACTCAGCTCGGAACTATTCAACTGGAAATATTGTACGGGGTTTGATAAGCGTATCAAGCTCATCCAGGCTTTTACGCTCTGGCCTACGTCTCTGCTGACCCCATGCGCTCGGCCATCATCCGGAGTTGAATGAAACTGATCGGTTTGAGCAGGATGAGATCGGCCTCACGATCAAGCATATCCGCCATACCAGCATCCGCAGTGGCGACCAGGACGCGCGTTTTCTCCAGCCGCGCGTCATCGCGGATCTGCGTCAAAAGCTGATTGCCGTCGACGTGCGGCAGGTTGAGGTCCAAAACGACTACATTAGGGCAAACTTCTTTAAGCCGCTGCTGGGCGATAAGCCCATCGTAGATGATCTCAGTTTGGAAGCCGCCCGCTTTGAGCGCCTCGGAAAAAATCGTCGCCAAATCCTCTTCGTCCTCGATAATCAAAGCAAATTTCTCGTTCATGCCATGCCTCCTGGCCTTTGTTGGTTTGCATTATTCCTTGGTGGGACAATCGGAATTTTGACCGTGAACGTGCTGCCAAACCCTATCTCACTGACAACGTTCACGCTTCCTCCCATAAGTGTAGTCAATTGTTTCACAATGGAAAGTCCCAGTCCAAAGCCTTTATGCTCCCGCGTTGTCGAACTATCGGCCTGCCGGAAAGGTTCAAAGATGGCGTTTTGGAGTTCTCGTGGAATGCCTGGCCCGGTGTCCGCCACGTCGATGGCCCAATACTCTTCATCAAGACGATAAAAGTGAACGCTGATACCGCCTTTCTGGGTGAACTTCAACGCGTTGTTAATGAGATTGACGAGAATCTGGTTCAACCGTTTGCGATCCCCCTCAAGTGTAGCGGGAACCGCTGGCGAGACGTGGACCTTGAGATACAGTTTTCTCGATTCTACAAGCACGCGCATCGTAGATTCCATATCGTCGATCAAATCTTTGAGCGTGAAAGATTCAATAGTTAAGGAGAGCTGCCCTGCTTCCATGCGCGCCTGGTCGAGCAAGTCGTTGACGAGGTTGAGCAGGCGTTCGTCATTGGCGA
>DYKY01000012.1:0-1116 GCA_020722365.1 Thermoflexus sp.
TTATACGCAATATTTCGAAAATAGTATCACAGAAAAACAAGTTGTCCATATTCCACGGTGGACCTCCTTGTGGAAAACCATAGAAAGTTTTCCACACCTCTCACACCCCCTACTTATAGGGGGTACGGAGCGAGACTACCCCAATATCTAGGCACACATGAAGTTGCCGTTTACATAGCAACGCCCCGGCCACACAAAACTGTGGATAACTATAGGGTTTTCAGTGGAAAACTATACGTTCTTGGGGAAAACTTTTTGCATTTTACAGATAAAAAGTCTTTGCGTGCTATACACCTGCTTAATCCAACCAGGCAAGGTGTCTCTTGCCGACCTCACTGTGCACAAGAATTCCCCATCTTTTCCACACCCTACAAATACAGGAATAGAATATCTAGTAACGATAACCAATCTAATCGCGATATGTAGGGGCGTTAAACACTTATCCCCACAATTCACCTCTCTACTATGATTACTATACTTTATATTCTCATTTATTAAAACAGGGAAAGTTGTTCTACATCCGGGGGCGGGGTAAAATCTTCAGGGATGAGTTTTCCATCTAATAGTGCACGCAACCGGTCAAAATCAGCTTCGACGGTGCTGCGCAGACTTGGTTGGTGCAATGCTGCGGCGGGGTGATACATAGGGAAGTAAACACGATTGTTCACCTTACGCGGCTGGCCGTGAACCACGGATATTTTTTCATCGGGGAAAGCGCGATTCATCGAGTGGCGTCCGAGTGTGATAATGACTTGGGGATTGATGATTTCAATTTGTTGATCCAGGTAAGGTGTGCATATGGTGACTTCTTCGATGAGCGGATCGCGGTTTCCGGGGGGGCGGCATTTGATCACATTAGTGATGTACACCATGCCGCGATCGATGCCTGCTTTTTCCAACAACTCGTTTAGGAATTTGCCTGCTGCACCGACAAAGGGGATGCCTTGTTGATCCTCGTGGAACCCGGGCGCTTCGCCGATAAACATCAGTGTGGCATTCACCGGTCCATCGCCGGGGACAGCATGCGTGCGTCCCACGTGAAGCGGACATCGGCTGCACGCTCGTACTTGCGCGTGGATGGCTTCCAGGGCTTGTTCTCGGTTGTTGATCATAACT
>DYKY01000012.1:1216-5712 GCA_020722365.1 Thermoflexus sp.
CGCAGATAGTTGTAATACGTGCGCCCTTCGACGTTGGCGCGCATGTAGTAGGCGTCTTCCCCGTCGGCGTAGTAGCCCCGCAACTGCGAAACGACAGCAAAGTCATACTTGGCGTAGAGATTCTGCGCCACGGCGTTTGAAATGCGCACTTCCAGAGCCACTGTACACGCGCCACTATGGATGGCCTGCTCCAACGCAGTGTGCAGCAGCAACTCTCCCAGCCCCCATCCGCGCCATTCTGGACGAAGCGCCAGTGTGCTGATATGCCCGCGTTCCATTTCGACGCGCACACCCACAAAGCCCACGATCTGTGAAGCCAACGCGGCACGACGTTCCGTCCATGAATGTGTGGGCATAGCGGGCGTCAATTGCAGGACAAAATAGTGTGCGTTGGGATTGAAATATAGCTCTTGCACGTAGGCCGATTCTGGCCAGGGATCATGAAACACCAGCCGGTCAATACTGGTGACCGCGGGGATATCTTTGGCTTCCAGACGCCGGATCTTGAACGGCAACCCATTCTCGTTCATCGCGCATACAGAGGTTGGAGTCGGGCCGGATCGTCGGCCTGTCCGGCACGCAGGCGCGCCCAGGCCAGATCTGCCAGGAAACCGGCCCGACGTAGATGCAGCGCCGGCGCGGGGACCACAAGTTGTGTGTTCGCCGGCAAATTTGCCGTTTCGATCTCACCCACGAGCCGCGCCGGTTCGTCGATCTGGGCGAATACTTCCGCCCCCGTTCCCATAATGACCTCGGTTTCGGTGCGCCAACCCTTGTCTTCCCATCGATAACGGGCGAAGCCGACTCTCTGCCGTCCGGCGGTGAAGGCTGCGTACAGGGGACGGTCATCGGCGGGTTGCGCTGCCACGAGGATATCCAGCGTGGGGATGCCGATAAGCGGCAGTTGCCGGGCGACCGCTATCCCTTTTGCCAGAGCCACGCCGATGCGCACGCCGGTATACGACCCCGGCCCGATGCAGACAGCTACGGCGGTCAAATCGGCCGGCATCACTTCTGAGGCTTCGAGCATTTGGGCGATGCGCGCCGCGAGCGTCGTTGTGTGCCGATTGGCGGCTTCCCAGGTACATTCGCTGCGCAGTGTTTGCCCGTCATGCAGGGCGATGCTGGCGCGTGCGGTGGCGGTGTCAATGGCGAGTAACATAAGCTCCTGCGGGTAGACGGTAGACAGTAGACGGTAGACAGGGGGAAAATGTGTAGTCGCGCTTTCCATAGCGCGCACTCTTGTTATCCCGCCAGTTATATGCGCCAGCAATGTTTTTGTCACCGGTTATATGCGCTGATCTCATGGATGTCCTGCCAGTTCCTTACGTAGTTTCTCTAAAATGGCGCGATGGTGGTCGCCTTTTGCGCGGAAGGTCAGCGAGCGTCGCTGCTCATCCAGCACGCGCAGCGCTATCCACAGCGCCTCTTCGGGGAATAAGTCCGTAGCACGCTCTGCCCATTCCACTACGCACACAGATCTTGGATCGCCCAACAATTCTTCCAGGCCTAAATCTTGGGCTTCTTTGACGGAGGCGATGCGGTACAGATCGATGTGGTAGAAAAAGTTGTTGTCTTGATTACGGGTATGGCGGCGGATGATGACGAACGTTGGGCTGATGAGCGAGGTCGTCGCGCCCCATCCAATGCCGAGGCCTTGCGCCAGCACAGTTTTCCCCGTTCCCAGGTTGCCTTCCAGCGCGATGACGTCCCCTCCGTCGAGCAGCATGCCCAACCGCGCGCCAACGCGGCGTGTCTGCTCCGGGCTGCGGCTGATGAATTCTATGACATCTGGACTCAGGATTGGCATAAAAAATCTGCCTCGTTTTCTATCAGCAGATTAAGCGGATTGAGCAGATTGAAATCAAAAATCTGCTTAATCTGCTGACGAGCTTTACCAGGGTGTATTGCATTATACTACAAAGGCGGCATCTTCCAAAAGTCACCTTCCGCCATCCGCTCCAACAATTGCCGCGCGGCAGCCTTCGCGCCGGGCTCGCTCTCCCCGGCCGGACCGACGCACGAGGGGCAGCCATCCGCGCAGGGGCACGTTCGCACGCGCTCTAACGTCGCCGCGACGAGCCGGGGCCACAAGTCCACCAGACGCGGTGACAGTCCCGCTCCGCCCGGCACGCCGTCGAAGACGATGATGGCAGGTAAGCCGCTTTCAGTGTCCCGCGCCTCTACCGAAGTGCCTAAATCGCCGGGGTCGCACATCAAGAACACCGGCGCGAGGTTACGCAGCAAGTACGCCAGGCCGCTCAACGCCGTCCGCGCGCCGCGCGCCCGTTCCAGTTTGCGGTGGCACGACGAGCAGACCGTGAGCAGGTTCTCCGGCGCGTGCGCCAGGCGTAGCGCTTCCTGGCGGGGATACTGCGCCAGAAACGTGCGCAGCCCTGTGAGATGATGCACGTCCAGTGGATGCCCCGGTTGCGCCGTGATCCCGCACACACGGCAACGCTGACCATCGCGGGCGAGGATCGTCTCGCGGATTTGCGGCCACGCCGGCCCGTAATCCAGCGGGGCCAGCATCACGCCGGCTTCTGCCAGGTCTTCTACCAAAGCCGTGGGCAACGTCAGCCGGAACGCTTCCGTCTCCATCACCTGCTCCGGCAAGTCGATCTCACCCCAGCCGAGGGTCTCGTGCGTGCCCTGCTGCACGCGGCGATAGGCCTCCGGTTTGATGTGCACACGCACTTCCTCATCGGTCAACTGCGGCGTGGCATCCAGCGCGCCGACCGTCCGGCGCACACTCAATCGCTCCACCTGCATCGAGGCTGTGGCGATGGTGTAGTAATCGAGTTCGCCTGGGCGGGCCACTGCGATGCCTTGCTCCCAATCCAGGCTTTCGATGAGGTACATGTCGCCGCCGTGCAGGTAAACCGCCCCTTCGTGGACGAGCGTCGGCGCACTTGGGCGATCTATCGTACCGATCATGTCTCCTTCTGTGGATTGGATCACGACGTTATCGGCTGTGGCCGAACGCAGTGAGAGTCCTTGGGCGGGATACGTCTCCCCAACCCACGTGAAGCGCCCGTTGTGCTCGTGTAGCACGTCTTCCGCGCCGAGGGCGGTCAGGAGTGCTCCGACGTTTGGTGCTTTGCCAAACGGCTCGTTTTGCTCGAAGGGCAACTCGAACGCGGCGCAGGTGAGGTGCGCGGCAAGCAGGCTCAACGTGTCGGGGTTCACCCGAGCCTCTTCCGGCGAATGCCCGAAGAAATATTCCGGGTGCGAGATCAGGTATTGATCCAGCGGCGATGGTGTGGCGATGAGCACCGAGAGCGACGCTCCTGCCCGTCGCCCGGCGCGTCCCATCTGCTGGCGGGTCGCCGCAATCGTGCCGGGATAACCCACCAGGATCGAAGCGTCGAGCGCGCCGATGTCGATGCCCAGTTCCAGCGCGTTGGTGGCGACGACGACGCGCGTTTTGCCCTCGCGCAGCCCGCGTTCGATGGCGCGGCGCTCCTGGGGCAGATAGCCGCCGCGATAGCCCTGGATGGCGTCTGGGGCAAAGCCTGCATCTGTGGCCCGTTCGCGCAGTTCGCGCAGCAGCCTCTCCACGGTCATGCGGGCGCGGGCGAAGAGGATCGTTTGCACGCCGGCCTGGAGCAGCTTCAGCGTTAGCTTGATGGCTTCGCCGGATGCGCCGGCCCGCAGGCCGAGATCGGGGTTGAGCAGCGGCGGGTTGTAGAAGATGACGTGGCGCTGTCCGTAGGGCGCGCCGTCCTCTTCCACCGCGACGACCGGGTCTTCCCACACCGCTTCGGCCAGCTCGCGGGCGTTGGCGATGGTTGCCGAGGCGGAGACAAACTGTGGTTCCGCGCCGTAAAAGCGCGCCACCCGGCGGGCGCGGCGCAGCACGTTGGCGACGTGACTGCCGAAGATGCCCCGGTATGTGTGCAGCTCGTCGAGCACGATGTAGCGCAGGCCGCTGAAAAAGCGCGTCCAGCGGGTGTGGTGCGGCAGGATGCCCAAATGAAGCATATCCGGGTTGGTGACGAGGATGCGCGCCTCGTTGCGGATGGCGGCGCGGTGATGCTGCGGCGTATCGCCGTCGTAGGGGCGCAGCGCCAATGGGACCTGCAATGCCCCGATCCACTGCTCCAGCGCCGCGATCTGGTCGTGCGCCAGCGCCTTGGTGGGAAAGAGCAACAGCGCCGTGGCGGTGGGGTCGCGCATCAGCGTGTTGAGCAATGGCAGCGTGTACCCCAACGTCTTGCCGGAAGCCGTGCCGGTGGTAAGAATGACGTTCTCGCCGCGCAGCGCAGTTTCGACGGCGCGCGTCTGGTGTGTGTAGAGCACATCGATGCCCAATCTGCGCCCGGCTTCGGCGATGCATGGATTGAGGTCAGCGGGCCACACCGTCGTATCTGCGCCTTTTGTGGGCAATGTCCGCCAGGCGGTTACATTGCGGATGAAGCTCCCATCCGCGCGTAATGCAGTGGTTAATGTTTCTATGGACATCGCTATCAGCTTTCAGCAGTCAGCTATCAGCA
>DYKY01000012.1:5812-9869 GCA_020722365.1 Thermoflexus sp.
TCAGCTATCAGCAGTTTGCTGGCTGACGGCTGATAGCTGACGGCTAATAGCTAATCTTTTTACCGGACTCCAGCAGCGGTGTGAAGAGCCGCTTATCGTTGGGGAGCACGTACTGGCGATACCAGCGCGGCGCGATGAACGGTCCGGCACTCCACACAATGTCGTCATGAACCATCACCACGGGCACATCGGCGGCGCCGAGTGCGTCGTAGTATTCTTGAATCCACGTCGCGTAGCGGTTGGCGACCTCGCCGAAGCCTTTGGGGTCCACGCCTGCCGCCAGCAGCAGCATTTCCCAGCCGAAGATGTCGATCAGACCGGAGATCAAGGACGCAGGATGCAAGATGCAGGACAGAATTCTTGCTTCTTGCTTCTTGCCTCTTGCCTCCTTCAGAACTCCGCTATCGAATTCGGCAGCGGGCCTTCGGTGTCACCAAGTCCGGCGAATTCGTGATCGGCAGCATCCTCGCGGTAGTGCGCGCCCCGCGATTGGCGGTTGTGCCACGCCGCGCGCGTGACGATCCAGGCCGCCTGCGCCATATTCCGCAAGCCGATGAGATTGTCGTTCAGGCGTGTGGACCGATAAAATTCGTCGATCACGCCCCACAGGTGGTTGAGGTCTTGCAGTGCGCGCGCCAGCCGGTGGGTATTGCGCGCCAGCCCCACATAGAGCCACATGACGTTCTGGATGGTGCGGGCGTCGCGGTAGACCAACACCGGATCGGCAGCGTCGCCTTCGCTGACATCTTGCCAGGGAGGGATGGCGTCCGTAGTCACCCGGCGTAAATCGTCGCGAGCGCGGATGTTGCGTCCGGCGCGGTCGCCCCACACCAGCCCTTCCAGCAGCGAGGTGCTCGCCAGACGGTTCGCGCCGTGGACGCCGGTGCAACTTACTTCGCCGGCGGCGTACAGCCCCTCGATGGTCGAGCGTCCCCACAGATCGACGTGGACGCCGCCGCAGAAATAGTGCGCTGCCGGAACAACGGGGATTGGCCCGGCGGTGATGTCCACACCGGCTTGCAGACATGTCGCGTAGATGCTGGGGAAACGCTCGCGGATGTGCGCTGCGTCCATGACACTTGCCAGGTCGAGCAGGACGTGCGGGTAGCCGTGTTCCAGCATCTCGTGGTGGATGGCGCGGGCGACCACGTCGCGCGGGGCCAGATCTCCCCACTTGGGCGCGTAGGTGTCCATAAAGTGCCGCCCGTCCGGGGTGTAGAGCCGCGCCCCCTCCCCGCGCACGGCCTCGGAGATGAGGAAGTTGTCTGCCCCTTCGACGGCGAGCGTGGTGGGGTGGAACTGGATGTATTCCGCGTTGACAACGCGCGCGCCCGCGCGGTAGGCCATCGCTAGACCGTCGCCGCGCGCGCCGGGCGGATTGGTGGTGTGACGGTAGATGCGGCCCACGCCGCCCGTGGCGAGGATCGTCACCGGTGCGAGGACGCGATGGATGACATTCTCGGTGCGGTCCAACACGTAAGCGCCGTGACACGTGATCGGCAGGTAAACGGCGAGTGGATCGTGGCTGTGATGTGACGAGGTGATGAGGTCCACGGCGGTCATCCCGGTGAGCAGCGTCACGTTGGGCAATTCGCGCAGCCGGGCGAGCATCGCTTGTTCGATGGCGTGGCCGGTTGTGTCGCCCACGTGGAGGATGCGCGACAGGGAGTGCCCCCCCTCGCGAGTGCGCGAGATTTCCCCGCGTGCGTTTTGGTCGAAGGGGACGCGACACTCGTCGATCAGCACGCGTTTCACCAACTCCGGTCCCTCTTCGGCCAGCAAGCGCACGGCCGGCGGCCAACTTAGCCCGGCCCCCGCGCGTAGCACATCCTCCACCAGCAGGTCGGGCGAATCCCCTTCCCCGTCGGCCACGATGCCGCCCTGCGCGTAACGGGTGTTGGCCTCCTCCGCGTCGTGCGTGCGGGTGATGATGGTGATCTGGCGCTGATGGTCTTGTGCCGCCTTTAGCGCCGCCGCCGCTCCGGCAATCCCGGAGCCGATGATGAGCACGTCAGTTTGGATGGGCATAGGTCTCCTTATAGCTGTCAGCGATCAGCGGTCAGCTTTCAGCTTTTGGGTGAATGATGTTAACATACGTTTGATCTCGGTGACATTCGTATGCAGGTCTGTATATGTGGTGGACGGCAGAAAGCCAAGATCATGCGCCAGAAGCAGGTGGTATTCCAGTTCACTGGCAGAACCCGCTGCGATATGCATGAATCGGGCTAGTTCCGCTTCTGTATTGCGGCCACAGCCTTCGGCAATGTTAGCCGGGATAGAGGCGCTGGAACGGCGGATTTGGTTGGTTAGCCCGTACAGTTCGGTCTGCGGAAATGGTACTGTCGCCTTATACACCGCTAACGTCAACTGATGCGCCTTCTCCCACACTTGCAATTTTCTGAAGTCCCGCATAAATACTCCTTAAAAGCTGTCAGCGATCAGCTTTCAGCCGTCAGCCAGAGCTGAAAGCTGATCGCTGATGGCTGATCGCTGATCGCTATAGCGAAAGCATTCTCTCCAACGCAATCTTCGCCCATTTCGCCGTCTCCGGCTCGACGGTGACTTCGTTGTGTAACTCACCGTGCGCCAGGGCATCCATAATCTCGGCGAGGTTGTCGATGGTGATCTGGCTCATATTGGCGCAGAAGGGCGGCACGTCCGACAGCGAGAGGATGAGCTGCTCAGGATGCTCGGTTTGCAGACGCTGGACGAAATGGTGTTCCGTCCCGATGGCCCACTGCGTTCCGGCGGGCGCGGCCTCAATTTGCTTGAAGATGTGGGCTGTGGAGCCGGCGTCATCGGCGAGGTTTACTACCTCGGCCTTGCACTCCGGGTGGACGATGACGCGGATGCCGGGATAGCGCGCGCGTATCGCGTGAATGTGCTCCGGGCGGAAGCGCTGGTGGACGTTGCACGCGCCGGGCCAAAGGATGACTTTCGCGGTGTGGACGGCCTCCGCACTGGGGGGACGGTGGAGGTTCCACAGCAGCATCTCTTCCGGCGGAATGTCGAGTTTGTTCGCCGTATTGCGTCCCAGGTGTTGATCGGGGAAAAAGAAGACGCGGGGCCGTTGGCCCAATGCCCACTTTAGCACCTTGTCCGCGTTGCCGGATGTGCAGACCGTCCCGTTGTGTTGCCCGCAGAAGGCTTTGAGTTCCGCGTCGGAGTTGACGTAAGTGATGGGCGTGATTTCGGCGTCGGCGCTGCTGCCTTCTGCCCTGAGTGCGGTGTCAAGCGCGTCCCAGGCCTCTGCCACCAGATGCGCGCTGGCGGTTTCGGCAAGGAAGCAGCCCGCTTCGATGTCGGGGATGAGCACGCGCTGGCCCGGCTTTGCCAGGATCGCGGCGACTTCGGCCATAAAGTGGACGCCGCAGAAGACGATGAATTCGGCATCGGTCTGGGCGGCGCGGCGCGAGAGTTCGAGCGAATCGCCCCGGTAGTCGGCGAACGCGATCACGTCGTCTCGCTGGTAGTGATGCCCCAGGATGACCAACCGGTCGCCGAGCGCCGCTTTGACCTCGCGGATGCGCGTCACCGGATCGGTCTCGGCAACCTTGTCGACGGGCTGAATCTTCATGCTCAAATCGAGCGCCTTGACGGAGTGCGTGAGCGCGCCGGCGGAGATGAAGTCCACGCCGGTCTCCGCGATGGCCTTCACGCGCGCACGGGTGACGTTGCCGGAGGCTTCGAGCGGCACACGCCCAGCGGTGATGCTGACGGCTTTGCGCATCGTGTCGAGGTCCATGTTGTCGAGCAGGATGCGGTCGAGCGGCGGCTCAATCGCCAAGGCCTGGCGCAGTTCGTCCAGATCGCGGACTTCGACTTCGATGGGCAGGTCGGGATGCTGCGCGCGGGCGCGTCCCACGGCGAGCGCGATACTGCCCGCGCCGTCAATGTGGTTGTCCTTCACCATCATCATATCGAAGAGCGACATGCGGTGGTTCATCCCGCCGCCCATGCGCACGGCGTACTTGTCGAGCACGCGGTAGCCGGGCAGCGTCTTGCGCGTGTCGAGGATTGTCGCATTCGTGGTCGAGACGGCGGAGGCGAAACTGCG
>DYKY01000012.1:9969-29505 GCA_020722365.1 Thermoflexus sp.
GCTTCCAGGCGGCGACGACGGCAAGGGTGATGATGGCCGAAGCGGCGGCTTCGGGCAGACCGTTGGCGACAACGAGCGGCAACAAGACGCTCCATGGTGCTGCGCCAATCAATCCGATCATCCCCAGAACGAGCACGGTATTGGTGAAGCTTCCGGCGAGGCCGGCGGCAATCAAGCCGGGCGCAGGTTTGCGTTCCAGGACGCGCCCGTGTTTCCACGGTTGCCAGACCAGCCACGCGACCGGCCCGATGAACAGGCGCGGCAGGACGGCAATCAACGGATTGGTGAACAGCACGTCGGTGGGACCGAGCGGCGCAATGGCGGCTTGCAACATGCTGAATCCGCCAAAGATTAGGCCGATGGCAAGGCCCACGACCGGGCCTTCCAGGACTGCCCCGATGATGACGGGGACGTGCATAATCGTCAGCGAAGCGCCGGCAAACCAGGGGATGAAACCCCAATGCGTCCAGCCCAAGAGGGCCGCAATCGCGCCCAACACACCGGTGATGGTGATTTTACGAATGTTATCTTTTGACATGAGACACCTCTTTCTTTTGAATGATGGATGATAGACAGCATTATAACCGAACCCGAAAGAAGATAAAGTGTTTACACTCACAAAGGTGTTATACTACTAAGGATCGTTCTCGTGACTTTGAGGTTGAATGTCTGCACTGATTGAATTCGACGATGTCACCTACGCTTACCCGCTCCCCGGCGGCGGGCGTATCGCCGCGTTGCGGGAGATTTCGCTGCGCATCGAAGAAGGGGAGTACGTTGCTATTGTTGGAGCGAACGGCTCGGGCAAGTCTACGCTGGCGCGACACCTCAACGCATTGCTTGTGCCTGACGAAGGGCGCGTGACCGTCGCCGGGCTGGATACGCGCGACCAGGCGCAGCACGCGGCAATCTATCGCACGGTGGGCATGGTCTTCCAGCGCCCGGAAGATCAAATTGTGGCGTCGCTGGTGGAAGAGGACGTGGCCTTCGGTGCGGAGAACATGGGCCTTCCCCCAGCTGAGATTCGCGCGCGGGTGGATGAAGCGCTGGAGATGGTGGGGTTGTCGGAGATGCGGATGCGCCCGCCGCACCAACTCTCGGCGGGACAGCAGCAGCGCGTGGCCCTGGCCGGGGTGCTGGCGATGCGCCCACGCTGCATCGTCTTCGACGAGGCCACGGCGATGCTCGATCCTGCCGGGCGGCGCGCGGTGCGTGAAATGATGGCCGAGTTGCACCGCGCCGGGCTGACGATCATCGCCATTACGCACTTTATGGAAGAGGCGTTGGATGCGCAGCGTGTGGTGGTGTTGGAACGGGGGCGCGTGGCGCTCGATGGGCCGCCGGGGACGGTATTCGCCGACGCGGATACCTTGCGCAATTTAGGATTAGATTTGCCCCCCGCGGCGCGATTGGCGCGCACCTTGCGACAGCACTTCCCGGCGCTGCCTGCCGGGATGTTGACCGTGCCCGCGCTCGTGGAAGCGTTGGACGCTTTGTCACATCATGATGTTAAACTGCCGACTGCGCCGACTGAACCGTCGCCGGTTGCCAGCGCGCCGTTGATCGAAGTGCGCGATCTGGGTCACACCTATATGCTCGGCACGCCGCTGGCGCAGCGCGCGCTCGAAGGTGTCACCCTCGATGTGAGGGAAGGCGCGGCGCATAGCTTGCTTGGTGCGACCGGCTCCGGAAAATCCACGCTGATGCAGCATCTCAACGGGTTGCTGCGTCCCCAGGAAGGGACGGTGCGCGTTGGCGAGTACGCGCTCCATGATCCCCAGACGGACGTGCGAGCGGTGCGCCGGATGGTGGGGCTGGTCTTCCAGTTGCCCGAAACGCAGATTTTCGAGCAGTACGTGGGCGACGAGATCGCCTATGGGCCGCGCCTGCAGGGCTTGCTCGGCGATTCGCTGCGGCAGCGCGTGCGCTGGGCGATGGAACTGGTGGGGATGGGTTTCAACGCCTTCAAAGATCGTTTCACGTTCGCGCTCAGCGGCGGCGAGAAGCGCAAAGTGGCTTTGGCTTCGATCCTCGCACTGCGGCCTTCGGTGCTCCTGCTTGACGAACCCACCGCCGGGCTGGATCCGGCCTCACACCGCGAATTGCTCACGCATCTGCAAAAGTTGAAGGAGACCGGGATGACGCTGGTGCTCTCGTCGCACCAGATGGAGGACGTGGCGGCGCTCACCGGACACGTGACGGTCCTTGACAGTGGGCGCTCCGTCCTCGATGGCCGCGTGACGGACGTGTTCGCGCAGGGCGAGCCGTTGCGCGCGTTAGGGCTATCCACGCCCGTCGTCACCCAAGTGGTCGAAGGCTTGCGCGCGCGCGGCTGGACGCTTCCGCCGGGCTTGATTTCATCCGTTGCGCTGGTCGAGGCGTTGTCTCGCTGCCTTAACAGTTGACACGGATAAGAGCGGGCCTCTGACCCGCTCGCGGGTGGGACGCCCGCGCTACATGTGCTATGAACGATTTCGAATTTTTGCGCTTTGTGACAATTGGACAATACTTGCCAACCGGTTCCATCATTCACCGGCTGGACCCGCGCGCGCGGTTGTTGGCCGGGTTTCTGCTGTTGGCGGCGGTCACTGCTGCGCCGCGTTGGACCGGGCTGGTGATCGCGCTCGTTGTTGTACTCGTAGCGTTGGTCATCGCGCGGATTCCGGTAGGCTACGCGCTGAAGGGGCTGCTTCCGCCGTTGCCCTTCATTGTGTTTCTCGCGGCATTGCAAATCCTCTTTGGCCCGCGCGACGCCGCTGGGACGTCACTGTGGACATGGGGGCCGGTGTTCGTTTCCGCCGTCGGCCTCTTGAACGGCGCGCTGCTCGTGCTGCGCTTTGCGGCGTTGATCCTGGCGCTCAGTTGGCTCTCGTTCTGCATCTCCACCACGGAGATTGTGCGCGCGCTCGATGCCTTGCTCGCGCCGTTAACCAAAATCGGGCTGCCGACGCACGCCTTCGTGTTGATGGTGCAGGTGACGTTGCGCTTTTTGCCCTTGCTGGCGCTGGAGGCGGAGCGCATCGCCAAATCGCAGGCGTCGCGGGGCGCGGAATGGGGTACGGGCCGAGGCGGATTGCTGCGCCGGGCGCGTCAGGCGCTGCCGCTGCTGGTGCCGCTCTTCCTCACCGGCTTGCAGCGGGCGGAGAATCTCGCGCTGGCGATGCAGGCGCGCGGCTATCAGGGCGGCAAGGGCCGCACGACGACGGTGGAGTTGCGGTTTCAATGGGCAGATGTCGCAGCGCTGGGCCTATCGGTAGCGCTGGCGACGCTGATTGTGCTTGTGTGAGGGTATAAGTCGTGCGAAGACGCAATACACGTTCTTTGATGCGGTTTGTGATTCCCGTCTGCATCGTTTTGCTGGCGGCAGGACTGCGGTGGGGCTATCTTGTCGGCGCGCCGCGCGGGATGCAGTTCACCCATGTCGACGCGGAAGGCTATCACTACCTGGCGGTGAATCTGTTAGAGCACGGCGTCTATTCGATGAACTCGGAGCCGCCGTTGCGCGCCAACAATATCCGCGCGCCGCTGTATCCGCTGTTTGTCGCAGCGTGGTACGCGATTGGCGGGCCAAATCCCGATTTCGTGGCGTTCGCGCAGCCGCTGCTCGATGTGCTGACCGTCGTCGTGCTGCTCAAGTTCGGGACGCTCGTCGCCGGGCGGCATGTGGGTAAAGTGGCGGCGCTGCTCTATGCGCTCAACCCGTCATCCTGGCGCTTCTGCAACGAGTTATTGACCGAAATCCTGTTCGGGCTGTTGTTGACGGCGGGCTTGTGGCTATTTGCGCGCTATCTTTTGCGCTGGCGCAAGCGCGACGCGCTGTGGTGCGGCCTGTTGTTGGGCGCGGGGATTCTGTGCAAGCCGAACATCCAGTTCTTGCCGCTGGCTTTGCTGGCGTTGTTGGCGTATGGGATTTTCGTCCATCGCCAGCATTGGTGGCACGGAGCGGTTATCGTGGCGGGGACAATTGGCGTAATGCTTCTTCCCTGGTTTGTGCGCAACACCATTGTTTTTGGCGAGGTCTTCTACACGCGCACCTTCGATGACAACCTTGCGCACGTCAGCGCCGTGGCGACGCTGGCGCGTGTCAACGGCGAAGCTGTCGCTCCGTGGACGCCGCGCTGGGAGGAAATTTACGACGGCATCATCGCGGAGACGGCGCAGCGTTACAACTGGGAGCCGGTCCCTCAGTCGACACTCACGGCCCGCGATCTGGATCGGCGCTTGCAGGAGATTGCGGAGGTGTCGGGTGAGATCGTGCGCGCGCATCCGGTGGATTTCATTGTCAGCCACACGCAGAGCTGGCTGTGGTCGTTCGTCCCGCAAGATCACAAGTTCTGGTACACACACTTCACCGGGCAGGATTGGGAAACCGCTGCCGGGCAAGGTGACGTGCTGGGGCGCGCGCTAACGGCGTTGGGGCGCGGGGAGTTTGGACAAGCCGTGCGGATGGTGATCGATGAGCGATTGCGCGGGCTGCCGCCGTTGGCGCTCGCGTTTTGGGCGTTCTGGGGCGTGATGTACGGCGCGGCGGCGGTGTTGTTCGTCATCGGCGCGCTGCGGATGCGCCCGCGCCTGCTGGCGGCGTTCCTGCTCATCACGATTTTCTATGTCACCTTTGTGCCCGGCCCGATCGGCCAGATTCGCTTCCGGCTGCCGGTGACGCCGGTCATTTTGTTGCTGGTCGCGCGAGGGTGGTCCCCTTCGACAAGGCCCTGAGGAGATCCAGCCCCCTCAGGGCCTTGCGCTGCGCAATGATCCTTTACTCGGTGATGGGCAGGTAGAGTCCGAGATCGAACTCGTGGCCTGGCACGCCGACATGCAGGTGTTTTTCCGGCCATTGATGGTCGGCAGCTTTGTATGGGCTGCTTTCGCGCCGGGCGACGAGCCGTTGCCACGTGCCGGGAATATCGGCGATGCCCGTTTCCTTGCCCGTTGAGCAAGGATTTGCGCGGTTAGGCCCTATTGTTGTCCTCCTCTGTTCGCTATTCGTAGGCGCGAAGCAAAACCGGAATGCCGATCAGCGCCAGGGGGGCGAACAGCGCCAGAATAATCATCAGCCCCATGCCAAGGGCCGCGACAATGAATCCGATGGGCGAAGTGACGGCGCCGATCGCCATGCCCCCGATGGACATCACGGCGTTGAGGTTCCACAAACTATGAAACAGAATGGCGATACCATAGGCGAGCGGTAGCGCCCAGCGGCGTTTGCGCCAGAAAAAACTCCATCCCAGACCAATGATGCCGCTGGTTAACATATGCATGGCAACAGCCAGCGCGCGCATACCCATGCCGCCCAGCCAACCCCACACTTCGCCCAGGCCGCTTGCGCCGTTGGTGATGCTTTCGACGATGGCGAAGCCCAGCCCGCACGCTGCTCCCCAGATAAATGCCTGCGTCAAGCCGGGACGATGCCAGAAGCCCATCACGCTCATCACGAGCGTTTTCCCCACTTCTTCAACGAGCGGCGCGATGATGACAAACACCAGGAAGAGCATCACCAGCATAATAGGAGAGGCAATCGCCTTCAATATCTGCTCCATATCTGTTGGTGGCATTACCCCCCATTGCTCTACCAGGGTACCCATACGGTTGATCTCCGCCGCCCCTCCTGGCAATAGCAAGGCGACAAACACGACCATAATGGCGCTGATCACAAAACCGATAATTTCGATCGGCAGGGCCATTATGATGGAGGCGGCTCCGCTGCTCAGCGCGGCTATGAATTCCCGAAAGGTCAGCGCGCGGTAGCGTCCGGCGGCCAGCGTGAGCAAGTTCAGCCAGAAAAATGCCGGGAGTGCGGCCAGTCCTAGATGAAACGGGGCAAAGATGGGGCGCTGCTGCCAGTCCTCCGGCGTCAGAAGTGCGCCCCCTGCGAAGATGACAATCAAGAGCAGGCATACAGCCCATCCCCAGCGGGTGTAAACCTGGGGTGAGGGTAGGCGTTGTTGCCCTGACCCTGACCATCCCGCCCACAACAATCCTAAACCAAGAAAAAAAACGACAAGGCATAGCCCCATCAGGGTCAATGCCAGTACATCCCCTGCTGTCTGCGGCAGAATGAAGATCAGCGCCGCGCCCATGATGCTTCCGGCAACGAGTGCAGCACCGGTTCCAGCGGTCATGATCCACAGAGCTTGAGGGAGTGGCCTTTCCATAGGGTCTGCCTGGTGAAAATTGAGATTGGGGATACAATAGATGGGGCGCTCGCCCCATCTGTTGTATCGGTTGACTCACTTCTTGGTGATTTGTACGCTTTGGAGCACGTCCGGTCGGGGGGCCGTGGGATCGCGCGGCATAGCGCGCGCCAACTTGCTCAAGACATCCATGCCTTCGACAACGCGCCCGATTTGCGCGAATTGCCCGTCAAGCTGCGCGGCATCCGCACCTAAGGTGATGAAGAACTGTCCGTTGGGGAGCATGCCGACCGTGCCGGCCTCACTGAAGGTGCTTTGCTTTTCGCCATCACAGTAGTAGCCGGGATAGCCATAGGTGGTGTTGCTTGGATCACCGGTGAGAGCGACGAAATTGTCGCGCACGTAGAAGAAGTCGGAGTTGTTATACCATTGTTGCTGTGCCAGGAAGAGGAAGCTATTGACGTGCGTTGGTGCGAGCGCTCCCGAAAGTTCCAGCACGATATCGCCTCGGGCCGTCTTCAGCGTCGCCTGGTAGGTTTGGTCTTCGGTTATGGTCATTTCCGGCAGGGTATCGAAGAAGGTGAAATCATTCTTCCTCATCTTCGCCACAGCGAGAAAGTAGACCAGTTCGTCATAGGAAGAAATGTCCGGCTTGAAGTAGGTGTCGCCAATGCCGATGATGAAGGTGGGCGTGGCATAGGGGAGACCCAGGGTGCCAAAACCGTTGACGTCCTCGTCGACATTTTTCCTATACGTTCCATTTTCCAGGTCAGTGGTAAATTGATCGACATCCAGCCCTATTTCTTGTGCGAATTTGGCGAATTCTGCCGGTGCATCTTTAAGTGGCAGTGCGATCCACTCTGAGGTCTCTTCTCCGTTTTGTTGGGCGATGTATCCATTGATGGCATGGCTAAAGAGGAGGGAGTACATTTCCCAGAATTTACCTTGGGCGCCCGCTGCTTCGGCCGCTTCCGCCGCCAAGTAAGCTTTGTCGTGCAGGCTCTCCAGGGGCAGATTGCGGAAGACCAGGCGCACGCCAGGGGTGGTTGCGATGATGGCATCGACGGAGGGACTTGCGCCGGCGCAGGCCGGGCATTGGAAGTCAGAATATTCCACGATGGTCAGTTCAGCATCTTCTGCACTTGCGCCGGTGCTCCACTCGTCATCGGTGATCGTGATGGGGAGTCCCGAGTTAGGGATTTCAGGTAAGGGGACGATCTCGCAGTGGCCTTCCTCGTTCACCGGTGTGGCCGGTGCAGCCGTTGGCGCGGTTGTGGGGACTGGCGTTGCCGTCGGTGCTGCTGTGGGCGTTGGTTCAACTGTGGGGGTCGTCCCACAAGCGCTTAAAACAAGAACGGCCAACAGAGTGGCCAACACAATTGGGCCTATGGCCCCTTTTATTCTTCCCATTGTATGTACTCCTATAGTCTTGTTAGCATTAGCTGCTTGAATTGCCGCTGTAACAATATCTTTTATTCTTCCCATTGTATGTACTCCTATAGTCCGTCAGTCTTTAGTCCGGTGGCCTGTGCGGCAGGCCGCCGCGTGGCAGACCACCCCTAGCCCTCCTGAATTTAGTAGATATTATACCACTAAATTATCGTGTCATAAACGAGTTTTCGGGATGCGCGCACGAGATATCGTTGCGACCGCGATGTCCTTAGCGCGTTCCTGTGGCTTCTACGTGTGTAGATTCGGGGTTGGTTTGCGGGAAAATATCAGTGTCGGTTGGCGCTGGGTGGCCAGAACGGAGGACGTTCCATACGCCACAGGCCATAGAGTCCGATGATCCCGGTGAGTGCGCCCATCAGATAACCTTCCCCTATCGTCGCGCGGGTGACGAAGATGGCGACCAAACCCATGATGAAGGCAACGGTGTACAACACCAAGACGGCTTCGCGGCGCGTCAATCCTGCATAGGTAAGACGGTGCGAGGTGTGATCGACGCCCGGCGTCGTCAGCGGATTGAGGCGACGCTTGAGGCGCGAAATCGTGACCAGCGTGGTGTCGAAAATCGGCACGGCTAACACTAAAATGGGGATCATCCAGGTGACGATGGGGGTGTTATCGGGAAAGCGGATTTTGATCCCGATAGAAGCCAGCATAAATCCCAAAAAGAGGGCGCCGGAATCGCCCATAAAGATCGTCGCGGGGTTCCAGTTGTAGATGAGAAAGCCGATGCACGCAGCCATCACTGCCATCGATAGCGTCCCGACCAAATACTGTCCGGTGAAGGCGCACATCAGCGCAAAGTGCGCGGCAGCAATCGCAGCAATTCCTCCCGACAGCCCATCCATATTGTCCAGTAGATTGATGGCGTTGGTAATCCCCACCACCCACAGTGCAGTCGCCAGCAGGTTGAGGAGGGGGTGCGGCAAAACGCTGATCGAAACGCCGGTGATGACCAACAGGCCCAGCGCGATGAACTGCCCGATCAGCTTGATGCCGGCGGGCAGCGAAAAGCGATCGTCCCAGAACCCCATAAACGACATCAGTGTTGCGCCAATCAGGATGCCTGCCAGTTGGCTGATGTTGTAGTGTTCTCCCAACAACAGCGTGACGATCAACGTGCTCAGGAAAATAGCGGCGCCCCCCAGACGTGGCGTCGGGACCGTGTGGACCTTGCGGGTTGGGTCAGGTTGGTCGAGCATATTGAGGCGCAGGCCCAGTTTGCGGGCCAGCGGCGTCCCGATGACGGCGAGGAGCAAAACTCCAGCAAAGACGACAATGTAGGTACTCATGCATCATCTCTCAGGGCTGCTGCGGCGTCTCAGCCGGTGTGAATTGGGCTTTCAATTGGGTGATAAGCTGCTCTATGGTTTCTTTTTGTGCTTCGGGCGCAGCCTGTAACGACAACTCCGCAGTCTGTAAAGCGGTCTCTAGCTGGCCCAGGTTGGCGTAAGCGATAGCCTGGACGCGGTAAATATCCCACAACTCGCTTGACGCGGGACATTTCTCCACAGCCTCTTCCAGCGAGGTGACGGCCTCTGCCCACAGATTTTGTTGGGCCTGCAGCGTGCCGAGTACGCGGCGCACGGTGCAGTTGTTTTTGACCTCCAGGGATTTTTGATAAGCCGCGACTGCACCCGCGAGGTCGCCCTGCGAAGAGCGTATATCACCAAGTAACATCCACGTCTGCTCAAATTCATCGTCAACTTGCAATGATTTGGAGATCGTCTGTTGAAACTTCAGTTCATCGCCTATGTCGATGGCGTAAAGCTGCGCCAGCTCATTCCAGATGATGGGGTTGTTGGGGCTGAGTGTCAGAGCGATTTTGTAGTTTTCCTCAGATGTTTGCAGCATCGTATCATATTGATGGGCCAACGCCGTCTGTTGCGCGGCGCTCAGTCCCTCAGCCTGCCGGTCAGAGGCAATGCGCGTTGCCCATGACTTGTAGAAGCGGGCCAGATTTGCGCTGTGATCGGTGTTGAGGGGGTTGATTGTGCGCGCCTGGCTGAGAATCTCCTCGGTCTTGCGGAAGATTGCCTCGCGCTGTTCCGGCTCTGTCTCGGCCGGGAGACCCTGCGCCAGTTCCAGATAGGCTTTGCCCAGGAAAAGATTGTAGTAGTCCTCGCGTGGGGCGTACTCCAGCGCCTTTTCATAGTGGGCGATGCCGATTTGTTTCTCATTGGCAGTGCTGCTGCCCGCAAATACCCCACCCTGTTTGTAGATGATGTCCGCGCGTATCAGATTGTATCCGGCGGGAACGATGAGTACGGCTATACTCAGCCCCAGCAGCACGATGAGGATCAGGGGACTCCAGATTTCCCCCAATGTGCGCGGGAGGGGTTCTTCCCAGAGTAACACCAACCCTGACAGCACCAGCACGGTGAAGATCAACCCATAATAGTGCACCATGAGTGTGGCCAACAGGTCGGCAATGTTCACGACGCCACGGATCAAGCTCTCTAGGGATGTTTGATCGACGCCTGTAGCGGTCAAATTGGCTTGGTGCGCCGCCAGCATACTTCCGAAAATCAGCAGCCCCATCAACGAGACGGTGGCGTAAACGGTAATCGCCGTGCCCCAACGTGTGCCACGCTCCTCGGCGAACAGCCCCTCGCGGTCGAACTCGCTCAGGCCGATCACGCCAAACAACGCCCATGTAAAGATGAAGATCATCAGCGCGCCGTAGGCTTTGGTTTTCTCGGGATGATATTTCATCGTCAGTGAGTTGGCAAAGATTTCGCTGGCGCTGGTGAGTCGTTCTGGATTGTTGATGAAGTCGAAAGCCAGCGTCCCCAGCAGGAAGGTCGCTATAAAGCTCAAGGCCAACACCGCCGCGAGCCACGCAGGCAGCCCCGTCTGTTTGCGGCGCGCGCGTGTGGTGCGCTGCCGCCGCCTGACCTGCGCCTCGGATACCGGCATCTGCGCCACTTCCTCCGTCACGGGGACACTACCCGGTACCCACTCCAGCCCGAGGACAACCAACAGCCCGGCAAACGCCCAGAAGGTGGTACGGGTCGAGGCAATAGCGATTCCGAAGTTGATTTCCACATAGTGGGCGATGACCCCGGCCAGCAGGCCGATGATGAGCAACGTGTGCGGGTGCAGCGTCTGGGGAGTTTGTGTTTCCTCCGTATCCGTCGTACGTGTGGCAAACTGTGCGCGGAACGCCCCCATCGTCAGGTAGACCATCGTGCCGACCAAAACGCCCAGCGGAATTGCTACCGCGAAGAGGTACGCGCCTTCCAGTTGCCAGGCGATTACGAAGAAGATGATGGCAAAGACCGTCATCAATCCTATGTATAACCACAGTTGTCCGCGCGTTTTGAGCAGCCCGAGCCACCGCAGTCCCCAATAGAAGAAGCTGACGAACGTGAATAGATACACGGCCAGGCCTAAGACCCCGGTAATGATGATCGAGTCCAGCGTCTCGTTGTGTGAACGATCCGGTGAGGCCGTGCGGGATTCGTAGTGTCCCAACTCCGGCGGGTAGAAGGAGTTGTAGGCCACGTACATCGATTCCGGGCCATAGCCGATGAGCGGGCGGAGGAAGTTCAGCGCATCCTGGCTGCCATCCGGAAATTTGATCGGCGCGTGTGGCTTGATCAACTCCACCGCGCCTTGCCAGATCAAACCCCGTACCTTCCCTGTGCCGCTTTGCAGCTCGGTGATCGTCGTCAAACGACGCAGTTGTTCGACTTTGCGCACCTGGGTTTGTATCGGTCCGGGAACGTTGAACAGCAGCAGCAACGTCGCTGCCGCCAGGCCCACCGTTCCCCAGCCAATCCACAGCCAGCGCCAGCCTTTGCGTTCGACAACGCAGTAGAGCCACGCGCCACCGAAGACCAACACGGCTAATCCACTGCCAACGTAAGTACCCACCTTGCCTTTGAGCACCAGTATGGCCAGCATAGCCAATCCCCCGGCGATGGCGGTTATTCCCAGACCAAAGCCAGCCCCTTTCAGGACGTCCATCCCTGCCTCGGCCGTATCCGGTTTTTCGCTCAATGCGCGCTGTTGTAGCATAATCAGCGCCAGGTAGGGGAAGAGTACTGCCGCCGCCACAAGACCGAGCCACGGGCCGCGGCTTTGTGAATACCATATTGTGAGCAACTGCACGGCAATGATGAAAATGTAGCCTGAAGCGCGCAGGATGTCACTCACGCGCACATCTTCACGGCTCAGGATGTCATTGAAACTCTGGATGATGCGCGCCGCCGTCAGTGGGACGATCATGATGAGATAGGCGGCCACGAAAATCGCGTTGCCCATGTTCGAAGCAACACGCGAGGTTACATCCCCGGCCCAGGGCAGCGGGTCCAGGCCGTTGTGTTGGATGATGCCGTAGAGCGAAATCGGCAGGCTGTTGAGGATGAGTACCGTCACCAGTCGCGCCAGTTGTTCGCGCGTGCGCAAACTGGTGATGAGGGCGAAGAAGAGCACCAGATAGCCGAACAGCGTGTACGTCCCTTGCAAGCGCTGGTAAGAGCCGGCAAAACTGGTATATGGGACCAGCGAGAAGACGGAGCTGATCAGGTAAATTCCCATCATTGCCAGCGCGGGCAGAACCATCGGCGTGCGCCAGGAGAAGCGCAGCGGCTTCTGCTTGTGCATGATCTCCTCGAACAGCCGCACCAGCCACAGCACGGCCATTACGGTCGACAGGATGCGCAACGTTGTCAGCTTGTCGGGTTCGAACACCCGGCTGGAATACACGTTGAAGAAAACGGGCGTAATCGTAACCCCCAAAAGCCAGCCGGCTTCTAGCGCGCGGTCGCAAAATGCACTAAAACGAGATGATGGCGCAACGCTATGCGCAGTTGAGTTGTGCGTCGTTAAGCTATGCATCACGGTGCTCCTTAAACCACAGAATAGTCTGACGTAAGCCCTCTTCCAAAGAGGTTGTTGTCTGGAACTTGCAATCCCGTTCGCACACCGCTTCCAGAATCGTCGATGAGTTGCGTGACCAACTTCTTGTCGAGGATGGAGCCTTTGACAAAGTGGAAGTTGGGGTGGTTGAGATGGTGGGTGACATTCCGCATCTTGCCTACTGAAAGGTCATCCAGCACAGTGACGGCCTGTCCGGCTTCCAGGAGCGCGTCCACGCGATGCGAGCCGATGAAGCCTGCGCCGCCCGTGACTAAAAAGTTTTGTCCATTCATACAATAATTGTCAGAATAAATTACAGGATGCGGAATCGATAACTATCATACACCACTCAGGAGAAACGGCAAGTCATTGGCGCTCACCCCACCAACAAGACCGCAATATCGTTCACGTTTGTCCCCGTTGGACCGGTGCGTAGCAGTGCGCCGACAGCGTCGAGCAGCGGGTGGGCGTTGTTGTCGGCCAACGCGGCGGTGGGATCCCAGCCTGCCGCCCGCGCGAGTTCAGCCGTGCGCCCGTCCACGATAGCGCCGGCGGCATCGGTGGGGCCATCCGTCCCGTCGGTCGCCAGGGCCAGCAGCGCCACATCGGGTCGTCCCTCTAACGCCAGGGCTGCTGCCAGGGCCAATTCCTGATTACGTCCTCCCTTCCCTCGCCCGCGCACCGTCACCGTCGTTTCGCCGCCCCAGACGAGACATGCCGGAGGCTTCACGGGATCACCGTGGGCGCGGGCGCCCTTCGCCAGCGCTGCCGTGACTTTGGCGACCTCGCGGGCTTCGCCCTCCATAAACGTCGTGAGCAGCAGTGCGTTGTACCCCAGACGCCTTGCCTCCGCGACCGCAGCTTGCGCCGCCAGCCGGTTTGAGCCGACGATGACGTTGTTGACGTTTGCAAACGCGGGATCGCCGGGCTTGGGCGTCTCCGCGATGTGTCCGGCGACGCCCGCGGCGAGATGCGCGAACACTGTGGGCAGCATCTCCTCCACGAGATTATACCGCGTCAGGATGGCCTGTGCCGTGACGTAGGTCGTTGGGTCGGGCGCGGTGGGGCCGGAGGCGATGACATCCAATGGATCGCCAACCACGTCTGACAGGATCAGCGCGATCACAGGCGCGGGTTGCGCGAGCCGTGCCACCTGTCCACCACTCAGGCGCGACAGGTGTTTGCGCACTGCGTTGAGTTCGCCGATGGTGGCTCCCGCACGCAGAAGGCTTTCTGTAACGGCTTGCAGATCGGTCAGTGCGATGTCTTCCGCAGGTGAGGGCAACAGCGCCGAAGCCCCTCCCGACAACAACAGCAACACGCGATCTCGCGCGGTGGTTGTGGCCAGCAGACTGGCGACGGCCTGAGCCGCTGTCAGTCCCGCCGCGTCGGGGACAGGATGTCCGGCTTCGACGACGCGCAGCGTCTCCGGCAAAGTGTGATGCGCGGCGTGCCCGACCTTCGTCGCCACAATTCCGGTGATCGGCGTGTCCCCTATCCTGTCAACTGCTGCCTGTGCCATAGGAACGGCAGCCTTGCCCACAGCAATGACGATGATTCGCGTAGCGTCATCGAGCGACCAGTCGGCGTTCGCGACGTGCAGCGTGTTCTCCACGCGGGTGAGGTGACGCTGTACAGCGGGATATGGATCGACGGCGCGCAACGCTGCCGCCTGGATGAGGCCGAGATGGTCGTGGAGCATCATCACGGGTGCAGGCTGTTTAGTGCATACGACGCGGCCTCTTCCGGCGTCTCAACTTCGGCGTTGAGGACGGCGGTCAGGCCGGCCTGCAACGCGCGCCGTACCGGCATATCGACGGCCGGCGGCAGGCTTGGCACTGCGCCGTCCAGGAGTTGCTTGAGAAACGTCGTCTCTTCCGGCGGCAGATCCCACAGTTCGATGGCGTGGAAACGGGCAGGGAGAGTGCGCGTGGAGCGGGTTAAGTCGGCGACTTGCTCCGGTGTGGTCAGCCATTCCAGCAGCTTCAGTGCGGCGTTCTGGTGATAGGGGTCCTGACTTACCATCGCCATCGACCACACGTGGCCAATCGTGATGGGATTCCCGGTCGGCGTAGGCATCCAACCCGGCAGGCTCCCTTCGAGCGGCGCACTCCAATACAGCCCGGCTGGGACGACGCTCAGGTGACCGGTTCCTTCCTGGTAGAGGGTCCAGCACGTTGTCGCGTCCGTCAGGTTCGAAACACGCTCAACGTCGATTAACTTCTCCTTCACCATTTCGGCCACAAAGCGATAGAGTTGTTCCAGCGCCGCACGGTCAAGTTTGGGTTTGCCACTTTCGTCGCTGGTTGCGCCGCCTGCACCGATGTAGGCGGCCAACACCATATCACTTGCCAGCCCGTCGGCTGGCGCAGCGGGGAACAGCAGCGCATAGTTGCCGGTCAAGATGGCGGTCCACGAGAGCGGGGGCGTCGCTGCGATGTTCTGGCGATAGGCTATCTGCTCGGCTGTGATGAGGAAAGGCACGCCGTACGTGGTTGTAATGGCCGGGTCAGTGATGCGCACGAGGGGAAAGAAATCCGTCGTTTGTACCAACGTAGCATCGAGCGGTTGCAGATAGCCTTCACTTGCCGCTGTGTTGAGGTCGTGTGCGTTCAGAATGATGACGTCTGGCAGGATGGCGGGCGCGGCAGTATAGGCCGTGCTCAGCATATTGTACAGCCCGCCCGCACCGGTTGCCTTTTTGACGATGATTTGCACCTGGATATCCGGTTGGATCAACGAAAACGCCGCCAATTGCTCGTGGAAGACGACGGCGCCCGTTGCGTCTTCATAAGGGCTGAGAAAATCAGGCACCCAGAGCGTCAATGTGGCAATACCCGGCAATGGTGTTGCCGTTGGCGTCGGTGTTGGTTCCGGCGTGGATGTAGGCGACTCCGTGGGCGTCGCTACCTGGCTTGGCTCCGCTGTGGGCAGCCACGTACATCCACTACACGCGATGGCGAGCACAATCCCCAGCAACCCTAACTGTAAGATCTTCACACAACGCCTCCTCAAAATCGTCGAAAGTCGCCGGTCAAAAGTCCCAAGTCGGGACGAGTTAAGTGATGCTGGCAACTTGGTAGCTAAACTGTGTTTTAGGTTAAAATTCCGTTAGAATCCGTTCAGTCCGTTGACGTATTACCGGTGTATGCCTGCACAGCAGTGTAGATCATCCGCTGTTGGAAGTCCGGCGTGACGTAAGCGTAGTAGTCCTGGTAATTGCGCAACTTGGCCGGCGTGCGCAGCATCCACATAGCAACGACCGGGCACCAGGGCCACTGTTCCGCCGCCCAGGTGTAGGCGTCCAGCGTATATTGGATGCGTTGTCCCGGTTTGACGGCCCACGTCCAGCGGGGATGATCGTTCCAGCCGGCCTCCGTTACGTAGATGGGCTTGCCGGCGTCGCCATTCGTATCCATAATCTTGCGCAGCAATTCCACGCGGCGGAAGTTGATTAACGTCGGGTCGGGCGGCGTCTCCGGCGCGAAGCCCAGACCATAGGCGTGAGCCGAGAGCGCGTCGAAGTATGCCCCACCTCCGGCGGCGTACATCGCCTCGAGATAGAGCAAGTCGTTCAGTCCGGCGGGGCTGTCCGGCGGTTCCAGCGTCGGGGCGAGCGCGCCGCCCAGCACGATGACATCGGGATTAGCGGCGTGGGCTGCGGGGTAGACGACGCGCAACAAGTCCACGTAGGCCGCCGGATCCACGGGCCGGTAGCCCCACTCGAAGCTCAAATTCGGCTCGTTCCAGATGATAAGGTGCTGCACATCCTCTTTGTACCGCGCTGCAAAGACAGCGACGAAGTTGGCAAAGTCGCCGTACCTTTCTGCGTCGAGGTAAGTGCCCGTTGTCTCCTGTTCTTTGGGATCGGGGCGCGCCCAGGCCGGCGTCATCCCCAGGCGGGCGATGACTGTGAGACCCTGGTTGCGGGCATGCCGGATCACCATGTCGGCGTGCGTCCAATCGTAGCGCCCTTGCTCCGGTTCGCAATAGGCCCAGGGGAAGTATTCGACGATCCACGGCGCGCCCATTTCTCGCACCAGCGCCAGCGAGCGTTGGATCTTCCACTCCTCCACTTCGTTCGTCAGCCGTGTGTGGACGCCCACGGCCGGGTTAGACGTTTGCACCTGCTGTTGGGGCGGCATCGTCACCAACACACTCGGCGGGCGCACGCCCCACAGGATGATGAGCAGCAGCGCGGCCCAGGGCCACCCTTCCCCCATCCACTTGCGCGCGCGGACGGCAATTTCCCGGCACACGTTCTGTATTTTTCCCATAGCCTTTGTCCGATCCATTATACCCTATTCAAAGGAGTTCGACAGAAGGCGGGACTATCACATCAGGGCTCGCGTTTCATTTTCGTACCCCCCACCCCCAGCCCCGTCCCCAAAGGGGGTGGGGAGACAGATAGGGAGGTATTTGGGGCGGCTTTGCCGCCCCAAATACCCCCCTTAAGAAATTCCCCGGGTATAGTGCAAATTATTGGGAAGTGCTCGGGCCGGTCTCCGACCGTGCCCGCATAGCCCATTACCTGAGCCTGCGGTGGCTCGGTCAGAGACCGGCCACAGCAAGCCAAGTAGAATTCTCAGACGAATGTCTTCCTTTTCCCAATAATTTGTCTTATACCCAAATTCCCCCGCTTTCCCTGTACACGGTGAGAGCGGGGGCAGTGGGTGAGATGGAAACAACTCAAAAACTTGCCCCCATTCTGAAACGCACCCACAACAGGGCTATCGCGGTTGTCGGATGGCAAGTGAGGTATAATGTGGGATATGGACAATGACAGTATTTTGGATCAACCGGAACGATTTGTACAACGCCTGGCAGAACGTCTGACGGATGGCCCGCTGCCGGGTGTGGGGGCGCAGCGGACGATGGCTTCGATGGAGCGCCGCTGGACGCCTGACGCAGCCGAGTTGCCCACGTTGCGCAAGTCGGCGGTGTTGGCGCTGCTGCATCCTTCGCCGGCAGGACCGGCGGTGCTGTACACGTTACGCCCTTCACGATTGGCGCATCACGGCGGGCAGGTCTGCTTTCCCGGCGGCGGCATGGAAGAGGGCGATTCCTCGTTGGCGTACACGGCGCTGCGTGAGACCGGCGAAGAACTGGGGATGGCGACCGCCGATGTCTGTATCCTTGGGGCATTAACGACGTTGTTCATCGAATCGAGCCGGAATCTGGTGCATCCGTTCGTCGGCTGGATTCCTGCGCTGCCCCCGTTAAACCCGGATGCCCGCGAGGTAGCGGAAGTCCTTTCGGTGACGTTACAAACATTGCGGGAGCCCGCGACTGTGGCAACGTGTGTGCGGGACGTGAACGGGCAGCCCCGTTCTTTGCCTAGCTTCTATGTCCCTCCGCACTACATCTGGGGCGCGACCGCGATGATGACCAGCGAACTACTGGCTATCGCCGCGCAGGTTCTCTACGCGGATTCCCTCTAGGATTTGTTCTCACCACTCGCCCGATCAAATCGTATTCCAGGGCATCGGTGATTTTGACCGTAACCAGCCGGTTGGGATGCAGTTCCTCGCGGATCAGGACGATGCCGTCGATTTCCGGCGCGTCGCGGTAGGAACGCCCCACTGTCACGCCGTTGCCGGTTCCCTCAAGCAGCACCTCCAGCCGTTTGCCGATGAAGGCCGAATTCTTGCGACGCGAGATGCTTTGTTGGGCCAGCATCAGCGCATCACGCCGCTCCTCTTTGGCCTCCGGTGGGACGTCGTCCGGGAATTGGGCGGCAGCCGTGCCGTTCTCGTGCGAGTAGGTGAAGACGCCAACGCGGTCGAAGCGCATGGCGTTGACGAAATCCAGCAGCGTGAGGAACTGCGCTTCGGTTTCGCCGGGAAATCCGACGATGAAGGTGGTGCGCAGGGCGATGTCAGGGACGGCGGCGCGCAGGTCTTCCACGAGACGGCGCACACTGTCGATGTCATCTGGACGGCGCATCCTTCGCAGCACGTCGGGATGGGCATGTTGTAGTGGAATGTCGATGTAGGGGAGCACCTGTGGCGACTGCGCAATCACGTCGATCAGCCGAGGCGTGACGAAGCCGGGAAACGCATAGAGCAGGCGCAGCCAGGGCACGTCGGGGATTTCGACGAGCATCTGCTCCAACAGGTGCGCCAGGCCGTCTTGCAGGCCCATATCGCGCCCGTAGTAGGTCACGTCCTGGGCGATGAGGTTGATTTCCAACACGCCGAGTTCCTGCAACTGCCGCGCGTCGTCGAGCACGGCGTTGATGGGGCGGCTCACGGCAGCGCCTTTGATGGCCGGAATCGCGCAGAAAGCGCAGGCGCGGCTGCATCCATCGGCGACTTTGAGGAACGCCGATGGCCCGGAGATGACGAATCCCGGCGTACCGGCTGCCTCCGGCAAGGCGACGGCGGTGTGGACAATGTGCCTGAGCGGAGTTTTCTCGCGTGCAGCAAACACCCTATCGACCACAGAGACAATGTCGTTCCAGGTGCGTGTGCCGAGTACGGCATCCAGTTGCGGGATAGCATTGAGCAGCACATCCGGCTCGCGCTGCGCCCAGCAGCCTGCCGCGACGAGGTGTTGTTCGGGCCGCAGCCCTGCCGCCAAATCCTGCATAGTCTCCAGCGATTCCTGGCGCGCTGCTTCGATGAAGCCGCAGGTGTTCACGATGAGGACGTCGGCCTGTTCCGCGTCGAGGGTGGGCGTGTAACCGGCGCGTTGTAACAAGACGGCCATGTTGCTGGAGTCGACCGTGTTTTTGGGACAGCCCAGGGATGCGATATAAAAGCGAAAGGGGCGCTCGTCGCCCCTTCTGACATCTCCTGTAGATTGTCGCGGCATCAGTCCTCCAGCGGCACCTCGCCGACGGGGTTCCACGCGCGGCGCACGACTTCACCTGAGCCGCCGAGTGTCCCCCAATCGGTGCCATTGATGTAGAGTTGGAAGGCGCCGGCGTTGCCCGTGGCGACGATCAGCATTTCCTTGGCGGAAGTTTCGAGCATCTGGCCTGGCGCCGCCATGCCCTCAAAGATGATTCTGGCATCGGCAGAGACTCTGACCCAGGCGTGCTCGTTGGACAACAGCCGCAGATAAACCAGTCCGTCGGGCGAGG
>DYKY01000012.1:29605-40109 GCA_020722365.1 Thermoflexus sp.
CCAAATGAAGCTGCCAACGGCCACAACGACGAAGAATACCAATGCGATGAATAGAAGCTGGAAGACGAAGCTGGGAATCCGCGCGCGCGGCGAAGCCGCTTCTTCGGCCTCGGTAGGCGGTGGGGAGAAGACCGAAGGGCGGTTGATGATGGGAGTTTTGGGTTCTGCAGCAACGCCGGTGTGGGCACGCGGCTGCATGGGGCGCCCCTGGATTTCGGCGTCGTAACGCGCCAGAGCTTCTTCTACCGGGAGGTTGAGATACCGGGCATAATTGCGCAGGAATCCACGCGCCTGGATTTCGCCCGGCAACGCCATGTAGTCGCCCATTTCTAACGCCTGGAGATAGCGGCGGCGGATGCGCAGCGCCTTCTCGGCATCGGGCAGCGAGATCTGACGTGTTTCACGGGTGCGGCGTAGCCACAAGCCCAGGCCGTCGCTCATCATTCCTCCGTTTCGATAACCACGTGAGCTTGGGCGTGGACGCCGCCATCAAGTTTGATATCGATGGTGTGCGTTCCGATCTCGCGGAGCGGACGTTCCAGGACAATCCAGTGCTTGTCGAAGGTCATGTTGAGCGCGTGTCCAATCTCTGTAGCTATGTCGGCGGAGGTGATAGAGCCGTAAAGCCGGCCGGTTTCACCAGCCTTAGCCTTGAATTTAAGGGTCTTGGTTTTGAGTTGCTCGGCGATGTGCTGGCTGCGCTCACGGATGCGGTCTTCGCGCGCCTTTTTGCTCTCGGCAAAGACTTGGGCCGCCTTAAGATGACTCTCGGTCGCAGGCGTAGCCAGCCCCTTTGGAAACAGATAATTGCGCGCGTAGCCATCGGACACGTTTTTCACCTCGTTGGCTTTTCCTAGCCCTGGCACGTCACGTTTCAAGAACACTTTCATACTGGCCTCCCGGCATTGTGTTTGTTGTCAATGTGGGCGTCGTTTGTCCTTTGTCCCTGCGCCTCGCCGTAATAGTAACCCAAATTCGCCAAAGCGCAATAAAGCCGACCGGACTACACAAGTCTCACGATGTCTTGATTGTTTCACGTGAAACATGGACGCAAAAGGGGCGACCGAGCCGCCCCTTTGTCTAGCCCCAGGTGATCTGGTTTAACCGAGCAGACGCGCCTGCATCTGCATAAGGAATCGCGAGAATTTTTGCCTTGCTGTGGGTTCAGTGACGATCTGCAGACCGGCCTGGTAAGAGGCCAATCCTTCCTGGCGACGGCCTGATTTGAAGAGCGATAATCCCAGGGCCATCAGAATTTCGCCCTGGTTTTGCCGATCGCCGAGTTCTGCGAAGATGCCAGCTGCTGTATTTCGCGCTTCGATGGCCTCATCTTGCCGTTTCAGTGTCGCGTAGATGGCGCCCAAACTCCCCAACGCTTTCGCTTCACGGGATTTGTCGCCCGTGCGGGCAAAGATACGGCGCGCTTCCTCGAGGGATTCCAGGGCTTCGTCCCAACGGCTTTGCTTACGGCGGATGATGCCGATGTTGTTGAGCATCTCGCCCGCTTCGATTTCACGGCCTTCTTCAGTGAAGTGTTCCAGAGCTTCGCTGAAACGCTGGGCAGCCTCATCGTACAGTCCTTCCTGGAAAAGCCGCAGTCCCTCATTCTGTAATTCGTCGGCGGTTGGTGTTGCCATTCTTTTCTCCTTAAAAGGTGATTTCCAAAATACCCTCGGCGATGGCGCGGAGTGCCCCGGCCGGCATGGATGCGAGCTTCATCGCCAACTCCAGATAGCTTTGATTGATCGGCTTGAGGACGAACTCGCGGACGTTGGCTGGCAGCTCCTTGAACAGCTTGAACTGATCTTGCAACAAATGCCATTTGCCGATGTCACTGTCCTTATCCAGGAAATAGCTCAGGGGGACATTGAGAGCGCGGCACACCACTTCCAATTCGGCAACCGAGATTGGGCGTTTGCCAAACTCGTATGCCACAATCGTTTCCACAGGATATTCCAGCATCTCGGCGAGGTCTTGCTGCGTGCGGTTGGCCTCGCTGCGCAGTTGGTGCAGCCTTGCGCCCACAATACGATGGCGCAACATCAAATACAGCTTGGGATCAGGTAATTTTTTGTTTGCCTGGATGTCTGCTACGGTCTCGGTGGTACGGATGGCGTTCAGCGGGACGTCGAGAAAACGTGTCAGCAGTTCCAACTCTGGCAGCGAAATGGGCTTACTGCCTTCTTCGTAGGCTGCCAGGGTTGCTGGTGTTATTCCCAGTACAGCCGCACATTCCTCTGGCGACATGCGCGCCTGGTCGCGCACGCTATGGAGCAAGGCTCCGATGATCCGACTCCGCAGCTCGATGACCTCTTGGTTTGGCATATCGACTCCTTGTGTTGTATCCGGTGAGGAAGACTTCTATTTCATTATAGCATAGTCCACAAAGGAGAAAAGTTTCGCTATCCTCTGTCCTTGTCCTACACAACCGGTCTAGGCCCGCAGCTTGCGCAGTTTTTCACTTTTGTGCCTTGCGCCATTTATCCCCTGATGGGTTTGCGCTTTTGGGTTTGTTGTTTCTGGACAGCCTGGGCTGCGCCACGAAAACGCGCCGGATCGGCGATCTGACGGCGCGCCGGACGCTGCAAACCGGGATGAATGAGCTGTTGCACCTTTTCGAGCATGGCGGGCGTCAATGGATCGGGGCGCAGCGCCAAGCCGAGCGCATAATTCGACGCCGCCAGCGCCCAGACCCACTCTTTGCGCATCGCGTCGGCGCGTGAATGGTAGGCGCGTTTGTCCCACGCCTCGGTGGAGTGCTCGGCATCTTCGTAGATGGTGTTCAGGGCCGTCCCGATGACCGCCAGCAGATCGTGCGCCAGGGCCTGATCTTTTGACAGTGTCTCCGGCAGATGGATCAGCAGAATCTCTGCTATCACCCGCATCTGTTGATTTCGTTCTTTCGTTGGCATAAATTCCCTCAAGTTTCCCCGTATAGGCAAAAACGTTACCACAGGCCGGATCAAAGTCAAGCAAAAGTAAATGCTAAACTACCAGAACATGGTACAATGTTGTAAATCCGTTTCATCCGTTGACACTGAAGAGGGAGGAAAAGCCATGGACGAAAAAGCAAAGGTTTCGCAAGTGTGGGGTAAACGTTCGGCAGACTTCTATGCCGAATTGGAGAATCAAACCGTGCAGATTGCGGTGAGCAACGGCAAGAGTTTTAAAGGGACGCTCATCGGCGTGGATGTGTACGACGTCCTCATCCGCCAGGAAACCGGCCTGGAATTGTTGCTCCCTAAAGGGAACATCATCTACATCCACCGCGCGAGCAGTTAACGCCTCGTTAATCTTTTACGAAGGACCTGATCGCATGCAAGGCGTCATTCTGGCGGCTGGCAAAGGCTCACGTCTCCATCCGATCACGCTAAGCCGTTCCAAAGCGATGCTTCCCATCCTGGGGAGGCCCATCGTCGAGCGGGTGATGGAACTGCTGTTCGCCAACGGGGTGGACGATTTTATCCTCGTCGTTAGCCCTGAAGATCGCGACATCACCCATTATTTCCTGCGTGAATCGACGCTCCAGGCTGAGGTGCGGTTTGTGTACCAGACGGAGCGCCTGGGGATGGCAAAAGCGTTACAGTGCGCCGCGCCGCTTCTCACAGAGGACTTTGTCCTCTCCGCCTGCGACAATTTGGTGACAGCCGCCGACGTGGGCCGTTTGATGGCCTTCTGGCAGACCGAGCCGCAGCCCAACGCGATCCTGACGTTGATGCCGGTGACGCGCGAGCGCATCAGCAGTACGGGCATTGTGGCTATGGACGGCCCCTGGATCACGCGCATCGTCGAGAAGCCCACGCCGGAAGAAGCGCCCTCGAACATCTCCAGCCTGCCGCTGTACGTCTTTTCCTCCCGCATTTTGGCGTATCTGCCTGAAGTCGCGCCCTCGCCGCGCGGCGAATACGAGCTGCAAGACGCCATCCAGATGCTCATTCGCCGCGAGGGCCGCGTGGGCGGCGTGATGGTCGAACGCCGCTTGACGTTGACCAACGCCGTCGACTTGCTGGCGCTCAATCGCGAATATCTGATGCACGGCGATGGCCGCCCGCAACTGGAACCGCACACTGTTGGCCCCGACACGCAGTTGATCACGCCACTGTACATCGAACAAGGCACGGTCATCGGCGCGCGCTGCGTCATCGGGCCGAACGTCTACATCGAACGCGACTGTCGCATCGGCGACCATGTGACTCTGCGTGACGCGGTGGTGCTGCGCGGCGCGACCGTCGCTGCGGACGCAGTGGTCGTCGATCAAGTCATTGCCTGACCTGAACGGGCGCGGTCAGAGACCGGCCCGAGCAGAAAGCAGATGATGAGGCCGTGGCCGGTTTCCAGACCGTGTCGCCGCCGAATTTTGGGCTTATGAAAGCGAACCGCCTGCTCACGAACCACGCAGCGCGCGTTCTGGCGATGCTATGCGCGCTGCTCCTCCTCGGTGGCGCCGGGCTGTACCTGTGGCTCTGCGCCGGACTGCCCGCGCCGGACGATCTGAGCGCCTACACCGGCGCGCCGAGCAGCAAAATCTACGACCGGCATGGGCAATTGCTCTACGAGATGCCGCCGCCGTACACCGGCAGCCACACGCCCGTGACGCTGGACGCCATCGCGCCGTATCTGATCCAGGCCACTATCGCCACAGAGGACGCCACCTTCTACAGCAATCCCGGCCTGGACCTGCACGGCATCCTTCGCGCGGTGTGGATCAATGTGCAGGGCGGAGAGGCGGGCGGAAGCACGATCACGCAACAGTTGGTGCGCACGGTGATGTTCAGCGCCGACGAACGCGTCGAACGCACGCTGTACCGCAAGCTGCGCGAGTTGATCCTCGCGCTCCGCATCACGCGGCGCTACACCAAAGACGAAATCCTCACGCTCTACCTCAACGAGACGTATTACGGCAACATGGCTTACGGCGTCGAGGCAGCGGCGCAATCCTATTTCGGCAAGTCTGCGCGCGACCTGGACCTGGCCGAGTGCGCGCTCCTGGCCGGCCTGCCGCAGGCCCCCGCGCTCTACAATCCGCTCGAGGCCCTCGATGCCGCGAAAGTGCGCCAGGCCGTGGTGCTGGATTTGATGGTGAAGCAGGGTTACGTGACGGCGCAGGATGCGGAATTGGCCAAGGCCGAACCGCTCGATTTTGCCGCTGCCCCGTTCCCCATCCGCGCGCCGCATTTTGTGATGTACGTGCGCGGGCAGTTGGAGCGCAAGTTGGGGCTGGCGCGCGTGCAGGCCGGCGGGCTGAACGTCTACACCACCCTCGACCTGGACTTGACCGACGCCGCCCGCGACGCCATCCGCCATCATCTGGAACTGCTCGCGGTGTGCCACTACGACCCGGTTTGCCCGCCCGGCGGGCGCAACGTGCGCAATGCTGCGTTGGTGGCCCTCGATCCGCGGACGGGCGAGGTCGTGGCGATGGTCGGCAGCCCGGACTACTTCTCGGCGCGCATCGCCGGGGCGGTGAACGGCGCGACCGCGCTGCGCCAGCCTGGGTCGTCCATCAAGCCGCTGACGTATGCCGCCGCCTTCGAACAAGCCGCCTTGGGGCAGGGCGATTTCACACCCGCGACGATGCTGCTGGACGTGCGTACCGCCTTCGTGACGCGCGAGGGTACCCCCTATGTTCCTCTAAATTACGACCTGGTTTTTCGCGGGCCGGTGCGGCTGCGCGAGGCGCTGGCCTCGTCGTACAATTTGATTGCCGTGAAAGTGCTCGACGCCATCGGTGTCGAAACGCTGACGGAGATGGCGCGCCGTTTGGGGATCACCACCTTCGATGACGGCGCGGGACGCGCTGGCCGTATCGGTCTGGCGATAGGATTGGGCGGCGGCGAAGTGCGCCTGCTGGAATTGACTGCCGCGTATGCCGCGTTTGCCAATGGCGGGTATGCCGTGCAGCCGCGCGTTATCCGCAGTGTGGAGGACGCGGATGGCGTGGTGCTCTGGGAGACGCCGGCCGGCCTGGGTGACCGTGTCCTCGACGCTCGTGTGGCCTATCTCATCACCGACATTCTGAGCGACGACCTGGCGCGCGTCCCCACCTTCGGCGAGGGCAGCGTGCTCAACCTGAGTCGCTCCGCCGCCGTCAAAACCGGCACCACCACCGACTTCCGCGACAATTGGACCGTGGGCTATACGCCGGAACTGGTCATCGGCGTGTGGGTGGGCAACGCGGACAACGAAACGATGAAGGAAGTGACCGGCATCACTGGCGCAGCGCCGATCTGGCATGATGTGATGGAAGCGGCGCTCAAGGGGCAGCCGGTTCACAATTTCGCGCGGCCTGATGGACTGGTCGATGTGGAGGTTTGTGCGCTGTCCGGGGAACTGCCGGGGCCGGATTGCCCGCACCGCGTCGTCGAGACGTTCATCGCCGGAACCGAGCCGGATACGGTTTGCACAATGCACCAGCGCATCGATGGCGTCGTCTACACCGTTCTTCCACCCGAGGCGCAAGACTGGGCGCGCGAGCATAACCTCCCACAACCCGCAACCCACGACTCACAACCTACACCTCATCTTGCCATCACCAGCCCGGATGCCGGCGCGGTCTATCGCATCGATCCGGCGCAGCCCCGCGAGGTGCAAAAGATCGCTATTTCAGTTGCGGAGGATATGTATTTCGAGAAAATAAAATTGTCAATTGACGGTCTACCATTGGCAAGCCTGACAGCGCCACCCTATACGCTTCTCTGGCGACTGGAACCAGGCGTCCATACATTTTCTGCTGTAGGGCGTACTGTAGATGGCATGGAGATTGCGAGCGGCGACGTGACGATTGAGGTTCGCGAATGAACGGCAAATAGGCAAATTACGCAAACGGTGATACACTTGACGACGATAGAATCGGCAACAGATAACCCTATGCCTTGTGCTTTGTAGGCACGGCCAGGGGTTGCGATCGTTGAAATATGAAGGGTTGTGTAAAGTTATGGATGCAATACCCGGGGAACAAGCACGGCGCGATGCGACGCGATGGGTTCTGTGGAGTTATATGGGGCTTGCTGTATTGGCCATCGTGCTTCACATCATGCGAAGTATTGCCACGCTGCGGGATTTTAACTGGATTTACCTGATCACCTGTACATGCATTTTCGCGACCGCCGTGTTTTCACTCACGCAACTCGAACGCTCTTTCACCCGCGCGATGCTGCTTTTTGCCTGGATCACTTTTGCCTGTCTTACCGTGCTCCTTGTCCATGAGATTATTACCGGCCAGGATTACGTTTACTTATTCACGATGTTTTATGTAGGCATTTTTACGCTCGGCATTATTCTGGGCTACAAGGCCTCGCTTCACTACATGATTGCTACCGGGATTGTCTTTTTCGTCCTTGGGGCAATCTACCTGAATATCTGGCACACTATGATCGTGCCGGTCGTCGTATCTTATGGGTTTACGGTCCCTGCTAAAGTCGTCGAACGGCTGATTGCTCAGAGCACCCGCGATCTTGCGCAGATCAACCGCCGTCTGGAAGACCTGGTGGCAGAGCGGACCGCCGAACTGGCGGAGAGCAACCGCCGCCTTCGAGCGGATGTGCGCGACCGTGTGCATGTAGAAGAGGCATTGCGCCAGCGCACTGTCGAACTCGAAAGCCGCAACGAAGAGTTGAACGCGTATGCCCACACCGTTGCCCACGACATCAAATCCCCGCTGGCGGCGATCATTGGATTTGGCGAGCTTTTGGAAAGGCACTACACGCAGTTTGCCGAAGACCAACTGACCTATTATTTTGGCGTGATTGCGCGCAACGGGCGGAAGATTACCAATATCGTTGATGAACTGTTGTTGTTATCCAGCGTGCGCGAGGCTAAAGACGTCGATATCGAACCGCTCGATATGGCTGCATCTCGAAAATCCAAAATCCAAAATCCAAAATCCAATTGACCGATTGAGCGATGTACGCGCGCGTTGTGGTGTTTCTCCCCTTCAGAAGTAAGACTACGCCTTTGTTTGACTACAGCATCCCGGCGAAGATGAGCACTGCTGTGCGACCGGGTACGTTGGTCCTCGTTCCACTCCGCGAGTCAGTGCTGCCGGGTATCGTGCTGGCGCTCACCGACACACCCGCCGTTCCCGAAACGCGGCCCATTCAGAGCGTCCTCTATCCCGACCCGGTGCTCGATGATGGCTTGCTCGACCTGGCGCAGTGGATATCGCATGAGACGTTGGCGCCGCTTCACCAGTGCGTGCAGACGATGCTGCCGCCGGGCCTGCGGGCGACCATATATCTCCGCCTCGAATCCAGGGCGCCTGCTGCACCCTCTGACCTCCCCGATCCCGCTGCCAGGCTGTTGCAGACGCTCATCCAGCGCGGCGCGTTGACGAGCGCCCAGGTCAAGCAGGCGCTCAAGGGCGTGGACGTGCGCCGGACGCGGCATTACTTGCAGAAACGCGGCCTGATCGAAGTGGAGCGCCTGTTGCGGCTCGACATCGTCCAGCCGAAAGTCACCCGTCTCGCCCGGGTGATTGCACCGCGCGCGCAGTGGGAGACGCTCTTGCTCGGTTTGCGTGACGTGACGCTCTACCAGGGCATTCTGGACTTCCTCGAAGGCGAAACGCAGCCCGTGGAAGTCGAGGTGGTGTATGCCGAAACGGGTGCGAAGCCCTACCACCTCAAAATGCTGGCTGAACGCGGCCTGATCGCTTTCAGCCACGAGGAAGTGTTGCGCGATCCGCTGGCGGAGATGATCTTCACGCCCGATCGGCCCCCGGTGTTGATCCCCGAGCAGCAAGCTGTCTGGGACGCCATCGAGCCATTGTTGCACGAGACTGTCACGGCTCCCATTTTGCTCCTGGGCGTGACCGGCTCCGGCAAGACGGAGTTGTACATGCGGGCGACAGCGCAGGTGTTGGCGCGGGGGCAGCAGGCGTTGATCCTCGTCCCCGAAATCAGCCTGACGCCGCAGACCGTCCATCGCTTCGCCGTGCGCTTTCCGGGGCAAGTGGGGCTGTGGCATAGCGCGATGAGCGACGGCGAGCGCTTCGACACGTGGCGGCGCGTGCGCAGCGGCGACATCGCTGTAGTGGTCGGCGCGCGTTCGGCCCTGTTTGCGCCATTCCCCAACCTGGGCCTCATCGTGATGGATGAGGAAGAGGACACGAGCTACAAGCAGAGCCGCGCGCCGTATTTCCACACGCGCGAGGTGGCCGCAGAACTGGCGCGGCGGCGCGGCGCGTTGCTTATCCTGGGCAGCGCCACGCCCTCGCTGGAAGCCTACGCTCGCGCACTGGAGGGTCGTTACCGCCTCCTGGAGATGCCACGACGCGTGATGGCGCACCAACAGCGCCTGCGGACCTGGGAACAATACCTGCATCTCCCCGGCAATCGTTATCAGGCCCTGGGTGGAGTGTTGCAGGCATCCGCGGCGTGCACGATTGCTCTGCCGCCGGTGCAGATTGTGGATATGCGGGCCGAGCTCAAGGCCGGCAATCGCTCCGTCTTCAGCGTGGCGCTGCAGGAGGCGGTGGATGCCGCCTTGGCCCGCCATGAGCAGGTGATTCTCTTCCTCAACCGCCGTGGCACGGCGACTTACGTTTTCTGCCGCGATTGCGGGTGGGTGGCAGAGTGCCCTCGTTGCGATGTCCCCTTCACGTACCACGAGGGCATCGGTAGTCTGATTTGCCATCGCTGCGGGCGGCAGAAGCGCATGCCGCGTCAATGTCCGGCGTGCGGCTCGTCGCGGGTGCGCGCGTTTGGCCTGGGGACGGAGGGGTTAGAGGCGCGGGTGGCGGAGCGCTGGCCTGCGGCGCGCCTCGTGCGCTGGGATCAGGATGTGGCCCGCTCACACGCCGTCCACACGGCCATCATGGGGCGTTTCGCCCGTGGCGAGGCCGACATCCTGGTGGGCACGCAGATGGTGGCGCGCGGGTTGGACATCCCCAAAGTGACGGTGGTGGGCATCATCTCCGCCGACACGGCGCTGAATTTGCCAGACTTCCGCGCCGCAGAGCGCGCGTTCCAACTGCTGGCGCAGGTCGCCGGGCGCTCCGGGCGAGGGTTGCTTGGCGGGCGCGTGGTCTTGCAGACGTACCATCCTGCGCACTACGCCATTCAACGGGCGGCGGTCCACGATTACACCGGCTTTGCGGAGCGCGAGTTGGCGTTCCGCGAGCAGGCCGGTTACCCGCCGTCGATCCGGCTGGCGCGGCTGGTCTACGCGCACACGAATCGCGAGAAGGCGCAGCAGGCCGCCGAGGACTTCGCTGCCGTCTTGCGCGATGCGCTGCGCGCCGCCGGGCTGCCCGAGACCGATTTGATCGGGCCGGCGCCGGCCTTCTTCGCCCGCGTGCGGGGGCGCTATCGCTGGCAGATTTTGCTGCGCAGCGTCTCGCCGGCGGATTTCCTGCGGGAGATCGATATTCCTGCGGGATGGCTGGTGGATATTGATCCGGTGGAAGTGTTGTGACCGGAAATCTGTTGCAGTAATTTACCTTTTTGGGTAAGTTATGCGCATAGCATTCGATAATAGCCTATGAGAGTGAAAAATAACCCGGTAA
>DYKY01000165.1:0-7271 GCA_020722365.1 Thermoflexus sp.
AAGGAGCAAGTTTATCTCTATTGGTGATTACCTACATGGACTAAATGTTATTTTCTGCGAGAGCAAGGAGGTATACTATGAGCTTGCATCCTCTGGCGGGCAAACCGGCCCCTTATGATCTATTGGTCAATGTTCCGCGTCTGGTCTCGGCGTATTACACGGGCGCGCCCGATCCCGCCGATCCGGCCCAGCGCGTGGCTTTCGGCACGTCGGGACATCGCGGCTCGTCGTTCAAGGGTAGCTTCAACGCGGATCACATTCTGGCGATCTCGCAGACGATTTGTGAGTTCCGCCGGGCGCAAGGGATCACCGGCCCGCTCTTCATCGGCATGGACCCTCACGCTCTGTCCGAGCCGGCGTTGGCGAGCGCCATCGAGGTGTTCGCCGCCAACGAGCAGGAGATTATGGTGGATGCGGACGCCGGATATACGCCCACGCCTGTCATCTCCCATGCCATCCTCAGCTACAACCGGGGACGAACCGCAGGTCTGGCCGACGGCGTGGTCATCACGCCCTCGCACAATCCCCCGGAGGATGGCGGCTTCAAGTACAACCCGCCTGCCGGTGGTCCTGCCGATACCACCATCACTAAGGCGATGCAGGCCCGCGCCAACCAAATCATAGAAAATGGTCTGCACGAGGTCAGACGTATCCCCCTGGCCCGCGCGATGCAGGCCGAGACCACGCATCTGTACGACTACATCACGCCGTACGTGTCTGACTTGCGCCACGTCCTCGATATGTCGGCTATCGCTGCCTCCGGCCTCAAGATCGGCGCCGATCCGATGGGCGGCGCAACCGTGGCCTACTGGGCGCCGATCGCCGAGATGTACGGGTTAAACCTGGAAGTGGTGAACCCGCGGGTCGATCCGACGTTCTCCTTTATGACCGTGGACAAGGACGGCAAGATCAGGATGGACTGCTCGTCGCCCTATGCCATGGCGAGTCTGATCGGCCTCAAAGACCGGTTCGACATCGCCTTCGGCAACGACACGGATGGCGACCGGCACGGCATTGTGACGCCCAGCGTGGGGTTGATGAATCCCAACCATTACCTGGCGGTGGCCATCTGGTATCTCTATCAGCACCGGTCCGGCTGGCGTCCTGATGCCGCCGTTGGCAAGACGTTGGTCTCCAGTTCGATGATCGACCGCGTGGCCGCGCATCTAGGCCGGAGGCTGGCCGAAGTGCCCGTGGGCTTCAAGTGGTTCGTCGATGGCCTGGTGGATGGCTCCTTCGGCTTCGGCGGCGAGGAAAGTGCGGGCGCGTCTTTCCTGCGCCAGGACGGAACCGTGTGGACGACCGACAAGGATGGTATCATTCTCGACCTGCTGGCAGCGGAGATTACCGCCGTCACAGGACGCGATCCCGGCGAGCATTACCGGATGCTGGCGGAGCACTTCGGCGACCCGGTGTACCAACGCGCCGATGTCGTCGCCACACCGGCCCAAAAAGCCGTGTTGGGAGAACTCTCGCCGGAGATGGTCACCGCGCAGGAATTGGCCGGTGAAAAGATCGTCGCCAAGCTCACCCGTGCGCCTTTCAACGATGCGCCCATCGGCGGGCTGAAGGTGGTCACCGAGAACGGCTGGTTTGCCGCCAGGCCGTCGGGCACGGAGGACATCTACAAAATCTACGCCGAGAGTTTCCGGGGTGAAGACCATCTCAAGCGGATTTTCAGCGAGGCGCAAGAGATTGTGAAGACGGCGTTCGCGGCGGCGGGACTGTGAACGGCGATGAATGACCTGAAGTAGCACGGCCGGCATGATGAACGGGGTGGGGACCATGGTCGCCTACAACAACACCGTTGTCGTGCAGGGGTCGAGGATCGGCGTAGTGGGGCGCAACTGGTTGGTGGAAGGGAACGCGCTGTCGCACGGGCTGGGCGCCAACACCTTCGATCCCATACGTATCAGTGGATGAAAATTTCAGGCTCCAAGCGGATTACAATCCGCGTCTTGAACGCTGGATTGTAATCCAGCTAAAGCAATTTTTCATCTACCGGGTATCGATCATCCGATGAGCGTGGGCTGCGCCATAAAGCGCTCCATCCAACGGCGATGTGTATTGAACAAGCGCAACAACCGGGTGCGCTCTGGCAAGTGCGGGAACAAGGTTTGGTAATCGCGCGTCAGCCAACGATAGAAAGCCCGGTTCCCGACCCCTTTGAGCGCAAACAACAGCGCCAAAGTGACCACTTCACTCGGATACAGATTGGCTTGACTATGCTTCGGCACATCGCGCAATTGATCGTCGATACGGCAAAACAATGCGGTGATAAAATCTACGGTAGTCATGAGATTCTCCTTTATGCTTAGGTGTCTCCCTATAGCATAGGAGAATCTCTTGCTTTTTCAAACTAGCACCAAAGGTTTTAAAGAACCACTCATTTCAAACGTCATGCGGTCAACACAAGCTTTCAGAAAAAAGCAGCAAAAAATACAACGCCCGGAGACTTGCTCCGGGCGTTGTAAATTGTGAACCTGTTCACACTCTAGTGGTTGCGACTGACAAGCGGTAGGAAAATTTTGACCTTGGACTGGATTATCTCTGGGATATTCGGAATGGGGGCGACGAAGGCGGGGCGCGCCGTGGGGATAAATGCCTGCGAATGGTTGACGGCAGCCGTGGAGCCGCTACGACGCAAACCTGGCACGCCATTGCGTGTCGCGCTCAGAGTGTAATCGGCCGGCGTCTCTCCGTGAACATTGAGAATATATTGCCCCGCCAACGACGCGGTGAAGCTGAGACTATCGCTGCCGACGGCGGTCGCGTTCCAGGTGGGGGAGCCGATATTGTACGGATCCCAGGCGAACAGGTTAGCATCGCCGTTAGTGACATTCAGATCGAATTGCCATGATTCGCCCGCGGTGGCGGTGAAGCGGAAGTAGTGATCCCCCCCCGCCGTGATGGACGTGGCCGGGGCATAGTTGAGCTTGAGCATCACCGGCGCAACCGTCAAGCCATCGGCAGACCAGCCCCACACGTGCAGTTCCAGCGGGCCGGGCGTCACGCTGGCGGGCAGCGTCAGGATAAAGTTGCTTAACGGCAACACCAGATTCGGGAAGACTTGGGTATCCAGCAACACCGACACCTGCGTTTGCGGATCCACGCCGGGGATATATCCATAAATCTGGATCGTCATCTGTTGTATCGGCGCAAGGCCCGCAATCTGCGTGACATTCAATGGCACATCGGGCGTCGTGATGAATTGCCGGTTGCCAACTACCTCGGCGCTAATCACCGGGCGCGTGGCAGTCGGCCAGATAATATCCGGCGCGGTGGTGAAGCGATTGTTCATCTCGTCACTTTCGCGGATGCGGTTGTCGGCATCCACATCTACCACCATGGTATACACGCCGGTGATTGTAGGCGTCCATAGGCGCGCTGCGTAGATGGGATGCATCCCGGCGGACCGGTAGCCAGTCGCCACCGTATCACTGAAGACCGCCGCGCCATTCACGTAGACGGTGAAGCGCACCTGGGTGTTGAGGATGCGGGTGGTGGAAAGTACCGCGCCGGTTTGGACGGGGGTATTGCGCGAAACCGTGCCGACAAGCGGGAATATCATGGACTCGACCTTCAATTCCCCCTCACGCAAGACCACCGGCAAAGTGGGCAAACAGAAGTGGGTTTGCACGCTGTCGTTTTCCCAGAATTTAGCAATGACTGCATCCCACAGAGTGGCCGCCGTGAAGTTAAAGTGGCTGCCGGTGTACCAGTGCGCCTGCCAGGGCAGGTATAGATTGGCGTCGCCGGGAAAGGTCATTGCCTGGAAGGGCGCGAACAACCCAATACCGACATTCGTGGAGAAGTCCCAGGGGGGCGATTCCGGCTCCGTGAACCAGGCGACGCCGGGCGTGGTGGCACGCGCGATGAGCGCCGCTTCCGCGCGTATCCTGGCGGTTGTGGCCCAGATACCTACGGGCGACATTGGCCCAAACGCGCTACTCAACGTATCGCCAAAGCGCAAATCCACCACCGCATCTGGCGCTTCACACGCCCAGGGTGTGCCACAAGTATCGTACTTGGGGGCGGCGCTGTAGGCGGCGAGCAGGTTGGCGCGCGTATCGCTGTAGTTCTGCGTGAAGGCTTCCATTAGGTAGTGCGAAACCGATTGCCAGGCTGCCACGATCCCCGCGACTTTGCTGCTATCCACTGCGACGAGTAGACTCGGATGGTCATCGGCGGTCGTCGCCGGGTCATCGGCGGCGCGGATAATGCTGTCGTAGGTCTGCACAAAGGTCGTCGCCATCTGCGTGGCGGTCAGCCCCGGTGTGAGCGCGCTCACTACCGCCCCGGGCATCGTGGGATCGAAGTAGGTATAGTTCGGTGAACCGATGGTCGTTTCCGTATAGGAGTACACCTCGGTGAGCGCTTCCAAGGTAAGTTGCGAGCACACGATCAGATCCAGCACCTGGATGGGGCTTTGCCCGTTGCTGGTGGATAGTGCCAGAGCTTGGCCCAAGGCCCGCGCCGAAATCACAGCGCGGCGCGGCGTCCAATCCGTAAAGCCGGAATGGCCGCCGAGTTTAATGGGCATAGGGAAGAGGTTGCTCTGCGGGCCACGCATCTGATTAAAAGTAAAGTTGCTTAAATCCACCTGCGGCATCACTGGCGCGCCGTGCCCGATGTAAGAGAGCGTGACTTGCGCGCCCGCGCCGTAGGTCTGCCGCGCCCACGTGAGGAAGCCGCCGAGCGTCGCGCCGTCGGTCATATCGTATTCGTGGAGATTGGCATCCAGGGTCCCTTGCGCGTTGGGCAAGCCGTGGATGAGCGTACTGCCACCATTCTGAATCACGCGGATGTGCGTATCGCCGTCGCCGGGAAAATCGCCCACGAGGACAAGGGTCTTTTCAGGATGGCCGACGCTGCTCTGGGTTAGAGAATCCAGCGTCTCCGCGTAGAGGGGCGCGAAGGTATGCGTGCTGGTGAGCGGCTGGTCGCCGGCGAAGAGGACGATGGAGAGCAGGTTTTGCCCGGTAAGCGGCGTCAAGCCAATATGCGCGTCGGTCACTTCCGGCGGGATATGATACGTTCCACTGACGACTGTGGTGTAACCAGAGTGGCTGGCTTCCACCTGATAGTCGCCCGGCGGCACCATAAAGCCATAGCGGCCTTGCGCGTCGCTCGGCTGCGGGTTGATTTGCCCATACAGGCCGGCGGCCCAGAGTTGCCACGCGCTGCCATTCCACTCGTAAAGCGTGACCGTGGCATTGGGGAGGCGCTGGTTGGTGAGGCTATCGTAGATTTCGCCGCTGGGGTCAATCAGCAGGAACGGCTCGGCGATTTCCTGGCTGATGGAGACGCCGGTATTACAATCCGCCACCTGCGCCATGATTGGCTGCGCGCCGCCATCCATAGGATAATCGGTGAACGTGGCGCGCCAGGTGTTGTCGCCGCTGTAAGTCGCCGCCAGGGTTTGATTGAGGAAGGTCAGGTGGACCGGGTTCTGGCACATGTTGTTGTAAATCTTCACATCAACCTGAACCGGGCTGACGGGTGGAATGACAAACATGATAAAGGCATTCGCGCCGCTTGGGTCGGCCACGTGCGTTGTGCCGTCTACAATGACGGTGCTGGGGCCAATCGCTACCGCGGCGGCATCTACGGTGACGTTGATAGGATCCGATGTTGCGCCGCCAGATGTCGCGCTCAGCGTGTGCGCGCCATTTGTCAAAGTGACGCTGGTATCCCAATGACCGCTTGAGTCAGCGCTGGTATTGGCAAGCGTGACGCCGCTCTCTTGCACCGTCACCGACGCATTTGCCGGGGCGATGCCATGCACATTGACCGTGGTGCTATTTGAAGTCGCCGGCCCATTGATGGTGAGCGCGCGCCCTACCCAACGCAGCGCGCTGGAGTAGCCGTTGGCGACGGCGATGATGGCGTGGTTGTAAATCAACGGCGGGGTAACCGCGCAAGTAAAGCGCGCATTGGTAGGATTAGAATCCGCGTAACAATCCCCGTTATCCAGCCGCACATCCGGTTCCGGGGTAATGTCCCAAATCTCTACTTGTACGCCGGGCAACGCCCGTCCGATGACTGCCAGATTGCCCTCGCGCAAGCCCGCGTCAATAGCGACGGTGACATCGGCGGCAGCATAGTTGGCGCAGAGTTGGGCGCCGGCGGCAATGCCGGTGCAGACCTTGCCGGTATCGCCGATTTGCAGGTCTATGGTCTGTGGATACAGGCTATTGTCGTAGGCGGGGCTGCGGAACGGGTTGCCGGCCGTGTACGCGCCCAAGCCATCCGCCATCACATCGGTATAGACCCCGTGCGCCCACACGCGATGCGTGGTTCCCGGCTGTCCCACGCCGGAGATGGTATCTGCGTTGACATCCGTGTTAACGGTAAGCTGCGGTTGAATCGGAATCGTCGTCACTGCGCCATCCCATTCTACCGTAACCGTCGAACCCGCGGCGATTGGAACCGGCGGGTAACCATAGTCGTTATAAGGCATTTCCCAAGTCGAGCAACCCATATACGAGCCCATATACGAGGAGAAATCGTAAAACCACAGGGCGACATGGCTACCTTGCCCATTCATCCTGGGACAAACGATGTGCGCCGCGCCAGTCTGCACCGTCACGGTAAAGGGGGTGTTGCTAAGCCCCGTGGTCAAGTCTACCCGATTGCCGCGCTCATAGACCGTGACGCTCTTGAGCGTGCGGAACACCTGATGCCCGGTAGAGTGCGTGTACCGCACGATACCGTAAGCGTCCGCTTGCCAGTCCGGGGTGAGTATACCCCCCCAATACTCGCCAAACACCGTGATGTGTGCCATCCCAGCGCCATTGGCAACGGTTGTGGTGAGATACTGCCCGAAACCCGGTTGCGTCAACTCGGCGGTAAACGTTGCATTGGCGGGCAAGCCGCTCACGTCCAGCGCGTCGTTCTGATAGTCCAGCGTCGCCGCCAACGGCGTCACCGGAATCACCGCCGTATTGCCCCCCGCCGTCACTTCCACCGTGTCATTCGGCTGAATCAGCGCCGGCAGGTTCACCCAATACCTCAGGTCATTGTTCGGCCATGTTGTCACGGTTGCTTTTACGGTCGCGCCGCTCTTCAACACAATGATTACCTGCTCCGGCGTCGGCGCAATACCTTCGACCCGGAAACCTTCCACCTGCACACGATGCTGCGCCACACCATACGGGGCACAGAGTTGGGCGCCGGCGGCAATGCCGGTGCAGACCTTGCCGGTATCGCCGAGTTGCAGGTCTATGGTCTGTGGATACAGGCTATTGTCGTAGGCGGGGCTGCGGAAC
>DYKY01000165.1:7371-7744 GCA_020722365.1 Thermoflexus sp.
TCGGCTGAATCAGCGCCGGCAGGTTCACCCAATACCTCAGGTCATTGTTCGGCCAAGCTATCGCCGTTCCTTTCACCGTCGCCCCCGTCTTCAAGACCACGGTCACGCTATAGCCGCCGGTGGAAAGCACGCCGTAGACGCGGTAGCCATTCACCTGCACCGCGTTGACCGTGCCGGGCCCAATCGGCGCGCCCTGCGGCGCGTATGGCGCGCGCGGCGCGCTAAAGCGGCGCGTAGCTTCGGCGCGCAGCTCCGTTATCATTGCCATCACCATTTCGGATTCCGAAATCACCGCCGTCGCCGTCAGCGGCGCGGGCCCCGTCAGGGGCGCGGTCGCCGTCAGGGGCGCGGTCGCCGTCAGGGGCGCGGTCGC
>DYKY01000166.1 GCA_020722365.1 Thermoflexus sp.
CCATTATCGCATAGTTTCTGAGTTTTGACCGACCTGTTAAGTTGACGCATATGCCCCAGACCCCGTCACCCGCATCATCTTTCTCGCGGACGTGCATACCTGGGGCTACTACTGCCAGCTCGCCGAAACCTTCAACGCGCACCAATCCACCATCCACGTCACAGCGCTAATCCCCGACGAGACCGCGCCAAATCCGTTCATTCGTTGCCGGCGGAGTTACGGTCCCTCCCCACCCTCTTCCGGCGTGAGCGGGGCGAGGTCGGCGAGCGTCTGCTGCCACGAGGGCGTGCCGGGCGCATAGCCGGAGATGCGGACGAGCGTGCCGACTTCCGCCCAATCGAACAGCGTCTTGGCGTCGCCTTCGTCCATGATAATGCAGCCGAAAGAGGCCGGCCAGCCCAGGACGCCGCGCGAGAGCCGCGTCCCGTAGTGGGTAATCGGCAATTCGTGGATGCCGTTGAAGAACCCTTCGTCCTCTTCGTAAACGCCCATAAAGTACGGCATATCCAGTTGCCAGCGCTGGGCGAAGGCCGCTTCCTCTTTGAACAAAATCTGGAACTGCCCCGGAATGGTCGGCGTGCGCGAAATGCCGGTGGAGACGGTGAACGTGAAAATTTGCGTGTCGTTTTCGAAAACGCGCATTTGCTGTTTCGGCAAATCAATCTCGATGCGCTTGCCCGGCGTCAGTGGATATGGAAGCAGCACGTCGATAGACGGAATGACGATCTCCTGCCCCACGTCAATGGCGCCGGGATCGACGTCGGGATTGGCGCGTTCAAGTTGGTAGCGCGGTATAGAATGATTGTAAGCGATGAGCGAAAGCGTGTCACCGGGCTGCACGACGTAGATACGATCCGGGTGGCGGACGCGCGCTGCGGCGTGATGCTGTTCTAGGTAAAGCGCGGTGAAAATGTTGTGCGCCGTTTCATCCACATCCAGCAGCCGGTTTTCGTCGAGTTGCGGCGCAATCTCCTCCAGCCACGCGCGTACCGGGGCGGTCACCAGGGAAAGGTGGATGCCATCCGATGAAGGGCGCGGCTCGAACCACGTCGCAATGCGCTCCGACGACGCGATGAACTCAGTGCGATAACCGGCCATCGGCTGGTTGGCGATAGCGTCTCTATCGGACAGATCGACGCCGAAAACGAGCGGATCATCGACGACGAGCGTGAACGGCTGCGCCAGCCATGCTTCCACCTGCGTGCGCGCCGGTTCCGGCGTGGCGATGTCCGGCGGCACGGCGACGAGCGCCAGTTCCACCGAGGGCGACCTTTCCGCCAACGCCCGAATCACCTGATCGACTGCGGCCTCGACATCGAGGCGCTGGCCCGGCTGCCCGTCCGTCGCGACAACGTTCCCGCCATCGAAGGCCAAGCGCGCATCCACCGGCGCGACTTCCACAAGCGCCGCAATCCACGCCACGGCATCCCGCACCCGCGCCGGGTCCGCGGGGACGACGACCGGCGTGACGACCACGTTCTGCTCGCGCAGCCCTGCCAGCAACGAGACTTTGCCATCGGGGTCACGCCCTACAGCGTAGGCGGCCTGCGCCGTCGCGTGAAGATCGTACTGCTGGCCGACCTCGGCCCAGGTGAGGGGCCATACCCGGCCGGCGATCCGCACATCAACGCCCAGCGTCTCCGGTGCGGGGAGCCTGCGTACAAGTGCTACCATAGCTTCATCCACCGTCAGACCGCTCACATCCACGGTTTGCACGTGCACACCGTGCAGGATCGTATCTGCCGGATGGCGCAGCGCCAGCCATGCCGTCACCGCAAAGACGACGACCATCAGAACGAGCAAGACCGCGAGCACGCGCAAGGCAGTTTTGAGTGTGGCGGGTGGGTATTGGGTTTTTGGTTTTTCGGTCATAGCGTCACCGTTCAACAATACAGAATCGAGAATTCTACCGCACGTGGCGGTTGAGTTCCTGAACCAGTAAATGGACGGTGGTGCAAGGGTTATCGCGTTCGGGATTATGAGCAGGACCATAAGCGTCCAAAAGTCTTCGAGCGTTGCGGATCGCGTCGGGTTGGCGCGGCAACAAGCAATCATACATTCCAAGAGCGTTTTTCTCGTAGGGAAATCCTAAACGTTTGGTGAGTTTCGCTTTGTAGTTTGCGCGTGAAATGCCAGTATCCTGGTAATCAAAATGCAGCCAATACCACAATTCAAAAGCTTCGTTGGAGTAAGCTACCTTAATATCACGCCGATGGGCCAGTGCTATAGCTTCATTAAAGCGTTCCGGTGGAAAACTGTCACGGTCAAAAACAACCCACACATCAGTATATTCATCTTGCTGCTTTAGCTCACAAGTGCGTTCAACTAAACTTAAGGTATTATCACCCAGGCCTAAAACCTCCTTTTTTACATCCGCGCGAACCCTGAAACGCCGGAAATAATTAAGTTCCGTTTTTTCACCTTCACAAACAATGAGGAAATATGCTCGCAATGGGCGTGCATCGTTTGGTGGTCGCCCTTGCTTCTTCCCTTTATCCGGTAACCCGCTTGGCTTAGGCGTCCGTGCCATGAGCAATCTCCTCAAACAGAGCACGCAACCCACCGATAAATGGAATCGAACCGTAGCGTCCCGTGATGTATTGTTTGTCAAATGAGGCGTCACTACGCACATTCAATTCGGCCAGCGAGTAGAGATCCGTTGCGCCATACTTATCCTTTTCGGTAAACCAGATTTGGTCGCGCCGCAATAGACTTTGCCCTAGTAGCCCTGTGTCATGGGTAGCAAAGATCAATTGAGCGTTATAGGGATTCGTCTGAGGAGAATTGAAGAGACGAATAATCTCAAGCGTAAGCAGCGGGTGCAACCGAGCCTCTATTTCATCAATGACCAGTACCTTACCTTGTTCTAATGTATCCAGCAACGGTCCGGAGAGACTGAAGATTTTTTGCGTGCCTTCTGACTCCTGTCTCCCCATATCAAAAATCTCTTGTCCTACAGGGTTGTGTTCGGAGTCAAAAACTGGATGCGTGGTCTTGAGCCCTTTAACAGATGGTTCGTCTTCAGTATCTCCCTTTGTTTTTGCTAAGTGTTGAATAAACTCACGTATTACATCAGGCATAGAGGCATCTGCCAACGATTGGGTTTCAATCGTCATATTCGTAATTCCTACATCCGCAAGACGTATAAAGTCCAACACGCGCTGCCGGAAAATCTGATCATCCTCAAAACGCTGTAGCGTAAATCCAATATATCTCTTGTCCTCCAATCCAGAGATAACATTGAACTTGGTTCTAAACCATTTCAAAATGGCAGTGGCTATAGCGCCATTGAATTGAGCCACAACTGAGAGGAATAAAGCATTATCCCTGGTGTGCGTTTCCAATCCCCGCCCTTCTTTGGCAAACGGTCCGGATAGTTCAAATTGATCGCCTTGCCGCATAAACAAACGTGTTTCACGTTTTACAGTATGGTATAACCATTCAGACTGGATGGTTTTATCATCTACCTCAAACCCGTAGCGATAGCGTTTGCCATCTAAGGAGAAAACGATCTGAAAGAAAGCCGGTTCCTGACGACCCGCAGTGTTCAACCGGAAACGTTCCACCCCAGTCGGCTCGCCAGTTTGAGAATCTTTAGCAGAATGTAGTACGAAATTCTTCATGAAAGCTATCGCACTAATCAAATTACTCTTTCCGCTGGCATTTGCACCGTAAATGGCTGCACTACGGAGTAACGATAAGTTACCGCTCTGGAAAATGTTATGTTCATCCAGGGTTTTCTCGTTAGCGCGCAACTTTGTGGCCTCCAAACTGAAGGTCATCGGCGTGAAAAACGAGCGATAGTTGCCGATGGTAAATTCTATTAACATGACTTTTCTCCTTGTTAAATCCTTGTTTTTGTGGAAAAGTCTCAAAAATATCCTTTTGTATATATGATACCATAAGTTTAGCAAAAAAGCAACCATGAAACTATGAACTCAACGGTAGAGGCGTTGCGGCCCGGTATCTTTACCGCTTCACTTTACCCCTATCTTCAAAAATCCTCTGCCTCCTCCACCAGCAGCGGCAGCGCATCAAACCGCCTGCCGAGAATGGCAACGAACAAAACGCCGACCGCCAGTAACGCGGCTATCCCCGAACTGATAAAAACGATAGGCAAGCCCATAGCGTCGGCGAGCCAGCCGCCGAGCGGCACGGTGAGGAGCGGCGCGAGACCGCGCGTGGCGGCGTTCATCAGCGATTGCAGGGTGGAGGTCCACGCTTCGGGCGCGCGCTCGTCCAGCAGGCTGACGTTCCCTACAAAGTAGAGCGCAAAGCCTGCGCCCTTGAGCATGGCGAACACCAACATCAGCCAGGGCTGGCGCGCCAGCGCGTAGCCCACAAAGGCCAGTCCCTCCAGGCCGTAAGCCAGCAGCACGCTGACCGGCTTGCCGAGTTTGCGGAGGATGGCCCCGCTGTAGTGCATCAGCGGCAGTTCGGCGAGCGCCGAAAGGCCGAAGAGCGCGCCGACCAGAACTTGCCCACCGCCGAGGCAATCCATGTAGACGCCGGAGAACGTCCCGTACAACCCCTCGGCAATGCCGATCAACGAAACCGCTGCCAGCAGCGTGACCAAGCCCCGATCCCGGCGCACGTCGTGCAACGTGGGAGAGACCGCAGACTTGGCGATAGCGTTTGTTGTCGATGCAGCCGGTGCACTTTCTTCTAGCCCCGTGGCAGCCCACAAAACCGGCAGGGTCAGTACGCTTGTCACGATGAACATCGCCTGGAAGCCCCACCGTTCCCACAACGCGCCGCAGACCAAAGCGGCAACGGCGAAACTTAGCGACCCCCACAGGCGTAGTTTGCCGAAGTCAATGTGATGGCGGGCAGCCATACGCGCCACCATACCATCGCCGATGGACATCATCGGGCTGAACAGCACCGCGCGCACCAGCACCAATGCCAGCAAGGGCACAAACGTGCGCGGAAAGATGAAGAGGATAAGCAGCGCCCCTGTTCCCCCGATGGAAATGAACAGCATGCGCTTCTGCCAACGCCGACGGTCGGCCAGCAATGAAAGCGCCGGACCGACGAACAACGTCATCAACGGGAATGCAGTCGAGAGAATACCGATTTGTAGACCGCTGAGGCCCAGGCGGGCAAAATAGACGTTGAAGAACGGCATCTGCGCGCCCATGGCAGCCCACAGACTGAAGTAGAAAATAGAGGCGCGCCAATACGGACTGCGTTGGGAAGTATGATTTATCTCTGCCATAATTTTTCATAGACGCGCAAGAGTTGGCGTCCGGTCCGACTCCATGAGAAATGTTTGTCGGCGCGCTCGCGGAGTTGTACGCCAAGCCGCGCCGCGCCCGCAGGGTCGTGCAGGATCGCGCGCAGCGCCCGCGCCAGCGCGTCGGCATCGCCCACGGGTGTAGCGTAGAGACCCAGGTTGTTGAGATACTCGCGGCTTACGGGCGTGTCGTAGACCACCACCGGCAGCGCCATCGCCATGTAGTTGAGGATTTTCCCGCTGCCCTCCGTCGCCGAGATTTTAGGCGCAACGGCCACGTCGCCAAGCGCCAGGTGCGCGGGAATCTTCTCGTAGGGCATTTTGCCGGTGAAGATCACATCTTGCGCGGTGAGGCCCAAGCTGTGCGCATACTGCCGGTAATGTTCCACCTGCGGAAAACCCATCACCAAAAAGGTAACGGCCTCACCCTGCGCCCGTAAAGACGCGGCGGCTTCGAGCATCTGCGGCACACCCTGATAATCGGCCAACAGGCCCAGGTAGACGACGATCCGGCGCTCCGGCGGGATGCCCAACTTGGCGCGCCGGTGCTGTCGATCTTCCGGCGTGATGCACGTGGGGAAGAGGAAATCCAGGTTGACGCTGTCAGGCAAAGGGTAGACATTCTCGGTGCGCTTGAAGACGTCGGCGAGCAGTTCCGCGCTGTGGACGGTGCTGGTGATGATGGCGTCCGGCATTTCGACGATGCGCTCCTCCAGCCGCCGCCACCAGTAATAGGCAAAGCTGTCTTTTTTCAGAAATCTGTGATCGAGCATCTCCGCCGTCAGACTGCCCTGGAAGTCGAAGACCAGCGGGACGCGCAGCAGTGTAGCGAGCACTTTTCCGATCAGCGCGCCCTCGTGCAGATGGCCGTGGATGATATCCGGCCGCCAGCGCAGCGCCGTCCACAAGGCCTTCCACGAAAGCAGCACGTCGAAAGCGATCTTGTGCCGCGAGGAACCGACCTCGTAATCGGAATGCCAGGGCGTGGGGGCCGAACGCACGATGTCCAGATCGGGTAAGTTGCGGCCCAGATAGTAGGTGACGATGCGGACTTGTAGCCCTTGTGCCAATAGCGCGCGCGCTTCTTCCAGGATGCGGATGTGGCAGCCGTAGTCCAGAAAGAAGGACGTGGGAGCAATCATCAAGACACGACGCGAGTGTGACGGCATGATCAGTAATTATCCGTTGCCTGCAAGGCCGCCAATTCGACATCGTCTCCTGCCGGATCGTGATGATGTCGAATCAAGTTCACCGAGCGTGAGGAGGCGCCGGCCTGCTCCGCCAGCGCCGCGCCCCATTCGGCATGCATCCGCCGAACGACGAAACCGCGTCTCAGGCCGCGTGGCTCACCAACGCTCCAGCGGGCGGCCCGCTGCGGCGCGAAATGTTCTCCTAAAACGGCAATAACCCGATCCCATAAGCGCGGCGGCGCTTGAATTTTCCCGACATCGTGGAGCAACGCGGCCACGAGCAAGTCGGAATCGGCATAACCCTGCGCCTGCAAGGCCCGGCAAATAGCGATGCCGTGATGCTGTTCGGCGCGGGACATACGCCGGAAAAGGCCCAATAGGGCCGGATCGAGATGACGCGCTGCATAGGCGACGTCGACCGGGCGAAAGGAGGTCCATAACGTTGTAAAAAACTGCGCGACTCGATACCGTACCCGCGCCCACGTCACCATAATCTTGCCTATCTCATTTCCCCAGAACTAAGACTCAGTAAATCGAAATTTAGGCCGAAGCCAGACTACAAAAGTCTCAGAAAGTGCCTGATTGAGCACGTATCTGCGTTAAACGATAGTTTTACAAAGCGCAGTACGTGCTGAGACTTTTGTAGTCTGCAACGCGGTGAAGGTCTTTTTGTCATGCTAAAGATAGAGAGCCTTCACTTGCCCAATCCGGGAACGATTATAGCATAGTAGGAGAGAATATGAAGTTTAGCGGAGCCACATCGCAGCCACAGGGGAAACCCGCCTGAGCAAGATACGGAAGGACTGACATCCTTTCGCCCGGAAGGATCGATGTGCTTCCGCTTTTGCTTGTCACCGATGCGCAAAAGGGTGTTATAATCCAGGCGGAAAGGCCGTTTTTCCGTTTCATCCGTTGAATCCGTTGACCAAGAGGACAATGACCAAAGCAACGCGACTGACCCGTGAAGACGTAGCACACATCGCCGCGCTGGCCCACATCGCGTTGGGCGAAGCGGAACTGGCGCTGTACCAGGAACAGCTCTCGGCGATTCTGGACCACGCCGCGCAACTCCAAGCCCTGGACACAGACGCCATTCCGCCGACAGAGAGCGTGCTGCCGCTGCGCACCGTCTTGCGTGACGACGCGCCATCAGACGGCGCACCCGGCCCCACGCTGCCTGTCGAAGACGTGCTGGCAAACGCCCCCGCCGCGCGGGACAATTGCTTCGTCGTCCCGCCGGTGCGC
>DYKY01000167.1 GCA_020722365.1 Thermoflexus sp.
AAGTCCAGGTGTCCCATATTTGTTGACAGTTTTTTCAGTCTGTTTATACTTAGGAATGGAATCGGATTTGTTTTCTGATTCACCACCCATTAGCTTTTTTCCCGTTAAAATTCACTTTTATGCTGTTCCATTCTAACTTTCAAAGGAGGTTATTCGTGTACATGCAAACACCCCGACCATTCTGGCGAACTTGTCTATCGACCATCACTGCGCTGGTGATGGTATTAGGGATGGCGTCCTTCACATTCTCTCAGGCGACGTAGGCTGCCGCGCCCGGCGACCTGTTGCCGTTCCAGTCCGGCGGGCACGTGGTGGGCTTTGCCGCCGACAAGATGGTTGTCTCCAACGGCGCGTATGCCCTGCGCGTCGAGTTTGTGGACGCCAATGCGGTGGCTCCCCAGACCGCGGACAGCGTCGCGGCGACCGGCGGCGCAGCGCCGCCCCTGGGGAAAGTGACCTACCCCAACCTGTGGCCGGGCATCAGCCTGGCCTACGATGCGAGCGGCGGCATTGCTCGCAGCACGTACACGCTGGCTCCCGGCGCCAACCCGGCCGCTATCCGCCTGCGCTACAATGCACCGGTGACCGTGGAGGCCGACGGCAGCTTGCGGATTGCCTACGAGAGCGGCGTCATGCACGAAAGCGCGCCCCTGGCCTGGCAAGAGATCCGCGGCGCGCGCGTGCCGGTGGCGGTCCGCTTTACCTTACTCCCCTCTGCTGGCAGGAGAGGGGCCGGGGGTGAGGTTGGGAGTGACGTCGGCTTTCGTGTGGGGCGTTACGACCCTCGCTATCCCCTCGTCATCGACCCTACTCTCACCTGGAACACGTTCCTTGGCGGAAGCGAACGTGACTATGGCTACGCTATCGCCGTGGATGGCGACGGCAACATCTATGTGACAGGCCGTAGCGCCGCTGGCTGGGGCAGCCCGGTGCGGGCATACACTGCCGGTTACGACGCCTTTGCGGCCAAACTGGACTATGACGGCAGCCTGACCTGGAACACCTTCCTCGGTGGGAGCGGAACTGACGAGGGCTATGGCATTGCTGTGGATGGCAGTGGTAACGTCTACGTGACGGGCTACGTCACCGCCACCTGGGGCAGCCCGGTGCGGGCATACACCGCCGGCTACGACGCCTTTGCGGCCCAACTGGATAGCAATGGCGGCCTGCTCTGGAACACCTTCCTTGGTGAGAGCGGCGTCGATTACGGTTACGGCATCGCTGTGGACGGCAGTGGGAACGTCTACGTAACGGGCACCAGCTCCAGCGCCTGGAGCTGCCCAACGGATTGTACCGTGCGGGACTACACGAGCAGTAACGATGCTTTTGCGGCCCAGTTGGATAGCGACGGCAACCTGACCTGGAACACCTTTCTTGGCACAGGCGGCATTGACAATGGCTATGGCGTTGTTGTGGACGGCGCCGGCAACGTCTACGTGGCGGGTAACAGCTACGGCGCTGGAGCTGCTCGCCCACACCTTGTACCGGACGGGCATACACCGGGAGTAGTGACGCCTTTGCCGCCAAACTGGGCAGCGACGGCAGTTTGACCTTGAACGCCTTCCTCGGTGGGAGCGGCTGGGATGCAGGCTATGGCATCGCTGTGGACGGCGACGGCAACATGTACGTTACGGGGGAAAGCAACGCCACCTGGGGCAGTCCGGTGCGGGCGTACACCGAAACCGACCCTGTCACTTATGATGCCTTTGCAGCCCGACTGGACGGCGGCACCGGCAGCCTGACCTGGAATACCTTCCTTGGCGGGAGCGCCGAAGACGAGGGCCATGGCCTTGTTGTGGACGGCAGCGGGAACGTCTATGTGACAGGCCGCAGCGACGCCACCTGGGAAAGTCCGGTGCAGGCGTACACCGCCTACGCAGATGCCTTTGCCGCTCAACTCGACAGCGCCGGCAGCCTGACCTGGAACACCTTCCTTGGCGGAAGCGGCGTTGACTATGGCAGGGGCATCGCCCTGGACAGCAGCAGCAATGTTTATGTAGCAGGTTACAGTACTGTGACTTGGGGCGACCCGGTGCAACCATACACCGCCGTTTATGACGCCTTCGTGGCCCAAGTGTCGGGCGTTACCCGGTCGGTCACCGGCACAGGGATGATCACGTTTGCCCCGCTGGATGTGGTGATTAACGTGGTGGATCGCGGGCCGGGCGACTGCCTGACCGAGATCGAGGTGGCGCAATTCGACCGCGATCACCCCAACGCGACGGTCGCCAATCTCCAGACCGGACGCTACTGGTCGATCACGCAGGCCGGCTGCGCAGCGGGTGAGGCGTTTACTGTCACCCTCGCCGTCCCACTGGGAACGGTGACCTCGGACCCGCTCGATAAGTTGTGCCGCTGGACAGGCTCGGGCTGGGACTGCGGCATGGTGGTTCAGCATAACATAGTGTCTGACCACATCATCCGTGCCGGCATCCACGAGCTTTCAGACTGGACAGTGGGTTACAGGGTCAGTCCAACTGCCGTCACCGTGCGCGGTCTGCTGGCGCGCGGCGGGCTGTGGGGCAGCGCGGCGTTCGTGCTCGTTTTGGCGGCCGGCGTCGTGATTGTCCGGCGACGTAGAGCAAGGAATTAGGGATTCAGGATACAACAGACCTGTCAGGTTTTCTGAAACCTGACAGGTCTGTGTCATGCAACCACTCGTTTACCTATATGTTCACCCGCCGGATTCGAGGCTGGCAACACCTTCCACGATGGCAATCTCCTCCGGCGTGAGCGCGTACAACTCGTAGACCAGCGCGTCGATGGCCTGGTCCGTCACAGTGCGAGGGGTGCAAATCGAGGTGGAACAGGAGCCGTCACTGATGTTCTCTCCACACCTTATCCAGAAAATCTCGCGGCGTGACGACTGGAATGCCACGAAAAGGGTGCAACACGAGCAAATCTTTGTCACCGCTTACGATGCAAGTGGCGCGTCCGCTTACGGCCAGTTCGAGAAACTTATTGTCTTGTGGATCACGACATTCCCCAATGTGTATGGTAACTTCCACAAATGCAGCCTCTCGAAGCAGTATAGCGAGAAATCCCATACGTTCATCGTCCGTCACGTATTTTGCAAAGTCACTACGCCTTAAAACTCGGTCGAGTTCATCAATGGTCTCTAGCGAGACCAGCAATTGGCCTTCCTCAATAGCTTTATCGAACGCCCGGCGTGTGACTGACTGTTTCAGCAAGGCCGCGCTGATGACAGCGTTGGTATCGAAGACAAAACGTGGTTTAGCAGGCATTGAGCATGGCTTCGAGTTTTTCTGGCGTCAAGCCGCGCATCTGGGCGTTATCGCTCAGATCGTCCATAAGCGCAGTTAGCGTAATAGAACGATTGAATAGTGCGCGTAACGACAGGTTGAGCAACAGGTTCAATTTCGATTGGTCGCTGGGTGGCGCTGAGCGATATGCTTGCGCCAAATCTGCGTCAACCTGTAAAGTAATCGTTGCCGTCGTCATTTTCCTCACCTCATTGTGACAAGCTAATCCTAGTATAGCACCGTTTGCTCATTGTGTCGCGTTTGCTACAATCGCAATCTCCTCCGGTGTGAGCGCGTACAACTCGTAGACCAGCGCGTCGATGGCCTGGTCGGTGACGTCGATCTGCTGTTGGAGCAGGTGTTTCTCGTGGGCGAGGTGCGCCGCCGCGAGCCGCCGGTGCAGATCGAGCATGCGCTCCACCAGGGCGACCATGCGGTCGTGGCGCGCGACGTCGGCGGGGTCGGTGAAGTCGATGGTGCGGATGGGGAGGTTGCGGATAAAGCGTGACTCGTAGCTGTAGTACCCCCCACGCATCGTGGTTGCTGTTTGTCGAATGTACCATTCTAACAACTGGCTATTCAACAATCCCAAGACGTACTCACGAGGGTATTCGGGTAAAACCAAAACGCCGTAACCACCTGCTACACCGCCGGTGAAAAATACTTCTCCGGTTTCATCCAGTGAGAATGATGCTCGAATAGCGATATCAGGCGTGAAGATTTTGGGCAATGACATCACATCCAATGCTTGGCTTCGCCCATATGCATACCACTGTCCACCTTTCATTTTGCCATTTTCGCGGTTTTCCAGGTAGGCTTTGTTGTCCAGTAGGTACTTCCAAGTCAATGGGTACTGTGTTTTGAAAACGCTATCGGGTATGAGTGAAGTTATATTGTCGGATTGTGATGCATAGGGGAACAAAATCAACCTGTTTGTCCGCGTTAGCCGATAACGCTTGCTATCTCCGCCCTTAATCAAAGGATGCAACAAATCTGGCTCAAGCCAATACTCGGCTTCCTTTTCCCGTGAATAAACGAGGACTCGACTCGACTCACGCTGACGTTCCTCCACAATGTAAATCTTATCGGCGCTGGTTTTGATGCCTTGAAAGATGCGGCTGGTTATATTCTCGAGCTTGACCGGTATTTGCTGTAATTTATGAAATAATCTTGCCCCTGATCCCACCGCGAAATTCCATTCGCCCGCATCTGCATCAGTAGCCCGCAAATCGCCTTCAGTAGCTGTCCGCTCTGCACGCCACGCCGCCAGATCATCCACCTTCGCCACGTGGAATGTGTCGCGCCCGTCTTTGTCCAGGAACAGCAGGCAGGTGTAGGTCGTCGCGTTGGCAAACACTTGTTGGTCGCCAAAATGGACGATGTCCGCCAGATGCTTGCCCTGCGCGATCAGCCCGCGCAGCGGTTCGCCGTATTGCGCGTTGAAGAACTTGTGCGGCAGGATGTAGCCCAAGCGCCCGCCGGGTCGCAGCAGGCTCAGTCCCTTTTCCACGAAAACCACGTAGATGTCGTAGTTGCCTTTGCTGGCAGCGACGTACTGCTTTTTGTAGAATTCCACTTCCTGCGGGGCATATTCCTTCATCGCCTGGATGCGGATGTACGGCGGATTCCCGATCACCGCGTCGAAGCCGCCCGCCGCCATCGCTTTGCCGAAACCTGTGTCCCAATCGAAGGCGTTGATGCGGTAGACTTCCTCTTCGTCCAGCAGCCCCAGGCCCAACTGCTGCCCCTGGTAGAAGTCGCTGCCGATGAGGCTGTTGCCGCAGCGGATGTTCTGTCCCAGGTCGGGCAGCACGCGCTCCGCCTTGCCCAGGCTCATCGTCAACTGCTGGCCCAACGACCCCTCGTCCTCGCCTTCCAGCACCTTGAGCAACAGCGAGAGCCTGGTCACTTCCACCGCCTGCGGGTCGATGTCCACGCCGTAGAGGTGCGTGAGGAGGATGTCCTTGCGGGCTTCGGTGGTGAGCCGCCAGCCAGACCTGTCAGGTTTGACAAACCTGACAGGTCTCGGATCCTCGGACGTGTACTGTTCCAGATACCAGTCCAGCAAAGACTGATAGGCTTGCAGCAAAAAAGTGCCGGAACCGCATGCCGGGTCGAGCACGCGCAGCGGGGCGTAGCGTTGCACGCCGCGCGCGTCCAGACCGCGCACCTCGCGCCACGTTTTGCCTTCCAGCAGCGCGCCGACGGTGTGCTCGACGATGTAATCCACGATGTACGTCGGCGTGTAATAGACGCCGCCGGCCTTCTTCACCTCCGGCTTTTCCTCCACTTTGGCGCGCCCGCCCGCCGTCAGCCGGATCACTTTGCCGAGGAATTGCTCGTAGACCTGCCCCAGGATGTCGGCGGGCAGGGCGTCGAAGGCATACGGGCTTTCCGGGTAATACAGACCGGTGAGGATGTCCTTGAGCGTCTTGTCATCCATCTGGAGGTCGAGCGTGAAGTCGTCGAAGTCCGCCTCGCGGTCCGCTTCCCGGCGGAAGTAGAACAGCCCGGCGTTGTAGCGATTGTCGGCCTGGCGGAAGACTTCGCCGAGCGCGCGGTAGAGGTCCTTGCCCTGCGCCAGGTCGCCCAGGCGGTGGTACGGCTCGAAGCCGCGATCCTCGGCGATGCGCAGGAAGATAATGCGGTCGATGGTCTTCTGCACGGCGAAGTTGAGGGCGCGCACCGTGAGGCCGGGGTTGCGCAGCGCGAAGGTGCGCGCCAGCGTCTCGCGCCAGCCTTCGATCTCGGCGAGGAAGGCGGCGTCCACGGTCTGCGTGCCGCGCGTCGCCTTCTCGGAGGCGATGAAACGGTCCAGCGCGCCCTTGCGGATGGCTTCGGGCGCGAGCAGGCCGGTCAGATCGTCCCACACGTCGGGGAATTGCGCGTGGGTGTAGTAGGCCACGCGCGCGATCCCCGCGCCCTCGCTGCGCGCCGGTTTGCTGCGGCAATCGTAGAGGGCGAATTCGGCGAAGTTGGTCAACACGCTTACCGGCAGCTTGGCCGACCAGGCGTAGCGGCGCACCTGGAACGCGGCTTCATCGGCCTCGCGGCCCGCGTGGAGTGTCACACCGGGGCGTTTGGCTTCGACGAAGAAGACGGGCCGCCCGCCCACGCGGAAGGCGTAATCGGGCGCTTTCACCCGCCCGCCCACCGTCACCCGCGCCTCGTGGACGACCTCCTTGTACTTCTCGCTGTAGCCTTGCGTGTTGTCCACGTCCCAGCCCAGCGCCTTGAAGAGCGGATCGATGAACTCGCGGCGGACTTCGGTCTCGTTGTACGCGGGATCGCGATATTGGGGCGCGTTATCGTCGAAGCGCCGGATCAGGTCAAGGATGGATTGTGGGATGATCATAAGATTGTTTTCCTGTAAATTCGTTAATCGTTCGCGAGTATGATATAATGATGTGGCAAGCTCTCTTCCGGCGCGGCTGCGGAAATGGCTGGTGTGCCGCGCGTTATGTTCCTCGATCTCTGCGCCGAGTATGACATTCCCGTCACTCACATTACCCGCGCCGACCTGCAACGAGAGTTAGCCGATGACTAAACCTTCCATCATCTGTGATACCACACTTTGGCTATATCTAGGCCGCATTCGCCGGGTTGAGTTACTATCCAGTTTGTTCACACCGGTTTATCTCTCCGAAGCAGTGTTACTGGAACTGGATATGGGGCGTAAGATGAACATAGTCCCCCCTTTTTGTCTAATGCATAGCGGATGTTCTACACTTTAGACGATTGCTCGAAGATCATCTCTCCCACGCGGTCGATGTGTTCTACCAGGTCAGAATTGCTGAGTGTTTCGTAATGCACCACGTCAAAGAAGTAGGGCAGGGGATATTCCTCGTTCAGCAAAAACGACAGCCGCGAGATCGTGGTGGAAGTGATGCCCTCGCCCTTGACCGCGAGATCAACGTCGGAGCCAGGCGCGTAATTCCCCTTGGCGCGAGATCCGAAGATGAGGGCCATTTCGACTTCCGGGAACTGGCGTAGCGCCTGGGTGATGTAGTCCAGGTCACGGGGAAGCAATCCATGTTTCATCCGGCCAGCCTCTCTTTGAAGTCGCGGTGCAGTTGCGCCAGCATCGGGTAGTAGGATTGGCGGATTTTGTTCTCGACCATGATTGCGGTCGCTTCATCGTAGGTGTGCGCGGTCAGGCTCCGATCTTGAAGTGCGTCGATCCAGGTGTGCCCGTTCCTGATGAAACCGGCTTGAAAGGCTTGCTTGAGGGCAGCTCTAGGACTTGTAACGGTGAATCCTTCGTCTTCAAGGTAATCCTTGAGCAGTTTCCACGCCAGTTCAAAGCTCATTTCGAAGAATTGGATCATTCCCGCACGTTCGA
>DYKY01000013.1:0-36162 GCA_020722365.1 Thermoflexus sp.
CCATTCGTTGATTCGCTCATTCGTTGATTCGCCCATTCGTTGATTCGCCCATTCGCTCATTCGTTGATTCGCCCATTCGTTGATTCGCCCATTCGCTCATTCGTTGATTCGCCCATTCGCTCATTCGTTGATTCGCCGATATAAACCGTGTGCGTGAATGTAGGCTTCGACGGGTGGGGGAACGAGGTAGCGCAGGGGCAAGCCTTCGCGGACACGGCGGCGCAGATCGGTGGCGGAGAAATCGACCGGTGGGATGTCCAGCCACACCAGACGTTCGGCCAGAAGCGGCAATGCTGCGACGAGTTCCGCAAGATCGACGCGCCGGCCCATGCGCGGCATCACCGCCAGCGACGCCTGTTCCAAGATGCCCTGCGGATCGCGCCAAACGGGCAAGTCGAGGAGCGCATCTTCGCCGAGCAGGAAAAACCACTCGTCAACATCAGGATATTGCGCCCGCAGCAAAATTAGCATCTCCACGGTGTAGTGCGGGCCAGGGCGTTCGAGATCCACGCGGGAGAGCGCAAAGGCGGGGTTGTCCGCAATGGCGGCGGCGGTCATTGCGGCGCGATCTTCGGCAGGGGACATGGGCCGGCTGCGTTTATGCGGCGGTGCGCCTGCCGGGACAAAAAAGACGCGCGATAGTCCCAATTGGACGCGCGCCGTCTCCGCCAGGGCCAGGTGCCCGTAGTGCGGCGGATCGAAGGAGCCGCCGAGGATACCGATACGTGATGTGTTCATTGGGAGTATGGAGTAGGGAGTATGGAGTAGGGAGTACGGTAGGGAATAGGAAGTAATAGACGCTTACTTCTTGTTCCTTACTTCTTACTCCATACTCCTTACTCCTTGCCTTTCAATCCGCGCAAGACACGCTCCACGGTGAACGGGAAGCGGTTGTACCAGACGTCGGTCGCGTTGCGCAGCGCGTGGTGAACGGCGGCAGCGACAGGGATAAAGGGCATCTCGGCCATGCCGCGCGCGCCCCACGGCCCGTTCTGCTCCGCGTTTTCGATGATGATCGGAATCAGGCGCTGCGGGATGTCCTCAATCGTCGGGATGAGGTACGTGCTAAGCGTGTTGGTCAGTGGGTAGCTATCGCGCTCGATGAAGTGCTCGGTCGTGGCCCAGCCCAGCGCCTGGATCACGCCGCCTTCGATTTGCCCCTCCAAAAGACGCGGGTTAATTGCCTGCCCCACGTCGTTGGCGCAGGCGATTTTGGGATACGTACATTCGCCGGTCAGTGCATCGACGGCGATTTCGACGGCAACCGCAACGTAGCCATAGGCGAAGTTGGGGTCGCCATAACCGGTGTGCGGGTCGATCTGCGTGGTCTTGGGCGCGAGGTAGGTGTATTCCGCTTTGGCCGGGCGTTCTTCGGCGCGCCATTTCTCCAATGCGGCCGCCGCTGCGCCACGCACGGCATTGCCGATCATGAACGTCATCCGCGAAGCCGAGCACGATCCCGCGCTGCCGGTGATCGCCGTGTCCATCGCTTCGAGCCGTACCTTCTCGAAGGGCAACGCCAACGCCTCCGCCGCCATCTGGCAGATGACGGTGCGCGTTCCCTGGCCCACGTCGGAACTGGCGGCGTAGACAATGGCTTCCTCAATCTCTGCCGCGCCGCGCAGTTCAATGCTCGCCCAGGCATTTTCTTGATAGCCGAACGAATAGCCGATGTTCTTGAAGCCCAGTGCGATCCCGACGCCGTGCATTTGGTCGTCCACGACTTTCAGCTTAGGCGCGTGCCTGCCGCTGCCGGATCGCTCCCAGCCAATCGCCTCTGCTACTGCGATGAGTGCCTGCTGTAAACCTTGAGCGTCGTCGGGTAGCGGTCTGCCCCAGGGCATCGGTTCGCCGGGACGGATAAGGTTGCGCAGGCGCAGTTCCACCGGGTCGATGTGCAGCGCCTCGGCCAGCTTGTTCATCTGCGATTCGGCGATGAAGTTGCCCTGCGGCGCGCCAAATCCGCGGAACGCGCCACCGGGAATGTTGTTGGTATAGACGCCGAGGACCTCGGTTTTGACGTTGGAAATCCGGTACGGTCCATTGCACGTCAGTAACAGGTTGCCCATTACCTTGTTCGTCGTGTAGACGTAGGCCCCGGCGTCGGCGATCACCTCCGTCTCTGCCGCGAGCAGCGTTCCATCTTCGGCGGCGGCCCAACGCGCGCGCGCAAAAGCGCGGTGGCGCTTGTGATGCCCGATGATCGACTCGCGGCGGCTCCACACAAGTTTCACGGGGCGTTGCAGCTTTAGTGCCGCCAGCGCCAACACAATCTGCACCGACATATCCTCGCGCCCGCCGAACGCGCCGCCGATCGCCGGGTAGATCACGCGCACTTGCTCTTCCGGCAGCGCCAGCGCGTGCGCGATCTGCGCCTGGTCTTCATGCGTCCACTGCCCGGAGACGATCACCGTCACGCGGCCCTCCTCGTCGATATAGCCCAGGCCAGCCTCCGGTTGTAAGTAGGCGTGCTCCTGACCGGGAATTTCGTACTCGGCTTCGACGACAACGGCGGCCTGTTCAAGTGCCGCGTCCACATCGCCCCGGTTGATGCGGTGGCGGGAGGCGATGTTGCCGTCGAAGACCAGCTCCGGGTGGATGTCGATGCCGGGGTAGGGTGGGTGCAGGCGCGGCGCGTCCGGCTTGAGCGCGGCGCGCGGGTCGGAGATAACAGGCAGGTCTTCGTATTCAACGGCGATCAGCCCTACCGCGCGCACGGCGATCTCCTCTGTCTCCGCGACGACGGCTGCAATCTGGTCGCCGATGAAACGCGCGACGTCTTGCCCCTCCTTAATCTTTCCCAAAGGGGGGGGCGGTCCCACCAGCACGGGTTGGTCGGGATATTGCAGGCCGTACTCATTCACCGGCACATCCCGCGAGGTGAACACCGCGACCACGCCGGGCAGCGCCTCCGCCGCCGTCGTATCGACGCGCAGCACGCACGCGTGCGGTCGCCCGGCGAACAGCAGTTTCATGTACAGCATTCCGTCCATCACGAAATCGCCGGGGTATGGCGCGTCTCCCGTCACTTTCGCGCGGGCGTCGATGCGTGGAACCGATTGGCCGACGACGTTATATTTCATGGGCAAGCTCCTGTTCCAAAGTGCTCAACAGTTCCACCACATCCAAAGGCACACCTGAAACAATATGATCCTCAGCGTCAACATGAATGTGGTGAGGAAAATTCGAGATACCATAGGTTTGAGCATCCATTACTCATTCTTCCCCATAAGCCATTGTAGTCGCTGACGAGCAGCGGCGTACATGTCATAGAAGGAAGCCCATTCCATGAACTCAGCAGAATCCCCCAATTCTCCTGCTTCGTAACGCCGGTAAAATTCATCTGAAGGCATGTGAAAGTTTGCTTCAAATGTCCGTAATCGGGAATCTAAATCTGTTAGCTCCCGCTGTGTGCATTCCTGCTCAATGGTAATGAGTTTGTCTACCGTGCGTTCGATCACCTGGCTCTGGTACCCACGACGGTATAGTGTTTCCAGGATATGTAATTTGCCTAAGGTAGCTGCTTGAATGTTCATAATACTCCTTATAACTACCTTTTCAGCGATTCAAACCCCTTTCTCAAGTCCCGCGCGTCTCCAACTGCAAAATGCGCCGCAGCACGGCGACGGTGCTGGCGTAAGTGGGGTCCATCCCGAAATACGAAAGGTTGTGCGCGCCCAAATTCTTGCCCTTGCTCATCGGGGTGTCGGATGCGTAGTGCAAAATGCCGATTTCAAACGGCACGCGGTACAGGTTGACGATCTCGTTGACGGGATAACGACGCGGGCGGATGAATTCGTACAGCGCGGAAAGGTACGGGCCGGCTTCCATTTCGACGTCGGTGTACCCGGCGTCGAGGAAGCCTTCCATATACGCCCGATTCTGCAGGAACGTGCCCCACACGGCGATCGCGCGCTGGTTGTCCAACACATCGCCGTAGACCAGGTAGGGTGCAACGTCGCTCGCGGTGAAGACGTTGCCGAACATGTAGGTGTTTCGGGAGTGCTCGTCGTAGATGGTGTTGGGGATAAGCACATCGCCGATGCGCCCGTTGAGGGTCGCCGCCTTGCCGATGACGTAAGCGCCTCGCAGTTCACCGATATTGACGGCCACGCGCGTGAGCAGGTGATAGGCGGCGAAGCCAAGTGGGTAGTCGATGTTGAGGATCACGGCCCGGCTGTCGCGCAACTGCTCCAGCGGCAGGTCCTGCAAGCGCGGATCGACGTGTTCTGGTTCCACCCGTCCCAGTTCGATCACCTGAACTTCGAGATCGAATGTGTGCTGGCTGGACACGCGCGTCATGCCGTGGGTGGTTTCGTAGGCTTTGCGCGCGGCGTGTAGGTCTGCGCCCTCTTGCGTGTTGAGATAGTTCCGCATCACGTAGTACAGGAAGTTCGCCCAATTGCTCGGCACTTCGCGGCGGCGAATGCGTTCAGCTTCCGCGCTCAGGCCAGGGTCCGCGCCCGATTCCAGGTGGGCCAACACACGCTCTTCGTGCCGCAAAGCAAACCCCGTCAGCATGTTGACGAGGCTGTGGGTGTTGCTAGAGACGAAGTAGGTGGGACGTTCCGCAAGGTCAAAATCGACCTGTTCGTTGACCCTGTTCCACCATTGCTGCGTCGCACGGCGGTAGGCGATGTACGATCCGGCCAGGAGGCTGACCGCCATCCGCTTGCGATGATCTGCGATGCGACACAGCAGTTCTGGGAAGTCATTCTCCCAAACCTGGCTGAGACGCTTCCAATTGCGCGGCGACAGTTGCAAGACCTGGCGGGTCTCTTCCATCAAGGCCACATCGAAGGGGGTCTCTGGCTTCCGCGTCGCTGCCCATTCGCGCAGGCGCTGTCCGAGTCCCGCTTGCAGGCCGATCAGATCGTGCATCTTGTTCCACTCGATCTGGAACGCTGTCAGCGTCGGCACGATGTCATCGACGTCGGAAATGCTGGCGATGTAGGCCGCCAGGGTTTCCTTCCCGTCGAAGAACATGGGCCGCCGCCGGGCCTTCGCGGCGACGTGTTGCCAGGACTCAACGTCGGGATAACCGCGCCGCTGGAAGACCTCCTCACTCTGCCCCATCAGCACCAGATGCGTGTCTAGGATGCAGCGCGGCAGGCGCAGGCTGCCGTAGATGAAGGCTGACATATCCGGTTTCTGTTTCCCCGCTGCCGTGTGCAGCAGAGACTTCATAGCGATATGCGTTTCCTCCAGAGAGCGAATCTGCACCGCGTCGGTGGTGCGCAACAGGGAGTAATACGTGCGGGTGTAGAGCGTAATTTGGTCGGTGCCTTTCTTGGGGATGCTACGTTTCATTGCTTTTCGGCTGCCTTCTCCACGGCGCGGATGATCTTGTAATAGCCGGTGCAGCGGCAGAGGTTGCCGCTCAGGGCGGTTTTGATTTGCTCACGGGTGGGATGCGGCATTTCCTCCAACAGCTTGGCGGCGCTCATCACAAAGCCGGGCGTGCAATAGCCGCATTGGACGGCGTCCTCGTCGATAAAGGCTTGTTGCACCGGATGGAGTTGCTCATCCTTGCTGAGGCCCTCTACGGTGACGATGCTTGCACCGTGCGCGCGCGGCGCAGGCGTGAGACAGGCAAGTGTCGCCATGCCGTCGAGCCAGACGGTACACGCGCCACATTCGCCCTCCTCGCAGCCGGGCTTCGCGCCGGTCAGCCCCAGGTCGTCGCGCAGCATGTGCAGCAGCGTTTTGCCGTTCGCGCCCTGCACCGAGACGTTCTCACCGTTGACGACACACTGGATCGGTTCGTCGCCGCCGGTGTGGTGAGCGATCATCGGGCCGCGCAGCTTGGGCGCGCGTTTGGTTTTGCCCCACAGCCGCACCAGGGCATCGGGTTCTGGCAGACCCAGGCGGGTATCTCCCACGAGGATGGCCTCCAGGCCGCGTTGAACGAGCGCGCTTACCTCCTCGGTGCGGAACCACGCCGAACCGCGCACATCATCGATGGGCCGCGCGGCCTGCGCAGCCAGCCGGGCCGCTTCCGCGATGCGGTCAGCGTCGAGCGGCGCGCCCTTCAGGGCGGCTTCGGCTTCCGGCGCGCGGATGATCGTCGGCGCGACGCTGCCCAGCGCAATCCGCGCGCAGGTGACGTGCTGGTGTTCGTCCAGCTTCACCACGACGGCGACGTTCGTCACAGCAATCGCCAAAACGCGGCGCAGGCCCAGCTTGAGGTACACCCCGCGCTGGTTGGCGGTCAATGGGGCGAACATCACATCTGCCACCATCTCATCCGGCTCCATCACCGTGCGGCGGACGCCCGTGTAGTAATCGGCGATGGACACTGTCCGGTCGCCACGCGCGCTGCGCAAGAGGAGCCGCGCGCGCAACGCCCGCAGTGCTGTGATCGTGTCGTTGGCGGGCGAGGCGGTGACGAGGTTTCCTACGATGGTGCCCCGGTTGCGGAGCGCGGGCGCGCCGACCCACCAGCAGGCTTGCGCCAGGGGCCGCGCCTGCTCCTGGAGCAGCGGCGATGCGGCAGCTTGTGCGTGCGTCACCATCGGCCCGATGTGGATAAGATCGTCATATCCCAGGCGGATTTCGTCCAAACCGGCCACGCGGGTCACGTCGATGAGCACCGAAGGGGTGCGCGCTTTGTTTTGTAGTTCCACGATCAGGTCCGTGCCGCCCGCCATGATCCGCGCCTTCTCTTTGTGCTCGCGCAGCAACCGGATGGCGTCATCCAGATTGGTTACAGTGTAGTAAACGTCCCATAAAGCCATAGGAAACCTCGAATTCCGAATGAAAGAATCAGCGAATCAGCGAATCGGCGAATCGGCGAATCGGCGAATCAGCGAATCAGCGAATCGGCGAATCGGTGAATTTCGCTTTGCCATTCCCTGATTCTTCATTCGCTCATTCTCCATTCGCTGATTCTTGTCGCTTGACTTCCCGCACGATGTAGAGCGGACGGTCGCGGATTTCGTCGTAGATGCGGCCAATGTACTCGCCGAGGATGCCGATGCCGAGCAACTGCACGCCGCCCATAAAGAGCACGAGGCTGGCGGTGAGGCCCTGTCCGGCCAACGGGGCAGCGCCGCCAAGCCGGATGATGAGCAGAACGAGCGCCAGCAAGATGCCCAGACCCACGGCTGCTACACCAAACCCCTGCGCCAGCTTGAGCGGGAAGATCGAGAATCCGGTGATGGCGTCCAGGGCCAGGCGGAACATCTTCTTGAACGGGTATTTCGTCTCCCCGGCGGTGCGGGCGTGACGCTTGTACGGCACGCCAATCTGCCGGAAGCCGATCCACGAAACCATGGCGCGCACGAAGCGATGGCGCTCGCGCATCTGCTTGAGGGCTTCCAGCGCGTTGCGGTCCAACAGGCGGAAGTCCCCGGCTTCCATCGGGATGACGACGTCGGTGAGCGATTGGATGATGCGGTAGAACAGCCGCGCGGTGAAGAGCTTGAACCACGTCTCACCTTCGCGTTCGGTGCGCACGGCGTAGACCACTTCGTAGCCCTCGCGCCACTTGGCGATCAAATCGGGGATGACCTCCGGCGGGTCCTGCAAGTCGGAGTCGATGACGACGACGGCGTCGCCGCGCGCGTAGTCCATCCCGGCGGTGATGGCGATCTGGTGACCGAAGTTCCGCGCAAAGTGGAGGATGACGACGTGCTCCGGGTCTTGCGCATGGATGGCGTCCATCAGCTCCGGGGACTTATCGCGGCAGCCATCGTTGATGAGGACCAACTCCCAGGGTTCGCCCAGGCCCTCCATCACGTCATGGACGCGCTGATAGAACTTTTCGACGAGTTGTTCTTCGTTGTAAACCGGCGCGACAACTGAAAAACGCGGATTCATACACACCTCACGCATAGATTATGGTCTGCGTGGGCGCGGTCAGGAGACCGGCCCGAGCATGGATTTACCCAACAAAAAGCGTCAAACGCCAAGCTGTAATTTTGACGTTTGACGCTTGACTGATTTAAGTATACACATTCCTGCGCGACGTGCAACCATCGCAAGACAGACTACAAAAGTCTCAGCACGTACTGCGACTTGCAGATCACGTGTTCAGCGCAGGTATTGGCTCAATCAGACACCTTGTGAGACTTTTGTAGTCTTACAGCAGTCCCACCCGCGCGTTGAAGTCCTCGATCAAGGCATCCATCTCATCAATTTGCGTCTGGAAGCTCGTCCAGTAATCGTCCTGGTACCACTGGCGCAGGATTTCCTCGTAGGTTTTGCCCTGCTGCTCGACCCAGGTGTAGTACTTGAGGTTGTGGACGCGCTTGCGGTCGGGATAGGTTAGCTCCGCCATGTTGTCGGTGGACTCGCCGAGCAGATACCGCTCGAAGTCGCCGGCGGCGTCGAGTTCGGTGTACTCGCCGTGCGCCTCGCGCAGCTCGCGGATGCGGCTCTGGTACAACTCCATCGAGTCTGTCCACACGGTGAGGATGACGTCTTTGCTCGTCAGCTCGTACCATTTCGCCGTCTTGATCGCCGCCAGCACGTTTGCCACGCTGGAAATGCCCATCAAGTCCAGTTGTTCCACCAGGTCTGCCGGGACGCCGCGCTTCTTGAGGTACGCGCGCCCTACCGGTTCGTTGAACAGGCGGATCAGGTCAATGGTCGCCTGGTCATCGATGGCGGTGACGACGTCGGTGTTTTTGACGTTGTGGATCCACGGCACGTGCTTGTCGCCGATGCCCTCGATGCGGTGCCCACCGAAACCGTTGCGCAGCAGCGTGGGACATTGCAGCGCCTCGCTGGCGACGACTTTGCTGGTGGGATAACGCTGCTTCATGTAATCGCCGCACGCAATCGTGCCGCCGGAGCCGGTGTTGGAGACGACGCCTGCGTAACGTTCGCCGGGACGCATTTCGAGGCCGAGCACCTCTTCCATCGCGTGGCCTGTAATCTCGTAGTGCCAGAGGTAGTTGCCGAATTCCTCGAACTGGTTGAAGATGAAGATATCGTCACCGCGGTCGCGGGTTAGTTCGTGGCACTTGTCGAAAATCTCCTTGACGTTGGATTCGCAGCCAGGGGTAGCGATCACCTCGCCGGAAACCATCTTCAGCCACTCAAAGCGCTCGCGGCTCATCTCCTCCGGCAGGATGGCGATGGAATCGCAGGCCAGCAGCGCAGAGTCGTAGGCGCCGCCCCGGCAATAGTTGCCGGTGGAAGGCCAGACGGCCTTCTGCTTCGTCGGGTCGAATTGGCCCGTGACCAGGCGCGGAACAAGGCAGCCGAACGCCGCACCGACCTTGTGCGCGCCCGTGGGGAACCACTTGCCCACCAGCGCGATAATGCGCGCTTCCACACCCGTCAGTTCGGGGGGCAGCTCGATGTAGTTCACGCCGCCGAAGCCGCCGCCGTGCGCTGTCGGTTCGTTTTTCCACGTGATGCGGAACAGGTTGCGCGGCGTGATGTCCCACAGGCCGATGTGCGCCAGTTCGGCTTTGATCCTGTCCGGGATCAGCGCCGGATTTTTCTGCTGCGCGAACGTCGGAATGATGATGTTGCGCTCGCGGGCGCGTTGTACCGCGTGTTCGAGTCCTTCGGGGCAAATAGTTAAATCTATCATTGTTCTCTCCTTAAAAATTTATGGCTAACTCAGGGTTTGTCCAGGTTGCCGTTCTCTTCGTATTCACGCTCAATGACTTTGACCTGATAGCGCAGCCAGGCCATTGGAGTCGGCTCGTAACGGCGACATAGGATGACTGAGCATGGCGCGTGCTCGGCGACCCAGTCGTCGACCGTCCCGAAGAGCCGTGTGTCCAGCGTCCACTCTTCTGAAGCGCCCATCACGATCAGGTCATACGGCTGAGACCTGGCCTCTTCCAGAATCCCATGTTCTAGTGAAGCGCCTTGTACGACCTTCAATTGGAAGTTCTCTGGCACTTCGTTGATGGCGTCCTCGACAATTTCGGCCACCTGCAAGGTCTGGTCTTCCAACTCTTCGGCCTCTTCATCCTTCTGGGCCACACCCCCATTCGCCGGGGGAAGCAACCGTAGTACGGTCACCTGCGCCACATCCGTCATCGCAATTTCATTAGCCAGGCGAATGGCCATGCGGGAATGAACGCCTCCGCCCACCGGCACCAGGATGTGATTCACCTCGTCCAGGCCGCGATCCAGGAGCACGGCCACGTTGGTGTGCGCTTTTTGGATCGCCACTTTCACCGGATTATGCGTCAGGCTCTTTGCATCCAACACTCCCGGCCAACCGGTTAGCAACAGGCGCACGCTGCTGCGGTCCTCAATTTCGTCCAGGATGCCTTCGGCTACACTCTTGGCTGCTCGAACCTTTGAATATATGGCGATATTTTTCAGCGCCATTTCGGTGGCAATCTGGGCAAAGAAGCTCTGTTGTTGCGGTTTGAGTTGGCGAGCAACCCGCTGCGCCTCCGCCAGCGGCATCTGGGGACTGGCGGCCAGCACACTCATCATACACACATAGGTATCCTCACTCGCCTCGGCGACGATTGCCGCCAGATGGACCAGACTCTTGACGGTCTGCGGATTGGCTGCTGCAACCAGGATCAGGTTTTGCCCCAGTGCGTTCTCCTCGGCGCGCTCTTTGAACCAGCGTCCAATGGCCGGCCCAACGTAGTAAGCCACCGCCAACACGCCCAGCAATGCCGCGCCAAACAACAAGGCGCGAATCTCGGTGAAGGCCACGATAAACAACCCCATGCCCGCCGCGATGTACGCCGTCAGCGGGAAGAAGGGAGCCTTGAAGGGACGGCGTAAATCCGGGTATTTCTTACGCAGCCGGATCATCGACAGACTGGCCCAGAAGAGTACAAACATATAGCCGGAGCTGGAGATGTAGCTCAGGAAGTCCACCAATCCTGTAGCCGCCACCAGAATGCTGGAGAGGCCTACCACGATGATGGCAGCATAGGGTGTGCGCCGGCGGGTCAAACGCGTGAGGACCTTCGGCCATACCCCGTCCCGGCTCAAGGTGAACGCCTCGCGGGTGGCGCTGAGCATCGCGGCGTTGATGGTGGTCAGCATCGTTTCCACCCCGCAGATCGCCATCAGGGTGACGCCCCAACGGGGGATAGTACGGGCTACCGTATCGGTCAATACGGTTTTGGAACTGGCCAGTTCGTACCAGGGGATCGTGCCCAGGGCCGCTGTGACCATCACGATGTTGATAAGCATTACAAACGTTACGCTGAGTACAAACGCCCGCGGCAGCGCGCGGTCGGGATTTTTCGCTTCTTCAGCGTCGTCGGCGATGACCTCAAAGCCGACGTAGGCGATGTAGATCAAGGCTATAGTGCGCAGCAGTTTGGCGAAGTTGGTCCATGCATCCGGGTGGATAAAGAACTCCCCATCGGGAACCAGGGTGCTCCAGTGAAAGCCGTTCGGGCTGACGAACGCCGCCACGACGTAGATGCCGAAAAATATCAACTGGATGACGCCGAGCGCCACCTGTACATTGCCCACCATACTCACGCCAAAGATGTTCAACAACAAAAAAAGCACGAGGATGAAAATGGCGGCCGGCACGATGGGGATAGCCGGGATCAGAATGTTCAGCGAATAGCCAAAACCCACGGCCGAGAGCGCCGCGAAAAATGTGCTGGAGAGACAATCCATCGAACCGACCAGGAACGACAACAAGCCGGCGCCGTAGGCCTCGCGCACATACGTCATCGCTCCCCCGGTTTCCGGGAAGGATGTCGCCATTTCGGCATAATTGATGGCGATGACGTAAGTCACCAATCCCGCGAGCAGCAGGGCCAACAGGGTCGCCGGGCCGGAAAGCGCCGCAGCCTCGCCGGTCAACACAAAAATTTGCGCGCCAAGTGTACCAATCGTCCCCAGCATCACTAGCTGGACCAGACTCAATTGACGCTTCAGTTTACGCTTGCTCATTAAACTTTCCCTCCTCTTGAGAATAGAAGATCAACACATCATACATCCAGAATCTTCTTCGAAGCTCAATTCAGCTTCCAGGAGGGGCGTATAAGTTCTGATCGACTAAAGGCTGCCCGTTTTTATATTCACGCTCAATCAGTTTGCGTTTGCTCGTATTCTCTCCATTCCTCTAAAAGGGTCGATCGACAATCTAACCGGATATTTTACCACTTTTTGAGATTATGGAGTGATAGTGTAAGACAACATCATGGCGCTCGGCCACGCTGCTGCAATTCCACGTTGCAAGAGCTGCGGAGGAGAGTCCATTCAGGCTAACGCCGCCTGTCACGTCTACGGATCAAGGTGTCAGCAACCATCACGCCTATGAATGTGCCGATTGTATTCAACAACCAGTCGTCGAAGCCGGAGAAGCGGCTGGGAATGGCGAGTTGCAGCAGTTCAATCGCCGCGCTCAACCCCGCGCCGATGGCGGTCGCCGCCAGCAGTCGCGTCCGGCGAGGCTTGTTCGCCAGCGCAAACGCCGCTGCCGCGCCAAGCGGGACGAAGACGGCGATGTTCCCCAAAAAATCGATCAGGAATGGGATCGAGATCCCCTGCGCGGCAGCAGGTGCGGTAATGGGTGTCAGATCGGCAACGGCTTGCGCCTGCGGGCGCAACGTCATCCACAACAGCCACGCCGCAACAACGACCACCACAAGCCACCACACCACGACACGTGATGCGTGATGCGTGACTTGCTCTCTCTCCTCATTACTCATTACCGATTACCCGTTACCCATCACCGCTCTGACCGCACCCAGATTCGGCGCGACAATGGGCGGCTGCGCCACCGTCTTCATCGCGCTGTCGATATCTTTGAGGCCGGAGCCGGTGAGCAGGACGACGATGCGCTCTTCGGGGTCCACAAGTCCCTTCTCTACGGCCTTGACCAGCCCGGCGTAGGCCGCCGCCGCCGCCGGTTCGCTGAAGACGCCGGTGTTGCGGGCGATGACGGGGATCGCATCGAGAATCTCCTGGTCGGAGACGCGCAGGTACGCGCCACCCGTCTCGCGGACGGCGGCGAGCGCCTTGTTGCGGTCGCGCGGCAGTCCCGCGCTGATGCTATCCGCAATCGTGTCGGCGGGCTGCGGCGTCATCTCCCAGCCTTGCAGACCGCGCTCCCAGGCATCGACCAACGCGGACGAGCCTTCCGCCTGGATGCCCATGATCTTCGGCATCGCGTCGATCCAACCGAGCGCCAGCAGGTCGCGGAAGCCCTTGTGGATGCCGCCGATGATGCAGCCATCGCCCACGGGGACGAAGACGCGGTCAGGCACAGTCCAGCGTCTCTCACTTTGATAGGCGGAATGGCCAGGGGTGAGGGTCAATTGCTCGCAAATTTCGTAGGCGGCGGTTTTCTTACCCTCGGACATATAGGGATTGTACGCGGTGTTGCGGTTGTACCAGCCGAATTCTTTGGCGACTTTGAGCGTCAGTTCGAAGGCGTCGTCATACGTCCCATCGACCAGCAGCACGCGCGCGCCGTAGATGAGGTGCTGCGCGATCTTGGCGGGCGGCGCGGTCTTGGGCACGAAGATGACGGCTTGCAAGCCCACGCTCGCTGCCAGCCCCGCGAGAGCCGCCGCCGCGTTGCCGGTGCTTGCCGTGGTGACGATCTGCGCGCCTGCTTCCCGCGCCTTGACGACGGCCAGCGCCGAGGCGCGATCCTTGAAGGACGCCGTCGGGTTTATGCCGTCGTCCTTTACCCAGACGTTTTTCAACCCCAGCGACTCGGCCAGGCGCGGTGCGGTATAGAGCGGCGTCCATCCCACGCGCAGCGGCGGGACGGGCGAATCCGGCGCGACGGGCAGCAGGGGTTTATAGCGCCAGATGCCCGTGTCGGTGGGGCTGTGCGCAAGCTGCATGGGAGAAAAGTTTGCTTTGATCGCCGCGTAATCGTACACCACATCCAGAATGCCGTCGTCGCCGTGCTTGGGGCAGACGTACGAAACTTCGTCTACGGCGTATTCCGCGCCGCAGATCGTGCATTTGAGTCCAAGAACGTGATCCATTGAGAGTCCTTTAGTCTGTAGTCTGATAGTCTTGTAGTCTTTAGTCGGGTGGCCGGTAGTCGGATAGCCATTCGCTCAATCGCTTGACTGTTTGACTATCTGACTACACGACTACTTGACTAACCGGGAATAATCCTCGTTCCCGTCTCGCCGCGCAGTGCCGGGATGATATGCGCCGGGTCGGTGATGAGCGCCTCTTTGCCGCCCGCGTCGAGATACCAGAGGATCGCTTCGATCTTGGGCAACATGCTGCCCTTGGCGAAGTGCCCCTCGGCGATGTACTGGCGGGCTTCGGAAGCCGTCATCACATCGATGCCCTTCTGCTCCGGCGTGTTGAAGTTGATGTAGACCTTTTCAACGGCGGTGGAGATGAGGAAAAGATCGGCGTTGATCTTCTGTGCCAGCAGCGACGAGGCGTAGTCCTTGTCGATGACGGCAGCCGTGCCGTAGTAGTTGCCGTGCTCGTCCTCGATGACGGGGATGCCGCCGCCGCCCACGGTGATCGCGCAGATGCCCTGGTTGAGCAGCGCCTGCACCACGTCGATTTCGATGATCTCTTTGGGCAGCGGCGAGGCCACCACGCGCCGCCAGCCGCGCCCGGCATCTTCGACTACCGACCAGTTTTCTTCAACCTTGCGCCGCTGCGCTTCGGCCTCGTCCATAAAACCGCCGATGGGTTTGGTCGGATGCTGGAACGAGGGATCGTCTTTATCGACCAACACCTGCGTAATCACCGTAGCCACGCTCTTCTTGATCTTGCGATGATAGAACTCGTTGTTGAGATTTTGCTGCAAAGCGTAGCCAATCGCCCCTTGCGAGTCCGCGCCGCAGACGTCCAGCGGCACCTCGTGCATCCCGGCGACCTTCGCCGCGATCTCCGAACGGCGCAGGATAAAGCCGACCTGAGGCCCGTTCCCGTGCCCAATCGCCACGTCCCAACCCATCTCGATCATATCGGCGATGTGGTGCGCCGTCTCTTTTGCCGCCTGATATTGATCTTCCACCGTTTGGTGTTGCTTATCCTTGATCAGGGAATTGCCCCCAATCGCAATCACGGCCCATTTTCGTTCGGTCATGTTTAGTCTCCTTAACTTTCAGTCCAAAGTCAAAGGTCGAAAGTCAAAAGTCGTGTGGTCGAAAACCTTCGACCTTCGACTTTTGACTTTCGACTAGACTCACCACATCGTCAGCGCCATCACGGCCTTTTGCGCGTGGAGGCGGTTCTCGGCCTGGTCGAAGACGACGGAATTGGGACCGTCCATCACTTCACTGGTCACTTCGATGTCGCGGTCGGCGGGCAGCGGGTGCATGTAGATCGCGTCCGGCTTGGCGACGGCCATCTTGGCGGCGTCGGTGATCCAGTCTTTGTACTGGTCCTGGATGCGTTTGCCCTCAACCGGGTCGGCGGTGGTCAGCAGCGGCCCCCACGACTTGGCATAGACCACGTCCGCGTCCTCGAAGCCTTGCTTCATATCGTGCACGATGTCGAAGGCGGTGCCGTACTGGCGCGCCTGTGCCTGCGCCTGTTCCACGATGTCCGGCATCAGCTTGAATTCCGGCGGATAGGACAGCGTCACATCCATGCCGAAGCGCGGCATTTGCAAGATGAGCGACTGCGGCACAGAGATCGGCTTGAGGTACGACGAGGCATACGCCCACGAAACGACGATGCGCTTCTTGCGCAGGTCACGCCCTTTCTTCTCCATAATCGTCATCAGGTCGGCGAGACACTGGAAGGGGTGGTAGATGTCGCACTGCATATTCAGCACCGGGCAGCGCGCGGCTTCCGCCACGCCGTTGATGTAGGCGTTGCCGGCGTTCCAGTCGCAGTGGCGAATAGCGAGGCCGTCGAAATACCGGCCAAATATCTCGCCGATCTCTTTGGGCGTGTCACCATGTGCGATTTGGGTTGTCTTGGAATCGATGAACGCGCCATGCCCGCCCAACTGCGCGATCCCGGCCTCGAACGAGCCGCGAGTGCGCGTGCTGCTGAAGAAGAACAACATCGCCAGCACCTTGTCGCGTAAATAAGGATGCGGTTCGCCCAGCGCGCGCTTGCGCTTCAAATCCCAGGCCACATCCAATACGGTTTCGACCTCTTCCTTTGTAAAGTCGAGGTCGCTAATCAAATCTCGGCCACGAAGGTTGGTAATCATTGATACCTCCTCGAAGTATTATCTTTCATTGAAACCGGTGGTTGGGTGGTTGAAATTTTCAACGAAGTCTCTCAACAAATCAACCACCTAACCATCCAACTACCTAACAACCTATTCCATCGCCCCCAACACCAACGCCAGCAACGCCATGCGCATTACGACGCCGTTGAAGGCTTCCTGCCAGTAGCGGGACCAGCGGGTGATGTCCACGTCGGGCGGGATTTCGTCCATGCGCGGCAGCGAGTGCAGCAGGATCGCGTCGGACTTGGCCTTCTTCGTGAGCAGCTCGCGGGTGATCTTGTAATTGTCGGGGGTGAATCCGGCGTCGCCCTTGCGCTCGTCGCGGGCCTTGGTGTAGTCCGGCTGCATCACCGGCTCGACGAGGATCACGTCCGCGTCGGCGATGGCCTGCTCGACGTGTTCCGCTTCGCTGAAGTCCAGCGCGTACTGGCGGAAATCGGCCTTGTAGCTTTCCGGCATCTGCATGTCGGGCGAGTTGTCGAACAGCGCGTCGGCGGGCGGGGCCACAAACGTGATCGGGCAGTCGAACTGTGTGAGTGCGTAGCCGAGTGAGTGCATGGTGCGCATCCGCATATCGCCAACCGCCAGCCAGCGCAGGCCGTCGATGCGTCCTTTCTCGCGCAGCACCGTGTAGAGGTCGGTGAGGATCTGCGTGGGGTGCTCGCCCCAGCCGTCGCCGCCGTTGATGATCGGCACGCTGGCCCACTTGGCGGCTTCGTGCGGCGCGCCCTGCTGGAAGTGACGCATCACGATCACGTCACCGTAGAACTCCAGCATTTTCACCGTGTCTTTGATGGACTCCTGGTACCAGTCGCCCGCGCGCGTCATCTTGGCGTCGGAGAAGCCGGTGACGTGCCCGCCCAGGCGGTGCATCGCGGCCTCGTGCGCCAGGCGCGTGCGCGTCGATGGCTGGTAGAACGCCGTTACCAGCGTCTTCTCGGCAAGCATATTTACATTGCGGCGCTCGCGCGCAATCGGCTCCAATTCGGCGGCAACGTCGAAGACGTGGAAGAACTCGTTCCGTTCAAACTCTTTCAAAGACAAAATGTCACGACCTATAAAACTACGCATTGTTCAAAACCTCCTCTTGGATAATTTGATTGATCTTGAATGAAGTCAGGTAGTCCAATAGTCCTGTAGTCCCGCAATCAGGCGACTACAAGACTACCTGACCACTTTCCGCATCACGTGAAACTTGAAATGGCCCGGTACAAAATAGCTGACCGAGTAATCCACGACTTTTTCATCGTAGCTGTACAATTGCGCGGTCAACTTCAGCAAGGCAGAACCGGTGGGGATGTCCAGGCGCGCCGCGCAGTGTGGATCGGCTGCCTCGGCGATGATGTCGGTCCGCGAGGTGGACAACATCAGGTCGTTGCGTTGCAGCAACAAATCGAGCACCGACCCGCCAAAATCGTCGCCGATGGCCTCTTTGCGCAAGTACGCCAGTGGAACGACGTCACGCAGATCGGCGACCGGCGTGCCTTCCACGGTGATGACGCGATCCACGGTTAGGACTTCGATTGGATTGGTGCCGGCGAGGTCCAATCTGGTCATTTCCTCAGGTGTTGCCAGGCGCTCGTCAATCTCAAGATGGTCTACTTTGGTTGCCAGAGCAAAACGTTTGGCCATCCGCTCCAGACTTTCGAGGACTTCGAGGCCGGTTTCGAGGACGGGGATCCGGGAGGCGACGAACGTGCCGACCCCTTGCCGCCGCACGAGGATGCCGCGTTCAACAAACGTACGCAGCGCCTCGCGCAGTGTGGCGCGCGAAACTCCAAGATGTTTCGCCAACGCGGGTTCGGTCGGCAACCGATCGCCCGGTTCCATCTGCTCGATCATGCCGGCGATGGCCTCTTCGACCTGTGCGTAAGGGAGCCGGATATTCAGTGCTGTGGGTTCGGGTACTGTCATACAAAACCTCGGATTTCATTATATGTCAGTTGTCTGACAATTATCCAGGATGATTTTCATATTCATGGGTGATTATTGTCATATACAGGGCAAGACATATTTGCATCTCTTTCCCTTCGTGGTACAACAACCTATACGTAATGTCTAACGAAAGAGGTACCTATTCAGGCCCGTAGGTCAACCACGAATTCAACCACGGATGGAGATCGAATAAACGAATGGATACCTGGCTAACGCGCGCTTTTGGTTTAGCCCGGACCTGAATTCGTTTATTCGTTTCCTGATTCGTGGTCGGCAAGCCCTACACCTGCATAGTTACCGAAAGGATACACGCGTGAAAGAACCCGTTACTGCGCCAGAATTAGCTCTGTCCGTCGTTTTGCCGGTGTACAATGAATCCGGCAATCTCGAAACGTTCATCCCGGAACTCTCCGGCGTGCTGCGCGGCCTGGGTCGCTCCTACGAGATCATCGCTGTGGACGACGGCAGCACCGATGCGAGCGTGGCGACGCTGCGACGCCTGAAGGAACAAGAGCCGCGCCTGCGTATCATTCGCTTCCGGCGCAATTTTGGGCAGACCGCTGCCTTCACCGCCGGATTCGATCTTTCACGCGGCGAGGTCGTCATCACGATGGATGCCGACGGGCAAAACGACCCCGCCGACATCCCCAGGCTCCTCAAAATCATGGAAGAGGGCGAGTACGACATCGTCAGCGGATGGCGGCAGGAGCGCAAGGAGCCGTTTCTCTCGCGCCGCCTGCCCTCGATGATCGCCAACCGCATCATCGGCCACTCGACCGGCGTGGTGCTGCACGACTACGGCTGCTCGCTCAAGGTCTACCACTGGCAAGTCGCCAAGAACGTCAAGCTCTACGGCGAACTGCACCGCTTCATCCCCGCGCTGGCCTCGGAGATGGGTGTGCGCGTCACCGAAGCGCCGGTGAACGACCGCCCGCGCCGCTATGGCAAATCGAAGTACAACCTCAGCAAAACCGTGCGCGTGATTCTGGATTTGCTCACGATCACTTTCTTACTGAATTACGTGGCCCGTCCGATGCAGTTCTTCGGGCTGGCAGGGCTTGCCAGCGGAAGCGTGGGGTTCGCGCTGGGCCTCTACCTCACACTCCTCAAACTGCTCACCGGGGTGGACATCGGCGACCGGCCATTGCTACTGCTGGCAATCCTCTTGATCATCCTGGGCGTGTTGTTCGTGATGATGGGCCTGCTCGGCGAACTGTTGTCGCGCACCTACTTCGAAGTGCAGGGCAAGACGATCTATATGATCCGCGCCGAGGAGTAGCGCGCGGCGATAACGGCAAAGGTTGCGTATGTCCTCACAGGGTGCCGGAGCGCGATTTGGAAATCGCGGCTACACGCAAACGGTTGTGCGCTTGGCGGCAATTTTCGCGCTGGCGTTGCTGGTGCGCCTTGCGCCGCTCAACCGCTACGTGACCCCCGACGAGCCAATCTGGGTGCAGCGCAGTGTGGCCTTCGCCGACGCTGTCGCAGCGCGCGACCGGGCCGCGATCCCCCAAACCGGACACCCCGGCCTAACGACGATGGCGCTTGGCGCGCTCGGCGTCCGCGTGACGACGTGGTTGCACCCGGCGGAAGCGGCCTTACACCTCGCGTGGATTCGCAACATTGCCTGGCTCGCCCCGGAAAACGACGCCGCCTTTGCGCATCTGGCGTTCTTCCTGCCCGCCGCGCGGCTGCTGGTGACGGTGATCACGGCGGCAGGCGTGGCGCTCGTCTATAGTGTCGGACGCCAACGCCTCGGTGAGCGGGCCGCCCGCTGGTTGGCGTGCTTCCTCGCGCTCGATCCGTTCTTCGGCGGCCTCTCCGGCCTGCTCCACACCGACGCACTGCAAGCCACGTTCATCCTGCTCGCTGTGCTGCTTATCCTGCCCTCGCGTCGTCCCCAGCGTAGTAATGACTTTAGTCGTCCCCCAACCACTAAAGTGATCACTACACGTGTAATTCCCGATTTGTTAAACCTGGCGCTTTCAGCGTTGTGTCTGGCGCTGGCCGGGATGACGAAAACGCTGGGCCTGCTCGTTGCGCCGGGCGTGGCGCTGGCGGTGCTGCTCCTGCCGCGCGAACCGTGGACGCGGCGCGTAGCGCGCGTCGCCGCGCTGACCGTCCTGACGACGGCGCTGTACCTGTTGCTCTACCCGCCCTTCTGGGCCGACCCGCGTGCAGCAGTGCACACGCTGATCGATGCGGCGACCTATCACGAGGGCATCGGCCTGCGCAACGTCTTCTTCGCCGGGCAGATCACCGCCGACCCCGGGCCGTTGTTCTACCCTGCCGTGCTGCTCTTTCGGCTCACGCCGCCGGTGTTGATCGGACTGGCGTTGGCAGTGTACGACGGCATCAAAGTACGCCATTGGCAGCAGGTGGGCACATCATCAGGATGGTTTGCCCTCCCGACGCTCGTCTACCTTGCTGCCATCACCCTCGCCACGAAGAAATTCGACCGCTACGCGCTCTCGGCGATGGTGTTGCTGTCCGGCGTTACCGCGCTGGCGTGGGCGCGCCGTTCCACGCGTTGGCGGTGGGCGCTGCTGGCGGCGCTCCTGCTGCCGTGGGCGTTGGTCGCGCCCTTGCCGCTCTACTACGCCGATCCACTCGTGGGCGGGCCATGGCTGGCGCGAGAGATCGTCCCGTTGGGCTGGGGAGAGAGTGACGGAATCGCGGCGACGGTGCTTGCCCGACAATGGCCCGACCCGGCGACGAAGACGTTACTGACGGGCAACGTGCCCGGCGCGGCATCCTATTTCCCCGGCGTGACGCGGCGCATACAGGCCTTCACGCGGGCGGCGCTGCTGCCGTGTGGTGATGCGCTCATCACAGCCGACGCCGGCGAAGCGCAACCCGGTTACGCCGTCGCCAAGACGCTGCGCCTGGCAGGCCTCCCCCTGGCGACGCTGTACACGCAGACGCAGACCTTCCCGCCAGACCTACCGCTCGTGCTGCCCGGCCCGCTGCCCGGCGCGCCCGCCGACGCCGTCGCGCCTTCTGCCGACGCCGCGACGCTCCGCGCGTGGCTGGCTGCGCGCTTTGCCCCTGGCGACGCCTTTCTCTGGGTTCACGCGCCGGAGTGCTATCCCCTGAGCGAAGCCCAACTCACGGCGCTCCTGGACGCCGCGCAATGCGAACCGGCAGACGATGTCGCCGGGCTGCTGACGGAACGCTGCGTGCTGCCCACAGCAATGGCCGACGTCGCGCCGTTCCGCGCGCGCTTCGCCGGGATGCTGGATCTGGTCGCGGCGGCGTGGACGCCCACCGTGCAAGCTACGGATGCGTTAGCCATAAAGGTGCGCTGGCAGGCGCAGGCTCCACTCGATGCATACAGCATCTATCTGACACTGCGCGACCCTGAAAGTGACATCGTGTATGCGGAAGGCGGCGACATTCTGGTGGACGACCGCGCGTGGCGCACGCCAACGTGGGAACCCGGCGCGTTCGTCGATGGAACGGCCTACATCCCCATCGACCTCACGCTGCCGCCGGGCGTCTACACGCTGACGGTGAGTCTCTCCGGCAGCAGCGGGCGGGTGGGAGCGAATCTGCCCGATGGGACGTTCGGCGGGACGCGCCTGGAGGTGGGGCAGGTGGAAGTGGTCGCGCCGCGCTATCCGGCGACGGCGTTGCCGGGGATCACGCCACTCAGCACGCCGGTGGATGATTTTGCGGGATTGCGCTTGCTCGGCGTTGGGACGCTTCCGGTGGACGTGTGGGCCGGGGATCGGTTGCCCTTCCGCCTGGCGTGGGAACGTCTGCCCGGCGAGCCGCCAGCTACGTTACATTGGTCACTCACGTGTGCGGACAACGTCAGCGCCGAGGGCGACCTGCCGTTAGCGCCTTCCGTTCCGGCGACGTGGCGCGAGGGACATCGCTACATCGCGCAGTACGCGCCGCGCACCGATCCACTGCTGTCGGAAGGCGCTTGTACGCTCACGGTGAGTCCTGTACCGGGGGAGGACATTGTCTTAGGCGAGGTGCTGCTGCGCCAACGCGCGCGACGTTTTGCGCTTCCGCAACAGCCACAAATAGCCCTGGACGTGATGGTGGGCGATTTCGCCCGTCTGGTCGGGATCGACGTCAGCCACAGCACGCTTGCGCCCGGCGAGACCTTTGAGGTGACGCTGTACACGCAGGTTACTGGGACCGCCGACCGCGACTACACCGCGTTCGTTCATCTCGTGGGGCCGGACGGACGAAGCTGGGCGCAGTCCGACAGTTGGCCGGAGCGGGGCGCTGCGCCGACGACGTCGTGGGTGGCAGGGCAAAGCATCGTCGATACGCACAAGCTTACCTTATCGGCTGACGCGCCTGTTGGGACACACACCGTCTTCGTGGGCCTGTACGACGCAGAGCGCGGGCCGCGCGTCCCCCTCTACGACGCAACCGGCGCGCCAATCCCCGATGGGCGCGCGCCGGTTCAAATGCTTGTTGTTAGCGATTAGCTTTCAGCCGTCAGCTTTCAGCTTTCGTTGTCACAAACCACGACAACGCTATGTTTTGTTCTCTAAGCAAAGCAGAAACACCTTGGGTAGTTTGGCTGACTGCTGAAAGCTGATAGCTGATAGCTGATAGCTGATCGCTACCATCATTGCTGGGCCATACGCCGGGCCTGGGCATAGCTGGCAGCGGCTTTCTCTGCGTCACCCTGCTGCTCGTAGAGCTTCCCCAACGTTTGCAGCAGGGTTGCAGCCTTCTGGGGATTGACGCGATAGCACATCTCAACCGCTTTGAGTGAGGCTTCAATGGCCTCATTCAGCCGCCCACTGTCGCGGTATACGGCGCTCATCTCCCGCAGCGCATCGACCGCCATCACCTCGTCTCCCATCGTATGGGCGATATCGAAACTTTGTTGCCAACAGTCGAGGGCGCTGTCGAGATGGTTGATGTGCTTGAGGGCCAGCGCTTGCTCATGGAGCGCCGCCGCAGCGCCAGGAAGATTGCCAAGCTTGCGCTGTAATTGGGTTGTCGCCTGGCTGCACGCCAGGGCGCGCTGGTAATCGCCCAACTGGCGATGGATGGTGGCGAGTTGGTGCAAGCACGCGCTTTGCCCGTTTTCGTCCCCGATCTCCCGCATGATCCGCAGCGCGGCCTCATACGTCTCAATCGCCTGGCGATGGTTGCTCAACTGCTGGTGCGCGCGGGCGATACGGCGCAGGATGTGGGCCATTTGTTCCCTGGCTCCCTGTGCGGCAAACATCTGGTAGACTTCCTCGTACACTTTCAACGCTTCGTTGAGATGGCCGCGATCCAGGTACAATGTCGCCAGATCGTCCATGCTAGGAGCGCGCTCCGGCCCGGCAGTCACGGCGATGCTGCGCTGCAACAACGCCTCGGACAGGTCGTGCTGTCCCCAACGGTTGAGCACCGGCACGATGGTGCGGATGACGTGGGCAGCAGCTTCGGCATCTCCAGCTTTGAAAAGATGGTACTGCCAGGCCAGGGCCTCATCCATGGTGCGCCGGGCCTGTTCGGGATCCTGCGTTTGTCGCAACCACATGCCGAGAATGCCATTGCTATCGCGGGCCAGCCACGCGACGCGCTCCGGGGGCCAGGCATCCATGGTGCGCGCGACGACGCGACGGCGCGCTTCATCCATGAAGGGGGTGGCATAATAGGCTGCTACACGCGCGTGCAAGGCCGCGCGCTCTTCGTCTTCCTGTACACGATCCAGAATATGGCGGCGCACAATGGGGTGGAAGGTATACATCCGTTTGCCCTGCTCGATGTGATGTACCTGCAGAAGGGCCAGATTTTCCCAACGTTCGGGCAAGGGGGTGGCGTATTTCTCCGTGATACGCGTCAATTTGGTGAGCAACTCAGTACCAAAGGCGCCCTCGAACACCGTGAGGGCCGTCAATGCGTTATCCTCGCCGGGATCGAGACGATGCACAATCTTATCCAGAAAGTAGTCTTGCCATGCGTCGGTGGCCTGTGGCGGCACGGGTGGCTGATCGAACAGCGTCTGCAATTCATAGCCGGCGGCGAGCCACCCATCGAGAAGGCGCAGCGTCTGGGGGTGCCCGCCCACGAGCCGGTAAGCGTCCAACTTGGCAGCTAACGACGCCTGGCCGATGTGTGGCAGCGCATCCATCAGCAGCACGGCGTATCGCTGGGTCAGCGGGGCGAGGTGAATCTCGCGCTTATAGTCGATGGGCAACGCGGCGACATCGGCCCAACGTTGCTGTGCGGTGCACAGGTATGTGATGGACGCACGGGTGAACAAAAGCCCGCGCATGACCGCCGCCAGCGTCTTGTCGGCAATGACGCCGGGCGCTGCGGTGGGGTCGGTAGAGGGGGCGGCAAACCAGGCATCCAGACTGTCAAAAACGAGGATGTGGGGATAGGCGCTTAACGACTGAGCTGCCAGGTGCGCCCGTTCGGCGGGATCGCGGCGTTTGTCGAGCAGCAGCGTCGCTGCCTCTGGGTGTTGCCGTTTGTGCCAGAAGTCGGCGATCTTCCCTAACGCGGCGACCGGCTCAAGCAATTCCCGGCAGTTGATGACCAACACATCCTCAGCGCCGATGCCGGAATCGCTGATGCTCTGGGCAACCAGGGTGCTCTTCCCGCTGCCGGAACTTCCCCAGATGTACAGGGCGCGACCGGTACCCCTGACGCCATCCTGATACGCACTGCGTAGCGTGTGCAGGGCCTGTTGGCGATCCACAAAACGGTGCGGAAGCGTCAAACCGGCGACATTGCGCACGAGCGGCGCTGCCGGAGCCGCGCTCGTAGCCTCGGCTGCCTCTTCCACCAAATCGTGGTCTACCAACTGCATGGTGTGCGCGCGCAGGTAGAGCGCCGGGACGCCCCAATCGAAGCGACGGCGCTCGGCGGGGCGGTCAACATCAAGCTGATTGAGCGCCAGCCGCGCCTGGTAGAGGCTTTCGATGGGCCGCTGGCCGGCGGCCAGATGACCGTAGAAGGTGTGCGTCAGTTCGATGGCCGAATCGTCGGTGAGGCTGGTGGGTACGGTGAGCACGGCCGGCGCGCCGAATTGCAACAGGCCGGTGGCGACGTTGTCGAAGGCGTCCAATACACCGATTTGTGCGCTCTGGCACGCTGAAATCACCCACAGGCACGGGGACGCACTGTCCAGGATGGACCTGAGGTGCAGCGCCTCGAGCAAGTCGGTCTCGCCGGTGGGCTTTTCGAAGCAGAGGAAACCACGCTGTTGTTTGTGGCTGTAGGCGCCGTGGCCGATATAGTGGATTACGTGCCAGTGACCGGCCCCGTGCTGTTGGCGGCTGCAGGCGTTTTGCAACGCGGGCAGCGTTGCTTCGTCGAGCACATCCATCACCAGATTTCCCGCGCGGATGTGACCTTCGAGCGCGTCCTGCATCACGGTCAGCTCGCGTTCCACGTCCAGAGCCTTTTGGTCGTCAGGCGCAGCGATGACAAACAACACGCGCAACGGCGGCCGTGTTGCGCGTGGGGAGAGTTCGATCAGGTCTTCTGGCAGACGGCTGAGGTGCATTTCACCGTCCAGACAGACGAATTTCTCGCCGTCATGAAGGTATTCCCACGGCAAGCGCCACAGCGATGCCACGTCAGGATGAAGCGACAGAACGAGGTGGGATTGCCGGTATTCGGGATTGGACTTCAGAAAGGCGCGCAGTGGTTTGCCCTTGCCAAAGAGGTAGCCGAACAGCCGTTGACCGTACTGGGCCGCATGTTCCTCGGCGGCTTTGCCGCCGATGGCGCGCCGCTCGTCGGGGGGCAGCACGCCGCGTTCCAACAACCACAGCGGCCCCAGGTGAGTTGTCCCGGTGGGGTCGTGCTGAAATTCGTTGGTGAAGATCTCCCGACCATTATCCTGTTTGGTAATGGCGAAGTATTTGTTCCCCAACTTGCGAACTTCAACACCCAATTGTGGGTAGGCGGGGGACATTTGGCGTGCTTCCTTCAAGGATAGTTAAAAGTTACAAGTTACAGGTTACAGGTTAGAAAACCCGCCTTCTACTTTCTCTTTGCGTTTCGTTCGCGCGCCGCTTCTCTCACGATGCCGGTGGAACGTCATACGGATCGGCGTGCCCGGAAAAGGATAGGCTTCACGGATACAGTTCTCCAGGAACCGCTGGTAGGAAAAATGCAGCAGTTCCGGATCATTGACGAAGAAAACAAAGGTCGGCGGTGCGACCTCCGGCTGTGTGACGTGATGGATGTATAAACGCTTGCCGCGCTTGCTCGGTGGCGGGTGGGCGGCCATCGCTTCGCGGATGAGATCGTTGAGCGGGCCGGAGGGCAATCGCTGGTACCGTGCTTCCACGATGTCGAGTACTACCGGGATCACCTGGTCGACGTGCAGGCCGGTCAACGCCGAAATGAAAAGCAGCGGTACATAGCTGAGGAATTTCAGTCCTTCGCGCACTGTATCTTCGAAGTGCTGCCGGTTCGCCCGCGTTTCGGCATCGACCGCGTCCCATTTGTTGACCACGACAACGACGCTGACCCCTTCCTCGGCGATCATCCCGGCGATGTGGGTGTCCTGTGCGGTGATGCCTTCCGTCGCGTCGATCAACAGCAGCGCAACGTCGGTACGCTCTAGTGCTCGCGCCGCACGCAGGACGCTGTACTTTTCCACGCCTGGATCGATTTTCCCACGTCGCCGGATGCCGGCAGTATCGATGAGGACGATTTTCTGGCCTTCCCATTCCATTTCGGTGTCCAGCGCGTCGCGCGTGGTCCCGGCCACCGGGCTGACGATGGCGCGCTCTTGGCCGAGCAACTTGTTCAGCAACGACGATTTGCCAACATTGGGCCGTCCGAGAATAGCGATGTGTACGGCTTCGTCGTCCTCTGCCTCTGGTGCCTGCGGCGGCAGTAAATCCACGATCACGTCCAGCAAATCGGCCACGCCAGAACCGTGAATGGAGGAGGTGGTGTACACTTCGCCCATCCCCAGTTCGTAGAATTCTAGCGCCTGCAACTCGCGGGACTCACTGTCAGCCTTGTTGGCGACGAGCAAGACAGGTTTCTCCGCACGGCGCAGCAAATCGGCGATCTCGCGGTCCGCAGCGGTCAGCCCGGTCTCTGCGTCGGTGAGAAAAAGGATCAGATCGGCTTCTTGAATGGCAGCCTCAGCCTGCGCGCGAATCAGGGGAATGTAGGGAATGGAATCTTCGGTAAGTGGCGCTTGCGGGATCGGGCGCAGGCCTTTTTCGACGTTGGGCGGCAGAATCTCGATGCCACCGGTATCGACAACGAGAAAGGGGCGACCGTTCCATTCTGCTGGAGCAAAAATACGGTCGCGGGTGGTGCCGGGAATGTCACTGACCACGGCCCGGCGTTCGCCAACCACGCGGTTGAAAAAGGTGGACTTCCCCACGTTGGGGCGTCCGACGATAGCGACCAAAGGTTTAGGCATCAATCTCCTGGTAAAAGTTGAAAGTTAAAGGTTGGAAGTCAAGCGGCTGTATTCTCCGCAGGCGGAGAGCACAAAGAGAGAATGAAGGCAAACGTGCTGCCTTTCCCCGGGTAACTGCGCACCCAGATGCGTCCTTTGTGCTTCTCGATGACGGACTTCACAATAGAAAGTCCCAAACCTGTACCGCGAATATCCTCAACTTCTGGGGTGCTCACGCGATAAAAACGCTCAAACAACTTCGGCTGCTCTTCTAGCGGGATGCCGAAGCCCTGATCTTCGATGCTCACGATGACATGATCGGCGCCCCGCTGCACGGTAACTTTGACTTCGCCGCCAGGACGGCTGTATTTGATTGCATTGCTGATGAGGTTATCCAACACCTGCCGGATCCGGCGCGCGTTGCCCTCAATCCACAATAGCTCGTTGGGAACGTCAGTTACAAGGCGCAATTCAGCTTGCTCAATGAGCATCATGTGCGCATCCAGCGATTGCTGAATCACATCGTTGATGCAAAAGGGATACATCTCCAGATCATACCCCGCTTCGATGCGACCAATGTCCAGCAAGTCGCTAATCAAAGCCGTGATATGGCTCAGACTGTGTAACGCCTTGCTAATGAAGTCTCTTTGTCCTTCAGTGAGCGGTCCAACCCGCTCCAAAAGCTCGATGTAGCCTTGAATGGTCGTGAGCGGCGTGCGCAAGTCGTGGGAGACCGTGGAGACGAATTCCGACTTCAGCCGGTCTAGCTCTTTGAGGTGACTGATGTCCTGCATCACCACCACACGTCCGATGTGATCGATCGAGCTTAGCTGCGCGTTGAAGACACGCCCATCCTCCAGATCGATCTCGTTATGGACGGGCGCCTTATCCTCACTAAGCTGCACAAAAAGCTCACGTATTCCGATATTGTCGATGTAATCTACGACTTTCTGGCCCCGGGCGTCGGGTTTGATGTTGAAGTTCTCCGCCGCGTTGTCGCTCCACAGCCACAAGCAGTCGTCCATATCTGTGACGAGGATCGTTTCGGCGGCGTGCTCCAAAATCGCGCTCAGGCGCGAGCGCTCGGCTTCCACGGCGGCGAAGAATTGCGCATTTTCCAGCGCGATGGCGGCAAAATCGGCGATGGCCGAGAGGGTGAAGATGTGATTCTCGGTAAAGGCCTGTTCACGCACTTGATTGACCACACTCAAGACGCCTACCGTGCCGCGTTTCGGCGATTGAATGGGAACGTAGAGCAGAGCGCGCACCAGATAGCCGGTGGCGATTTTGGTGGGACGTTGCAGCATCGTTGGGCGGCCAGAATGAATCACCTGCCGGGCAATGGGATCAGAGGCCTCAACGCAGAGGCGTTGCGCTAACTCCACATTCATATTCTTCGACACACGCAGGTAGAGCTTGCCGTCTTCCTCTAAAAGGATGAAACCTTCCTCGGCTTGTGTGAGGTTGACCGAGGCTTCGACGATGCGCGCCAGGATTTCGTCTACGTCAAGCGACGATGTAACCGACTTGCCAATGGTGTAGATGGCGTTGATCTCTTGCAGGCGTTCGTTAAGCTGTTGGTTGGCGCGGGTCAGATTCTCCTTGAGAGAATGTTGTGAGGCCTGACGTTGCGTGCGCTCGAGTGCCTGCGCGAGGGCCGCGCGCACCTGCTCCGCCTGGAACGGGTACGGGATCAAGGCTTGCACGCCATGTTCCAGTAGAGCATTGAACTGCGAAATTGTCGGCACTTCCGGCGCGATCAGCACGAGCGCTGCATCGGTGGCTTGTTCGTCTACCAGCGCGAACGCCTCCGCCTCGTTGTTAGCAGAAAGATGCAACAGCACTAACGCTGTTTCAGGCGCAGGTAGTGCATCGCGCAGCGCCGCCAGCGTGGCAAGATGTACCGCGCTGGCCTTGACGGGCAACAAATGCACTAATTCCTGGTAGACTGCGGGATCCTCACTGAAGACCAATATATGCGGCGAACTCATCCCTTCTCCTCAAATGCCCACCGGCTCACGGGTGGGGCACAATATCCACGCCCAGATTCCTTGAGCCTCATCGATCCCCAAAACGCACACTTTGATTATAGCCTGTATATAGTTTGAAGCAAGTTAACACACATGAGCCGGGGACCCTAACTTGTGGGGGATTCCGGCTCAGGTGCACCTAAACCCTCAAGGCGACGATGGCCTCTGCAGTTATTGGTGCATCACTAACGGCAGATAGACCGCCGACATCACCGTGCCGCTGATCTCGCGCAGCGGTCCGGCGAGATGGATAAACGCGGCGATGGCAGCGCGCGCGTATTCGCGGAAGTAATTCAGATTGAGCGTGCTCAGTTTGTCGTTGACCGTGTGGTAATTGGTATTCCAGTCGCGCGGCTCGGCGGCAACCTCTGAAGGGTTGAAGTGGTCCTCGATGCCCAGAATGGCAGCGTAGCCGCGATCCCAGAAGCGCGAGTGATCGGAGAAGCGCGTGCCGTTCTCCACGATTTGGAGGATCAAGTCCAGATCGTACACGTCGATGACGGCGGCGACCAGGTCGGCCAGGGCATCGGAATCATCGACGGTGCCGGGAGCGTTGGAGTGCAAGTCGATATCCGGGCCGTACTCTGCATCCCAGGCAATCATGTCGAGGTTGAGCACGCCGATGATGTCATCGCCGGCAGCAGCCGCATCGGTCGCGTAATAGAGGCTGCCGTACATTCCTTGTTCCTCGCCGGTGAAGAAGACCAGCCGGACGGTGTAGTCAAAATCCAGGCCGGCGAGCAGGTCCGCGGCGATGAGCAGCGCCGCCGAACCGCTGGCGTTGTCATCGGCGCCGGGAGCGGGGTTGTGAGGCGTGGTGGCAGCCCGCGAATCCAGATGGGCGGTGAGCAAAACGATCTGCTCAGGATGGACCAGGCCTTGCTTCTCGCCGATGACGTTGCGCAGACTATGGCCCGACAGCGTGTAGTTGTGATAGTACGCGGCATAGCCGAGGGATTCCAGATGCTCGTAGACGTACTGCGTGGCCTTGGCGATAGGAACGCCGCTGTAGGTGTAGCGGGTGGTGAGCACGTAGGGTGCGCCGCCAACGGAGATCGGCCATTCGCCGCTCAGGCCGCCGTCGTACCCGTAGACGGTCTCGGTCGTGACACGGGTGAGCAAGTCGGCGACGAGCGGATCATAGGGTGGAGTCGTAGGGATCGCGCCGGTGGTGGGCGCGACGAGGACGATGGGATCGAGCAGCGGTATGAAGCGCACATCCAGCGCATCCAGGCTGGCGATGGCGATGCCGGAGCGCAATCGTCCCACGGCGTGTCGCCCGTCGTCGTGCAGGAAGGCGAAGAGCGAGGCGGCGGTCGTAACGGATGCGCCGCTCCGGCCTCCGTCGCTTTCGAGAAGGTAGTAGGAGACGCCTGTGGCGTCGGAATCGAGGATGGTCTGGGACAGGCCGAGTGCAGCGATGTTTTTCTGTTGGTCGGGCGCGAGTATCGCCAGAAGATAATCGGCGCCCGGTGTGGTGAGGTATGCGTAGACTGGCACATTGAGCGCCGCAACGCGCGCGAGATCATCAGTGCCAGTGAGGTCGATCCGCACCAGGGCAGGCGTCGCCGGGGTCTGTGCTGCGCCGGGAAGCGCAAAGAGTAGTGCTACACCGCTCAGGCCAAGTACGACAGCAAACAGAGTCGTTTTTATCCTCATGGCATGATCCTTTCAATGAACACTTGTGGGACTGGATGCCTACGATTATAGGTCTGTTGAGTTGCGAAGCAAATAGTCTCACCGGATGAAACGGAGAAGAACGGAGGAGAGGGCATAACGGGACCATGCACGAGTTCGCAGAGCAAACAAACCGGTGTTATAATGAGAATAGCCAGACGGCAGGAGGTGCAAAATGACCGTTTCAGAGATAAGGCTAGATTTGTCTTTACTCCCTCACAATGCTCGGCAGGAGCTACTAGATTTCTATGAATTCCTCACGCAGAAATATCAGCGTTCTGTTGAAACGCAGGATAAGTCTACTTTTGCTGCTTTTCTACAAACGCCAATACAAGTGAAAAAATGGCGATCATACACACGCGAGGAATTGCATGAACGATAAACGTGTTTTCGTCGACACGAATATTTTCGTTTATGCTAAACTCCGAGCACCCGAAACCCTTGCTAAACATCGCCGTGCGATAGAACTATTAGAGACGCTATCGACTCCAGTGATCGTGGGCGCTCAGGTGCTCAACGAGTTTTCGAACGTGTTGTTGAAACACGGAGTCGATGATGTGATCATTTGGGAAGCAGTACAGGAGATCGCAGCAAACAGTATAGTCACGCCGCTTACCTGGGTGACCATCCAACACGCTTGGGAGATCAAACGTCGTTACCAACTGGCTTATTGGGACAGTCTAATTATGAGCGCCGCACTAGAAGCAGCATGCACTGTGCTTTACTCGGAAGATTTTCAACACCAGCAAATCATTGAAGGCGTGCTTCAGATTGTTAACCCGTTTGTGACATAAATATCAGCTAGTTCCGAGTGGAAATGACAAAGAAATCCAACAGTTCGGTGATACAGGACTAGAATTTACACTGAACCCCCTTCCGAGAATAATTCCGGAAGGGGGTTGTTAGTGCAATAACACGAGTCTTTATTCCAGCGCGTGCTCGGCGATAGCCTTCTCCGCGTGCGCGATGAAGTCTGCCACGGGCATCGCGCCCATATCCTGCCCGCTGCGCAACCGCACGGCGACCGCGCCCGCCTCGACCTCTTTGTCCCCGATGACGAGCATGTACGGGACTTTCATCAACTGCGCTTCGCGGATCTTGGCGTTCATCCGTGACGACGAAGCATCCGTGCTCACGCGCAGATGGGCCTGGCGCAGCGCGTCTTCCATCTGTTTGGCGTAGTCGATGTGCCGGTCGGCGATGGGAATGACGCGCGCCTGCTCCGGCGCGAGCCACACCGGGAACGCGCCCGCGTAGTGTTCCACCAGAATGCCGAAGAAACGCTCCAGCGAGCCGAGCAACGCCCGGTGGACCATATAGGGCCGGTGTTCGTTGCCATCCTCGCCCACGTAGGTCATGTCGAAGCGTTCCGGCTCGTTGAAGTCGAACTGAATCGTCGTCAACTGCCACTCGCGGCCCAGCGCATCCTTGATCTTGAGGTCGATCTTCGGGCCGTAGAACGCGCCGCCGCCCTCATCGACCTGGTAGACCAGCCCCTCGGCGTTGATGGCGCGCAGCAGCGATTCCTGCGCCTGTTCCCAGCGCGCCGGTTCGCCCACGGCCTTCTCCGGGCGCGTCGAGAGGTAGGCTTCGATCTGCTCGAACCCGAAAGCGCGCAGCAACGCCAACGAGAAGCGCAGCACGCGCAGCGCCTCGCCCTCGATCTGCTCAGGCGTACAGATGATGTGCGCGTCGTCCTGCGTGAAGCCGCGCACGCGCATCAGCCCGTGGAGCACGCCGCTCTTCTCGTAGCGGTAGACCGTGCCGAGTTCCGCCCAACGCAGGGGCAACTCGCGGTACGAGCGCAACTGCGTCTTGTAGATCAGGATGTGGAAGGGACAGTTCATCGGCTTCAGGTAGTAATCCTGCCCATCTATGTCCATCGGCGCGTACATGCTTTCCTTGTAGAAGTCCAGATGTCCTGATGTCTCCCACAGCCACGCCTTGCCGATGTGCGGCGTGTAGACGAAGTCATAGCCGCCCTCGAGGTGCCGATCCCGCCAGAAGTCCTCGATGATCTTGCGCATCATCGCGCCGCGCGGATGCCAGTACGCCAGCCCCGGCCCAGCCTCTTCGTGGAAGGAGACCAGGTCGAGTTCGCGAATCAGCCGCCGGTGATCGCGCTTCTTCACCTCTTCCAGCCAATTTAGGTACTCCTTTAACTCTTTGGGCGACTCGAAGGCCGTCCCGTAGATGCGTTGCAGCATCGGGCGCTTCTCGTCGCCGCGCCAGTACGCCCCGGCGACGTTGAGCAGCTTGACAGCCTGTGGGTTGATCTCCCGCGAGTTCTGCACGTGTGGCCCGCGACACAGGTCCGTGAAGGTGCCGCTCTTGTAGATCGAAAGCGTGGGCGCTTTGCTGACCGGTAGGGTGGCTGCACCCTCGCCATCCTCGTCCACGCCGCCGGAGAGAATGCCGTCGATCAACTCCAGCTTGTAGGGCTGGTCGGCGAAGAGCGCCTTGCCCTCCTCCGGGGTGATCTCCTGGTAGACGAAGTCGCAGCGCGAGGCGATCAGCGCTCGCATCCGTGACTCGATCTTCTCCAGGTCCTCCGGTGTAAGCGCGCGCGGCAGATCGAAGTCGTAGTAGAAGCCGTTCTCGATGGGCGGGCCGATGGCGATCTTCCCTTCCGGGAACATTTCCAGCACCGCCGCTGCCATCAAGTGCGCGGTCGAGTGCCGGATCCGATATAACTGACTCTCGTGATACGCTTCAGAACTTTTCTCATTCATCGTTTTATACCTCCACAGTTAGTCTGGTAGTCGCGTAGTCGGGTAGTCGGTGGTCTTGTAGTCACGGCTCAATGATCGGACTACTGACGATCAGACTCTTCGACTATGTGACTAAAATAGGAAACGCCCCGTGTCTTTTGGGACGCGGGGCGTTGCGTGGTTCCACCCAAATTCCGATCGCGGAGCGACCGGCACTTTGACGGCTATAACGGGCTTGCCCGGAGGTCTATACTTGGCGCGCTATTTTCCCTTTCCAGACCTCACTCGCGGGGGGTTTTCACCGGGTTCGGGAACCGCACTGCCGATTCCACGGAGGAGGCTTTCAGTCGGTGACCTCCATTCTCTGGCGCTGTCCGCCGGATACTCGTCCCGCTCAACGCTTTTGCGTATATGGTGATATTATACCCGGGTTTCTGGAATCTGCAAATCAACTATGATGATTTTCTATGTGTTCTCTTCATTGACTAATCTTGTACATTCCCTATACTAACAACAGGAACATTGTTATCGCCAAAACGACCCGAGACGTGGCCCGTCCGGGGTATCGCTAATTGACGCCGCTCGCGCCGTGGTGGGTTTGGGTAAGCACATTCCTGCCCTCCGCGCTAACCGCCAGGAGGAGGTGGCGTGTCGTCAAAGGCTCAAGAGTTCACTGAATACTCTATTTGTCCGTCAGTTACAATCGGAAGACCGAATTGTATGATCCATACCAAAACGGAGGAGGTTTCCAAACGTCATCTTTGCATGCCGGCGATACAGCTGATTCCGCATACTCCGAAATTCAAGAATACCTCGATGTCAGACAGCAGCGGCGGTTGATTTTCCCGCGTGCGGCGCTGGTGGGGGCGTGCGCTGGCATCACCGCCCTGCTTTTCCGCGTCGCATTGACCGGCGCCGATATCGTCAGAAATGGCCTGATTTCCTGGGCGCACGGCAGGCCGGCATGGGGGTGGATTTTCCCGCCGGTGTTAACGATGCTCGGCGCGGCAATCTCGGTTGCCGCTACGCGCCATTACGCCCCCGAGACCAGCGGCAGCGGCATCCCCCATTTGGAAGCCGTCTTGCAGCGCTTCCGCAACCTGGAATGGCGGCGTGTCCTGCCGGTGAAGTTTTTCGGCGGGATTGTCGCCATTGGCAGCGGCCTGGCTTTGGGGCGTGAAGGCCCGACCGTGCAGATGAGCGGCGCAGTTGGCGATGCGGTCGCGCGCTGGCTGAAGGTCTCAGAGCGGGAACGGCTGACGTTGATCTCGGCCGGCGCGGGCGCGGGGTTGGCCGCCGCATTCAATGCTCCCTTGTCAGGCTTGATCTTTGTGCTCGAGGAAGTGCGGCGCGATTTTCAACCGATCGTGTTTGGCGCTGTCTTTGTCGCTGCCGTGATCGCGGATATTATCGCCCGGATCGGTACGGGCCAGTTTCCCGTCTTTGCCGTGCCCAGCTATCCCGTGCCGCCGCTGACTTCTCTGCCGGTGTTTGCCCTGTTGGGCGTCATCGCCGGAGTGTTGGGCGTGTTGTTCAACCGCGCTCTCCTGACCGCCATTGAAACATATGCGCGGTTGCCTGGGCGCTTTGCGCTGCCGGCGGCGGCGTTAACCGGTGGCATCGTTGGCCTGGTCGGCTGGTTTGCCCCGTCATTGATCGGGAACGGACATTCCCTGGCGGAATCGGCGCTGCAGGGCGATTTACTGCTCGCCGCCATCCCGCTGTTTTTCGCCATCCGCTTTCTGCTCACGACATTTAGCTACGGAACGGGCGCACCCGGCGGCATTTTCGCGCCGCTTCTGGTCCTCGGGGCGTTGATCGGCCTGGCTGTCGGTCACGCAGCGCACTCCGTATGGCCCGCTGCCGTGCCGATCCCCGCCGTTTTCGCCGTCGTCGGGATGGCCGCCTATTTCACCGCGATCGTGCGTGCGCCGCTCACGGGCATTATGCTCATCGTCGAAATGACGGGCAACTATGCACAGATGCTGCCTTTGTTGCTAAGCTGTTTCTGCGCGTATGCCGTCGCCGAATCCATGAAGGAACTGCCCATTTACGAAACCCTTTTAGAGCGCGACCTGCGGCGCGGCGGAGTGGCACATCTGCTGAAAGAGCCAGCTGTGGTAGAGTTCACCATCCAGCCGGATGCGCCCTTTGCCGGTCGTGAAGTGCGCTCTCTGGGGCTGCCGTCTGGCTGTATTCTCGTGCGCTGCGCGGACGGCAAGCGCGAATGGGTGCCGAAGGCGAACACCCGCCTGGAAGCCCACATGCGCATCACGGCCATGATCGCGCCGGAGGCATCGGAGGGCATCGAACGTCTGCGTGCCGGATGCCGGGCATTGAGCGCAGACGCAGCAGAGGCAAAAGAGAGCGTTT
>DYKY01000013.1:36262-39375 GCA_020722365.1 Thermoflexus sp.
GTGGACTGTCACGATTCGACGGGGGAATGGGATCACCTGCAAGTCTGCGTCGACTACTGGGTGCGGCCCGACGTCCTCGCCGTGCTGAAAAAGCACGAAGCGTATCTGCTCGTCAACATCGCCAACGAAGCCGGCAAGACCATCGTGCCCGACGATGAGTATCGCGCGGGATACGCGCTGGCGATCTGGCGAATGCGCGCGGCAGGCATCCATGTCCCGTTGATCATAGATTCCTCTGGGTGGGGGCAGGACATCAACGGCTTGCAGAAGAACGGGCCATACCTAATTGAGGTCGATCCTGACCACAACTTGATGTTCTCTATTCATATGTGGTGGCCGAGCGCGTGGCGTGGTTCGCAGGTGGCGCAACTCGTCATCGACGAAATTCAGGAGTCGGTGGAGCTTGATCTGCCGCTTATCGTCGGCGAGTTCGCGCACAAGGGGCCGGGCTGTAGCTGCTGCATCCCCTACCAGACGATCATCGAGCAGTGCGCCCTCAACGAAGTTGGCTATCTACCGTGGTCGTGGGGGCCGGGCAACAGCGATTGCGCCGAGATGGACATGACCGAAGACGGCACGTTCGACACGCTGCACGGCTGGGGGCTGGAAGTCGCCATCACCAGCACGTATAGCATCCGCAATCTCGCCGTGCGCCCGGAATGGATCGTCGCCGCGACCCCCATCCCCACGCCGACGCCCGTGCCCACTCCCACCCCGCTTCCCGCGCCCGAAGGCATCCTCTCCGTCGGTCGGCCCGTCGAAGTCTCCTCCGTGGAGAGCAGCAACCTGTCGGGCGAGAATGCCGTCGATGGGCGGTTGAACTCGCGTTGGGCGTCCGCGTACACCGATCCGCAGACCATCGCGGTGGATTTGGGCGAAGTCCGCGACATCGCCCGCATCGTGCTGGTCTGGGAAGCGGCTTTCGGCAAAGAGTACAAGCTGCAAGTCTCCGACGACGGCGCGACGTGGACGGACCTCGTCCACGAAACGGACGGCGATGGCGGGCAGGATGACTACATCGTCGCAACACGCGGGCGCTACGTGCGCATGGAAGGCCTGAAGCGCGGAACAGAGTGGGGCTATTCGCTGTGGGAATTCTGGGTCTTCGACCGGGCCGATGTCCCGCTGCCGGAGCCGGACACAGCCGACAACATCACCGCGCCCGCCGATCTGCCCCCCGACCTCGTCGTGAGCAAAGTGGCGTGGGTCGAAGATCCGCCCGTCAAAGCTGAGGGCGTGACCTTCCGCGCTGTCGTCGAAAACCGGGGCGGCGCCGCCGTGCTGGGCGGTCTCCGCTGCGCGTTTTTGGTCGATGGCGAACTCGTCAGTTGGGCCGAGACTGCTTACCCGCTGGCGCCCGGCGCGGAGATGATCCTCGTCGCTAACAACGGGCCTGACGGCAATCCGCGTTGGGAACCCGACGACACCGGACCGTTCGTCGTCCTGGCCTGGGTGGACGCGCCTGAGGACGCTGCACCAGAGGGCGATACGGGCCGCGTGGACGAGAGCGACGAGCACAACAACATGCAGACGAACTACGATTACGTGCGTCTGTCCAAACCCGTACCCACCAACACCCCTACCCCCCAGGCAACAGCAACGCCGTCACCGACAGCTACGCCGCAGCCCATCGTCGAAGAGGCTACCGCTACCGCCGCACCAGAGACACCTGGCTCATCAGCCCCCGCACGCACCGTCGCGCTGATTGTCGGCGCGGTGGTATTCGTCATTGCCATCGTCGGGGTCTTACTCTGGCGGCGCAGGAGGTAACAAGGGCCGACCACGAATGGGGGAGCGAATAAATGAATTCAGATCTCGGCCAGATCAGAATTCAGGCCAGAGCCGTCGTTCTTTCGCTTACTCGATTTGGATTCGTGGTCGGCACAAGCTTTACTTCGCGGCGTCGATGAGTTCCTGTCGCCGCCGCCGGTACTCGATGATGGGGCGATCTCCCTGGATCAGCTTCTCGTCTATCCGCAGCGCGGAAGGTTTTGGCTCCTGGGTCACGACGACGCGCCGGTCCTGATGCGCGACGTAAGCGTTGAAGTACATGGAGAGCCAGTTCACCAGATCGCGCAACACCGGCACACGCAGGAACCGCTGGTAAAACCGCAGATACAGCAACGTGTGTTCGTCATCTACCGGCACAAACGCCGCCATCACCCGCACGTCGTCGGCGATGTAGTTCTGCCAGAGGTTGGGGAAGATGAAGCCCAGGTGGAAATCGCGCTCCGGGTCAGGGGCGGGCATGTCCTCCGGGCGGCGCGGCGGCGTGCCGTCATCCACGCGGTTGTAGACATAGAAGCAGAAACGATCCCCGTCTGCCCACTGCACGATCGGCCCGTCGACCAGGGTGCGATTGCCTCGTCCGATGGTGTTATGGTGGACAAAGGGCAGATGCACGACGTCGAGCTGGTTTTCGATGACGCGGGAATAGTGCGCGTCCCAGGGATCGCGCACCTGACCGTAAGTGAAAGTATCGTCAAGGTCATCGAAGAAACGCGGTGGCTCAAGGGTATCGGGTGGATTTTCGCCCCACCAAATCCAAATGAAACCGTGCGCCTCGTGCGTGGGGTAACTGTGAACTTTGAAGCGCTCCGGCACGGGTGCGTTTTTACCGTTCGCCGGGATTTTGGTCACCTTGCCGCCGGCGTCATACTCAAAACCGTGGAAGGGACATTGTAGCGTACCGTTGGGCAACACTTTCCCCTTGCTAAGCGCTACACCGCGATGCACACAGTGATCGCGCGCGCACGCCACTTTCCCGGTTGCATCGCGCCAGAAGACGAGCTTTTCGCCCATACGGGTGACGCCGACCGGCTTGGTCTTCACCTGGGTAGAATCCAACACAACATACCATTGATTGGGAATCATCGAATCCTCCTAAACGATGCTTTTTGAGCTTTACCATTGAGTATAGTTACAGAGGAATAAATCGCAAACAGCAAAGCATAGTGCAAATTATTGGGAAATGCTTGGGCCGGTCTCCGACCGTGCCCACGTAGCTCGTGACCTGAGCCTGCGGTGGTTCGGTCAGAGACCGGCCACAGCAGCTAAATGCAAATTATTGGGAAATGCTTGGGCCGCTCTCCGACCGTGCCCACGTAGCTCGT
>DYKY01000168.1:0-3014 GCA_020722365.1 Thermoflexus sp.
ACCGGTGCAGTTGGTTACCCTCCTTTCGCAGAAACACGCCCCTAACTCAGGGGCGTGTTTCTGTTTGGTTAGACCTCATCTTCGTTCATTGCGCAGTTTCTCGCAACAGCAATCGCGCTGCTACCCCACCCGAAAGTGTCACCATTGGCACGCCGCCGCCGGGATGCGTTGTTCCGCCGGCAAAGTACAGACCGCGCACGTCGGGGCAGCGGTTGTGGGGACGCCGCACGGGGTAAAAGTAGCGGGTGAGCGGATCTACCGGCAGCAGTGTGAGGTAATCCTCCAGTCGCCGTCCCGCCGTCGCAAAAAGCGCCTCCAGCGCCGGGCGCATCGTGATGATCGACGGCCCGGTATCCCACGTGAAGCCGTCGGCCTGCCACAGCCCCATCTTGCCGCCCACGTCGGCGTTCTGTTCCAGCACCGTCACCGGACGGCCGGCTGCCGCCAGGTGGATGGCGGCGCTCAGCCCGCCGATGCCCGCGCCAATGACCCCGATACGTTTGTTTTCCATTGTCCTACCCTTTCACCACACGTCCCTTCCAACGGATGCCGCCATAGCGGAGACGCCACGCGATTGCCTGCGTCGCAATGATCGCCATCAGGATGACGGACACGGGCAGCAATAGCGCATCGCCGACCCGCTGGCCGCTGAAAGCCGCCGTCAGGGCGCGGACGCCGACGCCCAGCCCGATAAGGCACAAGGGTTGCCACGGCCATCCGTCCGGCCCGCCCAGCCAGCCTGTCATCAGCCAGACCCACGGGGCGAGGAACAGCAGCCAGTGGAAGGCCCACGAGAGCAGGAGCAGCGGGATGCTGCTGCCGTGCCCGGCGAGGATGTTCTTCGCAAAGCCGTCGCGCACCGCGGCCCAACTGCGGTACATGCGACAGCGGATCAGACCGGCGCCGTCGACGAGCCGCAACCGCATTTTGCGGCGTTTGATCGCTTTGGCGAAGGCCATATCGTCGATGATGCTGGCGCGAATCGCCGCGTGCCCGCCGACCGCCATATAAGCAGCGCGGCGGAAGGCCAGGCATTGTCCCGTCGCTGCCGCGAAGACAGGCCAGGGGATGTGATGTACCGCCAGCACCGGCAGATACCCGACGATGACGAAGGCCAGCAGCGCGACGACCAGCCGTTCGCCCCAGGTGACGGTGATCTGGGTGGGCCAGACGGTGTGCAGGTCGCTGCCGCGTTTGTGCATTTCGCTCACCAGACGCGAGAGGGCGGTTGGTTCCCATAGTACGTCGGCGTCGGTGAAGACGAGGATGTCACCACGGGCGGTGTTCGCCAGTTGGTGGCAGGCCCAGCTTTTGCCCATCCACCCGCCGGGCAATGGGGCGCCGGATAGGATGCGCAGCCGTGGATCGTCGCGGGCAGCCAGACGGGCGACGCCGGCAGTCCCGTCGGTGGAGTGATCGTCGAGCAGCAGCAGTTCGTAGTGGGGGTAATCCTGCGCCAGTAGCTTCTGGATCGTCTCGCCGATGATGGCAGCCTCGTCACGCGCCGGGATCAGCACCGAGACGAAGGGGGTCTCTTTTGGCGATGGCGCGGCGTTCAAGCGGGGGAAGGTCAGCACGTTCAGCACGGTGATGACGGCGATCACCACGAGCATGAAGGCTGTGAAAAGCGCCAATCCCGTGAAGACCATGCTGCTCACTTCCGCCTGAGCCACGCGCGCAGGTGCGGGCGCTGCCGTAGCGTGTCGCCGTAGCGCCATAACACCAGCGCCGCGTTGAGCGCCCAGATAACCAGCAGCGCCGGTTCGGGGCGGAACAGCGCCAGGTAGGCGCCTATTCCGCCCAATCCCAGCGCCACCGCCCAGCCGGGATTGTCGCCGATGAGGTAGCCCGCGCTCATGCTGATCATACCGATGAGTGTGGCGACCCCGTAGGTCAGGCCGATCCAGATGCCGCCGGTCGTGGCGACGCCCTTGCCGCCCTTCCCCCGTAGAAACGGCGAGAAGATATGGCCGCACACGGGCGCCAGCGCGATGGGGACGATTTCCCAGCCGCGCTTGTCAAACGTGACGTAGGCCAGGCCGACCGGCAGCGCCCCTTTCGCCATATCCAGGAGCATCGCGATGGCCGCCCACGCTTTGCTGCCGGAGCGCAGCACGTTGGTGGCGCCGGGATTGCCATCGCCCACAGCGCGGATGTCGGTGCGCAGCGCCCAACGGCCGATGAGAAGCGAGAACGGAATCGCGCCAAGCGCGAACCCAAGGATAGTCCAGATTACAGCATCAACCATCCCCACACCACCCATATGCCCATCCCGACTGCGCCGACGATGGCCGGGCCGCGGAGTTTCCAGAAGAAGAACTGTCCAAAAGCCTGCAAGAACCAGGTGACGCCGTAGATGAGAAACAGCGGTCTTGTCGGGAGCAGGTCAGGCGCTGCTGGCGGCGCTGATAGCGCCGTCATCGCCGCTGAGGCCAACAGCCAACCGGCGTAATTTACCCAGGGGATGCCGAAGTAGCCGCCCGGTTGATCCCACACCCAGAAGCCCCAGGCGACCATCTGCGGGTCGAGGAACAAGTCCCAGGCGGTGAAGGCCAGCGCCGCCGCCAGGACGAAGCTCACGCTGCCGCCGGTGATCAACCGGGCCGCGCCCCAGGCCGGCGGAAGCATCATCAGCCAGGCCAGGGGGATGAGCAACGGCACGCCGCCGAGTTGCGGCTGCAAGCGCTCCGTGTAGTGGTAGCGTCCAAAAGGCAGCCCGGTGTGCGAACCGACGTATTCGACCGCCCAACCCAATCCGGCGATGATGAGCGCCGCGCGCAGGGTGGGCCAAAGGCCCCACGCAGTGTAGAGCACGGCAATCACCGCGCTGGCCTGCAGCAGCACGCCGAGAATGATCCCTGCCCGTTCCGCCCGTGCGCCCCGGCGCCACTTGAGAATCGGCACGGAGACCATCTCTAGCACCCAGGCGAGCAGCAGGAGCCGGGGCGCAACCGGCAAGGCCGTGAAGGTGTCTCCTATCCAGGTAAGCATGGTCACTTTTCGGTATAAGTTGG
>DYKY01000168.1:3114-7542 GCA_020722365.1 Thermoflexus sp.
AAGTTGGAAGTTCTAACTTTGAACTTTCAACTGGCAACTTTCAACCTTCAACTTTCCAAATCAAGCGACCAGCAGTCGCCGGCAGCCGTCGCAGTAGGCCTCTTCGCCGTTCTTGATCTTGCGCTGGGTGGGTTTGAGGACTTCCACGCCGCACATACTGCATACGTCACCCTGTAGGCGCGCGACGGGGATGCCGCCGGTTCGACTGGCAAGGTAGTGGTAGGAGTCCATAATGGCTTGCGGGATACGCGCTTTGACATTCTCCGCTTCTTGTTGCAGCGTCTGTGCGCGCGTTTGCAGCACGGCGCGTTCAGCGGCGAGGTTTTGCTCTAACGTTGTACGTTTTGTTGCGATATGTTTGAGGTGGGCGCTGGCTTTGGCCTCAACCTCGTCCGCTTCCTCGCGCGCAACCATCGCTTCGAGCAGATCATCTTCGAGTTTGGCCACCCACTTGCGCAGCGATTGGGACTTGGCTTGCAGGTCTTCCAGTTGCCGGGGATTGGTGACACTGCCACCGTATAATCTTTGCTCGGTTTGTTGGAGTTCGGTCTGCGTTCTTTGCAGCTCGAACTCCACATCCTTTTGTGCTTTACGAGCAGCGCGAGCTGTCTGCTCCGCCTGTTCGGCGTGCTGTTGCGCCTGGGTGAGCGTAGATGTATCGTGCAGGATGGCCTCGATGTCGGCCAATTTCTGGCTCAGCTTTTGTAGCTCCAGATCGATATCCTGAAAACGTAGCAGCGCATCCGTCCAGGGCATACCGCACCTCCGTTATGTGTCCTGAGTCGAAAGTCCAAAGTCTAAAGTCCAAAGTCGAAAGTCCAAAGTCTAAAGTCCAAAGTCGAAAGTCAAGAAAGGACTTGGCGCTCCTGGCGACTTGGCGGCGAGAATTTCATTAAACCGTTTTGTTCATTTTGCGCGGAAGCCACAGATGGCGCACGAGCAAGAACGCCACCCCCACGATCAACAGGATGATGGCGAACAACTGCGCGGCGGCGATAGCGCCGACCATCCAGGCGTCGGGGCGCAGCATCTCGGTGAAGAAGCGGATGATGGCGTAGCCCATCAGATAGCTCACCAACAGGTCGCCTTCCCGTAACTTCTTGCTGTAGCGCACTGCAACCCATAACAGCAGCAGGCAGAGCGCCAGCGCCGCCAGTGATTCGTAGAGAAAGGTGGGGTGGAAAAGGGTGCTTTCCGGATATTTAACCAGGTCTGTGTAAGGCGCGATGCGGTTTAACGCCGGGATGCGCAATCCCCATGGCAGGGTAGTGGGCGGGCCGTACAATTCGATGTTAACGTAGTTGCCCCATCGCCCGATGGATTGTCCGAGCGCCATGCCCGGCACAGCGAAATCGAGCCATTGGAGCGGGCGTAATTTGTGTCGCCAGGCAAAAATAAGCACGCCGAGCGCCCCGCCGATAATCGCGCCGTAGATGCCCAGACCGCCGTTCCAGATGTAGAGCGCCTGCAATGGGTTCTCTTTGTAGTAATCCCAGCCGAGTAACCCGCTGCTTGGCCGCGAGAAGACGTGATAGACGCGTGCGCCGATGATCGCCAGGACGACGACCAGGATCAACATATCCCAGATCATTTCCGGGTCTTTGCCGGCTTTCTTTGCCAGGTAGGCGGCGACGTTTGCGCCCAGGATGATGCCGGTAACGATAAGCACGCCGTACCAGTGGATGGAAATAACATTGCCAATATTGAGTAGAATCGGACCAAAGGGTGGTGTCATGCTGTAACCTCCAGTGAAGGAATAGTTGCATTGTATTTCTGGTGGAGGACGCGACGCACGTCCTCGAAATACTCGTTCAGGTATGGATACGCGGCAGCAACGATGCCCAATCCAAAGAGCGCGCCGGTAAGCGTACGCATCGGCGGCGTAGTCTCGAAGGGTATTTGGATCAGGCCCGGGAAGAAGGCCCACAGCGCGTAGGAAATCCATTGGATACCGCCATCGAGCATCATCGGCAAGATGCCAAAGGCAAAGTAGCGCCACATCGGCCAGGGCTGGATCGACTTGCGGCGTCGCAACACGCCATAGATCAGACCTGCCAGGAGCATTGCAGCGTAGATGGCGATGTCCCGTTGACAGAACGCCATCTTGTAGCCCATGTGGGCATCACCGACGAAGCTCCGTATTGTGTTCATCTCACTCACGCGAATTGGCGCGGTGAGCGGGTAGGCAAGCTGTGGTCCGAAGAGAAACCACGACCGGAAGGGATACTGGTGGCACAAAGGACGGTAGATTGCATAGAGCACCTCCGCCGCCCCCGAATATCCGAGTTTGAGTAATACCGGCGGTAGTAGCGCCCCACCGAGGAAGAGACCTACCAGCCCATTGAACACCGCCAGCCAGTGACGCGCCAGCCAGAAGACGCCCCGGTTGAGCGTATCGACCCACGTTTGCCGCGCGGGAGTCTCCTGATGCGCGCGTTCCTGAAGACGGCGCTGCGCCTCGTTCAGGATGGCTTCCGCGTTGGGTGTGCGGTCATTCATATCCCCGGGTTCCATCCGATGCCTCTCAATTCAAGCCATACACCGATACTACTGAATCCGTCCGTGATCAAAACGATGCCCACCAGCACCAGAATGGCGCCGGCGATTTTCTGGATGGCGGGCAGATAATGCGTCACCCGTTGCAGAAGTTCACCGAGCCGGTCGATCAGAAAGCCGGCGAGAATAAACGGCAGCCCAATACCGGCAGAATAGGCCAACAACAGAATTACGCCGCGTCCCGCTGTGGCCTGGTCGGCGCTGAGGATGAGGATGGCCGAGAGCGCCGGCCCAACACAGGGCGTCCATCCCGCGGCGAACACCATACCGACCAATGCCGATGAGAGAAAGCCCCATTCCCGTTTGCCGCGCCACTGGAGACGGGCTTCGTTCTGCAGAAAGGGCACGTGCAGGAGTTCCATCAGCGCCAGTCCAAAAAAGATGATGAGCAGCCCGCCCAGATAGCGGAACCAATCGCCGCGCAGGAGTTTGCCAAATGAACTGGCGGCCGTCCCCAACAGGATGAAGACGAGGCTGAAACCGATGACGAAGGCGACGGCGTGCGCCGCGACGAAGAATCGCTCGCTCAGGGTGGGGGCATCTGACTTGGTGACGGCGTGCCCGCTGAGATAGCCCAGGTAAGCAGGCACCAGGGGCAGCACACAGGGAGCCAGGAATGATGCCAATCCCGCGATGAAAGCCACACCGATATTGATGTTCATAGTTCCCCCTCAGGTAATTTGCGCCATTATACCACTACCCTGATGGGAGAACAACTAAGGGTTTGTAAGGGAACAATTTCCCGCTCGGGCCGGTCTCTGACCGTGCTCGCCCACGCCTGAGCTTACGGTGGCGTGGGCGGAGACCGGCCACAGCTTTTCGGGAAGTTATACTTTTACGGACGCTAAAGGGGGATTTTGCGGCGCACTGCCCCAAAATCCCCCTTGCGATAGGAGTCATTCGCGTGCTGCGCGTCAATGCTCATAGCGGAGCACGGGATTGCGCGCGGCGCGGACTTCGTCCAGACGGCGAACGGGCGCGTTCTGCGGCGCGGCGTGGAGCAGGTCTGGCGTCTCGCGCGCTTCCTCGGCAATCTTGAGCAGGATGTCGGCGTAGTTGTCCAGCGATTGCTGGCTCTCTGTCTCCGTCGGCTCGATCATCAGCGCCTCAGGCACGATGAGGGGGAAGTAGTTGGTCGGCGGATGCACGCCATAATCAATGAGGCGCTTGGCGATGTCCAGCGCGTGGACGCCGGGCGCGTCCTTGAAGTGACCCTCGACGACGAATTCGTGCTTGCAGATGCGGTTGTAAGGCAGGGGATAGACGCCCTTGATCCGGCTGAGCAGGTAGTTGGCGTTGAGCACCGCGTGTTCGGCGGCGCGGCGCAGCCCCTCCCTGCCTAGCATACGGATGTAGGTGTAGGCGCGCACCATGATCCCGAAGTGCCCCCAGAAGGCTTTGACGCGCCCGATGGATTTGGGCGGATCGTGGAAGATGAAATACGGGTCATCTTCCTCGGTCAGGTTGGGATCAAGCACCACAATCGGGCCGGGCAGATAATCGACCAGATGCGGGGCCACGCCGACCGCGCCACACCCCGGGCCGCCGCCGCCATGCGGCGTGCTGAAGGTTTTGTGCAGGTTGAAGTGCATCACGTCGATGCCGGCGTCGCCAGGGCGCATGATGCCCATCAGCGCATTCATGTTCGCGCCATCGCCGTACACCAGCCCGCCGCACCCGTGGACGATGTCGATCACTTCTTCCATGTGCTCTTCGAACAGGCCGAGCGTGTTGGGATTGGTGAACATCAGCCCCGCGACGCGCTCGCACGCTTGAGAGCGCAGCGCGTCCAGATCGACGTTGCCGCGCGCGTCGGAGGGGATTTCCACCACCCGTAGACCGCTCATACTCGTCGAGGCGGGGTTGGTGCCG
>DYKY01000169.1 GCA_020722365.1 Thermoflexus sp.
CCAAACTCGGCCTCATTCTTGCCGACACGGAGGGTACGGTTGTTTCTTAGTATGCGCACTCAAAAGACGGATCGGTTCTTGATGAACTTCCTCTAATGTGCCAAAAGTTATCCGTAACAAAATGACCCCGCTTGTTCTTGTACTTGCAGAAAGACGAGCGCGCTAAAATCCTTATCTCTCGGCATAAGGATACGATCTTCCTGCCGGGCATAATTCAACAGCATCATATCAGAAGCATGACTAAGCCCGACTTCTGCGGCACACAATACGTCATGTCCCAAATCACGGACGAAGTCAATCGTGACTTGATAAACGTCTTGATCGGCTAAAAATCTCACGCTGCCGCTCCAGCGAGGTGAACTTCTTCGGCCTTGATCAGATCAAGAGCATCTTGAACGCACGCGGCAACATCATCAACCGTGAGATCCGTATAATACTTACTCACAATCTCTGAGAAGGGAATCCCTGCCCGGACAAGCTCTAAAACCGTATAGACAGGTATGCGTGTTCCTGCAACACATGGTTTCCCAAAGTGAATAGTGGAATCAATGATGATTCGTGATTGTTTCGTAATCATCCTCCTGTTCATGTTACAAAACTAGGGCGCCGGCGCGAGATACAACAACACAGCGAAGTAATGGCACGCGCTACCGAGCAACACGAAGAGGTGCCAGACGCCGTGCATGTACGGGATTTTCTTCAACGCATAGAAAATGACGCCAATCGTATACGCCGCCCCACCCACCGCTAACCAGACCAGCCCGCCCACAGGGATGTTGACCAGCAAAGACCTGATCACCAGGACGCTCAGCCACCCCATCAGGATGTACATCAGGACCGATAGTTTCTGCAGGCGGTTGATAAACAGCGCCTTGAAGCTCACCCCCAAAATCGCTAGGCCCCAGATGATAATGAGGAACGTCCAGCCCCACGCGCCCTGCACGCCGAGTAGCAGAAACGGTGTGTACGTCCCGGCAATGAGGAAGAAGATCGAAGCATGATCGATGATGCGGAAGACGCGCTTGACCTTTGGCTGTTGGAAGCTGTGGTACAGCGTCGAAGCCACATACAAAGTGGTCAGCGACGCGCCGTAGATGCTGAAGCTCACCACCTGCGTCACGTTGCCGTACAGCACCGCCAGCACCACCAGTACCGTCAGCCCGGCGACGCTCAACGCCGCGCCAATCCCGTGGGTGACGCCGTTCATGATCTCCTCGCCCAGGGAGTAGAAGCGGGTGAGTGTGCGATCTTTCAAATCTTTCAATTGACCGGATATCATCACACCTCTTTTACTGCGGAATATACCCGCACCCCTCGCACACAAACGTATGCACGCAACATCCTGTGACCACGTATGGCGCATACACCAGTATGTGCTTCTGACCCTCAATCGCGCCACAAAGCCGGCATTGCCGCCGCCAGCAATAGACGGCATCCGCCCCCAGTTCCACCCATTGATGCTCGCACGGGCCTGTGGTTTTACCGGGAGGTCGATTCGCCGATTCTTGATTCAAGATTCTTTCCTTGCCCCAACCGCAATACAGCGTGGAAGCTGATAAAGTCCGCGTGATGCACGATGGTCGCTTCGGTCGTGCGCTTCACCTTGTCACCCTCTTCGGCGTGGGCGGCGATGATGTGCTGCACTTCGACGGGCAGGCCGCAGCGCGCAGCCAACTCCACGCCGGTGAACGGATGCCGCAGCATCTTGCCTGCCGCCGTTTGTACGAACACACCCGGCTCGCGTTCCTCGTACTCCACCAGCTTGCCCACATCCCGTAGGATACCACCGGAAATGAGAATGTCCATCTGCACCGGCACGCGGTCGCCGTACAGGTCGGCGAAGACTTCCGCCGCTTTAATGGCGATCTGCGCCACGGCCCGCGTGTGCTCGATGAAGTTCACCGGGCACGGGTTGATGAGCAGCGAGAACGGCATCCGTGCCAACGCCGCCAGCGTCCACCCACCCTCGCGCATCGCCAGTTCCCACGTCCGGATCGTCCGCTCGCGCAAATCCGCATCGGCGATCAGGTTGAATTCGGGGATCGTTTCGAGTAATTCGTCGCGCATTGTATCCTCCGTTATGAGTCAAAAGTCCAAAGTCAAAGGTTGAAAGTCGGTTGCTTCTCGACTTTGGACTTGAGACCTTCGACTTTAGACTAACGGTCTTTCTTCCGGCCCGTTATAGTCGTGCGCCGTCGGGGAGATTTGTCGCATAGGGCGTTGATTCACGATTTCGTCGAAGACGTGCGCCGTGAGGCCGACGGTGCGGGCGATGGCGAAGAGGCCGTTGCCCATTTCCGGCGGGAAGCCCATCTCGCATAGCAACGCCGCGATGACGCCGTCCACGTTGAGCGGCAGGTCCTTGCCGAGCGACTCCTGCATCGCCTGTTGCAGCGCGCGCGCCATCGCCACGTAGTCGCCGGCGACGCCCGCTTCCTCCGCAATGGCGAACAGCCGCGCCGTGCGCGGATCGTTCGTGTGGATGCGGTGTCCATAGCCGGGGACGCGCTTCTTCTGCGCGCGGAAGTCCGCCATCAACGCGCGCGCCGTCGTCAAAGCATCGTCGCCGGATGCGCGTTGCCGCGCTACGGCTTCGAGCAATACCTGCATGCAGCCCTCAATCGCGCCGCCGTGATGCCGGTTGATCGTCATCACGCCTGCCGCGATGCCTGCCGTGAGGGGCGCGCCGCCAGAGGCCACCGTCCGCGCGGCCAGCGTCGAGGGCGGCGTGGCCCCGTGATCCACGCTGGCGACGAGCAGCGCATCCATCACGCGCCCCTGCGCCTCTGTGGGCAATTCACCTTTGAGTACCAGATACACCACGTGCGCAAACGGCACGCGGCCCATTAGCTCATCAATCCGGTACCCGCGCACCACCACCTTGTTCGGCTCGATCTTCGTAATCGGTTGCGTCCATGTCTGTTCGGTCATGCCTTTTCTCCTTGTCGAAAGTCTAAAGTCCAAAGTCGAAAGTCTCCGCTCAACAAGCCGACTTTTGACTTTCGACCTTCGACCTTTGACTAAAGTCTCGCTAACACTGCCTTCGTCGCGCCCGGCAGATCCATAAATTGCTCTACCACCGTCGCGCCGACTTCGCGCAGCCGCGACACCTTGCCTTCGTATGTGCCGCGCCCGCCTTCGACAATCGCGCCCGCGTGTGAGAAGCGCGTGCCGCTCTTCGCCGCCTTGCCGCCGATGTAGGCGATCAGCGGCTTGGTGAACGCGCCCGCTTCGATGAGGTCGGCGACGCGCTCTTCCTGGCTCGTGCCGATCTCGCCGAACATGACGACGGCTTTCGTATCGGGATCGCGCTCGAATTCGAGCATCACGTCGGGATGCGGCAGCCCCACCACCGCGTCACCGCCCACGTGGACGAGCGTCGTCGCGCCGATGCCTTCGCGGGCCAGGTAGTACGCCATCGACGACGTGATCCCGCCGCTGCGTGAGGCAATCCCCACCGGGCCGGGGATGAACCATTCCCTCGCCGCCGCCGCCCGCCCGCCGATCATGCCGAGCACACCCTTATCCGGGCTGAGCACCCCCAGCGTGTTTGGCCCGACGAAGCGCGCCCCGGCGGATTTGGCGCGCTTGGCAATCGCCAGCACATCGTAGATCGGCACGCGGTCGGGCACGATAACGAGCAGCTTCACGCCGGCATCGATCGCTTCCAATGCCGCACTCCGCACCAACGGCGCAGGGATGAAGAGCACGCTGATGTCAATCGGCCCGACTTGCTCCCACGCCTCGACAACGGTGTCGTACACGGGGATGCCCTCGACGAATTCCCCGCCGCGTCCCGGCGTCACGCCGGCAACGACGCGCGTGCCGTATTCCACCATCAATTTCGTCCGCGCCGCGCCTTCGCGGCCGGTAATGCCCTGCACGAGTACTCGTTTGGTTTCATCGATCAATATCGCCATGTGTTTTCTCCTTGTTGCGAGTCGCAAGTCTAAAGTTGCAAGTCCAAAGTCACTGCTGTTTGAGGTCTGGCGTTTTTTCCAGGTATTGGATAAAGCCAGAAATCAGACGGCTGGTTTCAGAAGCGATTTTGTAAAGGGTGTCGAATTCGGCTGGGGTAAGGTAGCCTTGATCCAAAGCTATATACGATTGCGCGCGCACTTCGCCTGGAGAACCTTTTGCAATGTACAGATGACGGATGAAAGTCTGATCGCTTTGACTTTCAAAACCCTCGGCAATGTTTGAAATAACAGAGATTGCAGCGCGCCTTATCTGATCTCGTAATCCATAATCGCGGCTAAAGGCGCCCTTGTTTGTGACTTGATAAACCGTCTTACACAACTCACGCCCCTTTTGCCATCCCTGGATATCCTCAAATCTCTCAATCTTCGCCATATTCTTGCCCTCAAACTTTTGACTTTCGACTTTCGACCTTTGACTATCTCTCCATCCCCGGAATCGGCAGTTCAATCTTTCCGCCCCCCGCGCCGTAGAGCAGGCAGTCCACTTCGCAGGCCAAACATTCCACACATTGTCCCTTCTTGGCTGCCTCCGGAGTGATATTGAGAACTGGAAGCCCTGCATCATTGAGCGTGAGAATCTGCCGCGCACACGCTTTAATGCAAGCCTTGCTGTCACACGTCGCGCACACGGTATAGTCGAACGTCACCCGCCCTCCGGTCACCGTCTCAAACGAATAGGTGGTTGGGTGGTTGGGCGGTTGGGCGGTTCGTGGTTCGTGGTTCGTGCTTCTTGCCCCTTGCTTCTTGCCTCTTGCTTCTTGTCTTTTGCCTCTTGCCTCTTGAATCAACGCATCCAGCCGCGCCGCGCAAAAGTCCGGCGAATCGTCCTTCTTGTACCCCTCAACCTTCGCGGGGATGCGCCCGTTGAGTGCCTCGAGGATTTCGACGGCTTTATCTTCGGCATTTCCGCCCAGGCGAATGACGGCGGGCACGTCCAACTGCGCTTCGAGGAACGCCTTGAACAGCCCCCGCGCCGAGTAGAACTGTTCCTGGCTGGCGACGCCGGAGCCGGAGCCGAAGTAGCCGTCGATTGGCCCGGTCGCCAGGATGATCTTCGCCGCGCGGTAGACCTTGCTCGCGGGCGGATTCCCGCTGGTATCCACGAAGGTCGCCAGCTTGTAACCCTGGCGCAGCACCGCGTCCATGCTCATCATCGAGCCGCCGCCGCCCGCGCCGTGAAAACCGATGTAGCCTTGACCTTTTTCAAAATCCTCCGCCATCTGGATGAAGTAGAACGTGCCGCGATAGTCGCCCGCTTCCACGTCGTAGGCAATTTTCTCCAGCTTTGTCGGTGGGCGGTCGTATTCGCGGGCGATGGCGATGCCCAAATCCTTGTGGCGGAACACGGCGTAGTCATCCACGGTGATGCGGCAGTCGGCGGCGACGAGCTTGCCGTCGGCGGTCAGCGCCAGCGGATTGATCTCGGCCGCGCGCGCCTCATACGTGCGCGCCACGTCGTAGAGTTGCACCAGCAACCCACCTAGATCGCGCTGCAATGTCCCGCCGATGCCGGTTTTGCGGACGAGATCGCGGGCCTGGTAGTCTTGCAGGCCGAACTCGATATCAACGTGCGTGCTGGCGACCCTGTCGGGATGTTCCCTGGCGATGTCCTCGATGCCCGTCCCGCCGACGCTGGCAAACATCACCAGTGGAGCCTGCGCCCTATCATCCACGATGACGCCGGCGTAGAATTCGCGGTCGATGGCGATTTGCTCTTCCACCAACACGTGCTCCACGGTGAAACCCTTCATCTTGAGGCCGAGGATGGCCCGCGCCGCCTCAGCCGCCTCGTCGGGCGTGGCAGCCTTGCGGATGCCGCCCACACTCGCCCGTCCCGTGATCCACGCCTGCGCCTTTACCATCACCGGCTTGCCGATTTCCCCGGCAATTATGCGCGCTTCGTCGGGCGTGCTCGCCACCCGTCCCTGCGGAACCGTCACCTTGAACTGTTTGAGCAAAGCTTTGCCCTGATACTCGTGCAATCGCGCCATGCATACCCTCCTCACGAAAATAGTTGAAAGTTGCAGGTTAAAAGTTGAAAGTTGAAATCTACTGACAAATTGTGAACCAGGCGCTGGTGAACGCCGATAATGACAAATTCTTATAAGCACTGCAATGAAAAATGGGTAAAGCTGCAAGCGGTTCTGTAGCTTACAGTTTACCCATCTACAAAAGGTCAAATCGAGATGTTGCCATGCTCACAGTTTACGGGAAAACCGGCGCAGTTGGCAAGTGACACTTCACATTGAAAGCCTTGCGAAGGTTCAGGCGCGCAAATACGTGTACCTGGGCAAGGCTGAATTCTATGCCTCCAGCGGTTGAAGGATGCACGCCTGGAGCGCCGCCCTGTCAGCGATGCCGAGCATCATTCAGGGCCTAGCAGATGTACCCACGGCAGTGCATCGTGGATGCTGTTGTACAGGCGTTTGTCGGCGGTCCAGAATTCGGCGTGCATACGCTGCGCTAATGCGAGGTAGTGAGCGTCATAACTCGCTGGAAGGTTGTGGATAGCGGCCAGTTCGCTTGCAGCGTAGTGCAACTCATCGTCATCATACAGTGCAATGGGCTGCGCCAACGCAGCTTCGAGGGATACACGCGCTGCGCTTTGGCTGAAAAAACCGGCGATGCAGTAGCGATGCAGCGCATTGACGAGTTCATAATGCAGCAAAGAGGGCGCTATGAAATAGCGGCTTTCGGTCTTCCAGATTTGCCATTGCGTCAAAACCAAATCGCTTAAAGCATGCTCGACAACGAGCGGGAGTACAATGCTGCTATCTACACAAACCAAGGGCTTGATCGAGTTGAGCATCACGTTCCTCGCGCATCTGCCGAATCGTTTCCGCAATGTCCGGCAACGTCTTGCCGGCCAATTCCATACGCGTTTGCGCACGCGCGCGCTGCGCCTGGCGCAGTGTTGCCTCAAGTTTGAGTTGTTGTTGATCCAATTTCATCTGTTGGTACTCTTTATAGTCCTGGTAATCATCAAAGCCAATAACCACGGCGTGGGGTTTGCCAGCGTGTTTGACAATGACGATGTGCTGTTCGGTGGACACGTACCGCAACACTTCCCCAAAATTGACGCGCGCTTGTGTCGCGCTCATCTGCCGTTCCATAGTTACCCCCTTCGATTGATCGATTGATTAATCAAATTGTAACGCCGGACAGGGTAAATGTCAATACAAACGCCCCGAATCTGTCGTAGATTCGGGGCGTTTGTGTTATTTCTTGAACTCCGCGTTGCGGATATTCAGTCCATACCCCACCGACCCGGTGCTGAACTCGCGGGCGGGCGCGGTTTCATCCACGAGGACGTTCTCAGGATCGTCCGCATCGACGATGAGCACGCGCACTTTGTCCACGGCGAGCGCCTTCTCCTGCTGCGCCGCCGTCATCTTCTTACTGCCGACGAGGATAATGTTCACACCGACGGAAAATTGGGCCTTTGTTGGGCCGGTTTCGGTATTGCGAATGATAGGCATGGTGTACCTCCTGAAATGATACTGGATGCTGGATG
>DYKY01000170.1 GCA_020722365.1 Thermoflexus sp.
GACAACTGTGGCGCCGTTATGACGTTTTTATGACGGCGTTGGGGTACGATGATCGGTGAAGCCTTGCAAAGGTTCCCTGTCGATGCTTATCGCCGACCTTGCAAGGACGGTGCGGCTCGTTGTTCAACTATCATTGCGATTTCATGGAGGAAAAAATGAGGAGAGTTCTGTTCGTCGGTGTTATTGTGGGTATAGCTCTTTTCGGATTGGGAGCCGCGCGCGGCGGTGTGGCTGCCGCTGCCCCACCACAGCCGGGAGCGCCGGTTGAGCCTGCCGTGTGCAGCGCGCTCGCTTCTGGCGGCGGGACGGCTTTCCGCAGCACGCTCATTGCAACACAGGATAGTTATGTCAATAGCGCTTTGCCAACCACCAACTATGGCGCAACTACCGGTGTGCAGGTTGGCAATGTCACGTTCCCCAGCGCAGCGATTTATCATACGTTGTTAGCCTTTGATCTAACCTCTTTGCCTGCGGATGCCGTGATCTTGACGGCGACGTTGGAGTTGTCTCAGACCAACACCTACTTCGAGGGCATCGTCATCGACACCCAGGCGCTGACTTCCACCTGGACCGAAGGTACCGTAACCTGGAACAATCAGCCCGGCTTTACCCTGGTGGATGAGGCAACGGAGGGCGCGCGCTCCGGCAACTGGCGGCGGTGGAACATCACGCCGCTGGCCCGAAAATGGCACGCGGGGACGCTGACCAACCATGGCGTGCGGCTGATCTATAGTTCCGGCGCCAATTTTGTACAGGCATTTAGTTCCCGCGAGGGCGCCGATCCGCCGCGTCTGGTGGTGGAATACGTGCGGCAAACGCCCGCGTTGTACGTGCAGGCGGATACACAAGTCAGCCAGGCGAACCCCGATAATCCGTCCGGGAGTAGTTCACCGCTCTATATTTCGCGCAGCGCCACTCCCCCCAACTATGAGACGCATGCGCTGCTGAGTTTCGATGTGTCGAGTGTGCCGACCGGCAGTACGATCATCAGCGCGTCGTTGGGGCTGTATCCCTACTTTGCCCTGGTAAACGCGCCGGCGGCCCCGCAGGCGCTTGACGTTGTCCCTGAAGCAATTCTCGCTGATTGGGATGACGCCACCGTCACCTGGAACACGGTTCCGGCTTCGGCAAGCCAGGGCGATCCCGCGCTGACGTGGTCTGACACAACGTGGAACTGGTTCGACGTGACCAATATCGTGCGTGGCTGGAACTCTGAGGTAATCGCCAACTATGGCATCAAACTCAAGCCCGCGGTCGGTTTTACCGGCTCGTCCCCGTTTGAGGCGATTCCCAACGCCAATCGCGCCAGGCTGATCATCACCTACGGCCCGCCGCCGTGCTACGCCGTTGAAAACGTCAACATCGGCGGGGCGACGCAGGGCATCACCGACACGCAGTACACCTTCAACGCCGGCATCCTCCCGGTGACGGCGACGCTGCCGATTACCTACACCTGGGAAGCCACGGAGCAATCAGCCGTCAGCGGTCAGCACTCAGCCGTCACCTACACCTGGGCGACGACGGGGACGAAGACGATCACGCTAACGGTCGAGAACTGTGAGAGCAGCGTGGTGGACACGCATCAGATCGTGATCAATGCGCCCGCGCCCGCGTGCGAGTTCCCACTCACCGGCTTGACGCTCGGCGGGCCAACAACCGGGTTTGTCGAGACGGAGTACACATATACTGCCACACCCGTTCCGGCGAACGCGACGCTGCCGATCACCTACACCTGGGAGGCGGATGGGCAAGTAGCGGTCAGCGGTCAGCAGTCAGCCATCACGTATACCTGGACGACGCCGGGAACGAAGGCGATCACGGTTACGGCGCAGAACTGTGGCGGGACGATTGTGCAATATTACACGGTCAACGTGCAGCCGCGCCCCGATCTGGCGATTTCCAGCGCGTGGTACAACCTGACCGAGCAGCGCGTGTACTACATCCTCAAGAACACCGGCGCGGGAACGGCTCCCGCCGGGCATACGGCTGAACTGTCCCGCGACGGCAGCCCGGTTGCCTCGGCGCCCTTCAATGAGGCGCTGGCGCCGGGCGCGGTGCGCGCGGGCAGTATCCCCTACGTCTGGACGTGCGCGGGCACGACGGCGCAGGTGCGGGTCTGCGCGGACGCTGCCGGCATCATCCCGGAACACGACGAGGGCAACAACTGCTTCGAGCAGACCTGGTCCTGCGATCTCACGCCGCCGCAAATCACGTCCGGGCCGACGGTGTCCGGCATTGAGGAGCATACCGCCGTGATCACCTGGACGACGAGTGAACCGTGCCGCAGCCGTCTGGAGTATGGGCGCAATGGCCCTTTCAACGTCTCTGTGATAAGCGACGATGTGCTCAAGACCACGCATCAAGCCACACTCAGCGCCCTCGAAAGCGGCAGCCTCTACTGGTACACCGTCGCCGTCACCGACAACGCGGGCAATCTGCATACCGGCGGCGGAGCGTTCTTCGAGACACTGCCGCCCGGTTCGGACCCGCCGGAGATCGCTGCTATCGGTATGGTTGACTATCCCTCCGAGATGTACGAGTTTTACATCCTGCAAGCCACGCTAACCGAAACGTTGTACGTGGACCGCGTTTCGTTCTTCCTGGACGGGCAGCTCATCGGCAGGGATTACGCGCCGGACGGTAAGGTGTACGAAGTGTACCTCTCGCCGGCGGCCTTGGGACTGACGCGCGCGCAATGGTTCGCGCCGCACACCCTGCAAGTGCAAGCCTACAACCTCGAAGGCGACGTGACGCCGGCGGTGGCGACGGTCACGCCGGCGTCAAGCCTGATGGAGACGCGAGCGTATATCCAAAAGACCGCGCCGTCGAATACGATCTACATCGGCGGCAGCACTGCCCCCGCCGGCACGACCATCACGGCGACGGCGTGGGCCGCCGAGTACCAGTGGGGGTGTTTCCACGAGGCGATAGAAACCCCGCCGCCCGGCCTGGAAGCGGTGGCCTGCACCGACGTGCGGCAGGACGTACAGCAAATTTCGCTGTTTCTCGATGGGTCTCCTGTGGGCGCCTACGCTCCCCCGACGGGCGTCCTGACGCACGACTTTGTCGTTGATTTGGACGGCAAGGGGTTGGGCGCGCACACGCTCACGGTGCGCGCCACCAGCAGCGACGGAGTCGTGTTCGAGCGCGAGAAGACGATCACGATTCTGGCCGGTCTGACGTGTGTGGACGTGACGCGCCAGGTGACGCAGTTTGCAAACTACTATCAGGTTGATCTGACGCTGAAAAATACGTGCAACACACAGATTGTGTTGAAAGGTCTCGATGAGCGTGGCATGGTGGGCTTTTATCCTGCTTCCGGCGGGGGCGGCGCGTCGTTCGCCCTATCCCAAACCACCTACCAACCTGCCACCCAACGCGCCGGCGCCGAGTTCGATATCGCTAACGTGTTGCTTGCTCCTGGCGCGCAAACCCTGCTAAGCTACGTGGCCGTACCGATCCTGCGCGACCAGCAGTATAGCGGCAATGATTTGGGCTACAGCATCGGCTACGAAAGCAGCGGCGTCGTGAACTATACGGTGGGCGCCGATCCCACAGTGGTTGACGGGTTTTTCTACAAACCCTGGACCGATTCGGTATCGGCAGCGTTGAGCCAGGCCAATTACATCATCGTCACCAATCCCAAGCGGCTCGACCTGTTCTACGGCGCGCAGTCAGCCGACATTAACGCTCTCTATGCCACGATGGCGCAGTTGGCGTATCACAAGCGGGGCGTGTTAGGGTTTGTGGATGTGTATTGCTTCGACGCGCTCGACACGCTGCTGGCCACCACCTGGGCCAACCAATTGCATCCCGATTTCAAATCGGGCGCGCCGGGCGGCTACGTGCTGCTGGTGGGCGAAAGCGAGATCATCCCCGCCTGGTACGAGGATTCGTTCAACATTGAGTGGTCGGACGGCGGCAAAACCAAGTCGGTCGCGTACAGCGATTTGCCTTATGCCAGCATCGCCGGCAACGACAAGCATCCCGAGTTGGCCGTGGGCCGCATCGTCGGCAACAGTCCCGCCGCGCTGCTCAAGCCGATTGAGACGAGCATCGCTATCGCGGAAGGTTGGGCGGGCTATCGTTTCGACCGCTCGAATGCGATGATCGTCAGCGGGCGCGGCGTCGGCGTGGAAAGCACGTTCATTCCCACGGTCAATATCATTGATGACGTGCTGCGCGGTCAGGGGACGGATGTGACCAAAATCCACTGGAAGTACAACAACACGCCGTCCTACACTTACGTCTTCACCGACGCCACGCCCAATCAGGACATTGTCTACTTCTTTGGACACGGCAACGTCGGCTTGTGGGGGCCGGGACTAAGCACAGGCCTGTCCGGCGTCTGGCCGCTCGATTTCAACGGCAGCAATCCCTTCGTCTACGGGACCACGTGCCTTTCCGGCGGCTACGAACCGAATGCCGCGAGTATGCCGGAATACTTTTTCGATAGCGGCGCGGGCGCTTACATTGGCGCGACCGAAGTTTCGGCCAACATTGCGAATGCCAGCGCGGGCAAGTGGTTCTTCCGCAACTGGAGCAACACCGAGACGACGGGCAAAGTGCTGACCGATCTCAAGCAAGAGTTTGTCAGCGATAGCGCGTATTGGCGACTGTGGTCTTACGAGTACAATTTCTACGGCGATCCCAAGTACGGCGCATTGCCCGCGATGCTGAGCGCGCAAACCGTTGCGCCGTTAGCGACGCCTGCCTCCACCCTCGACGTCCACATCCCCGACTTCGAAGTGACGAACATGGACGGCTGGGACTACGCCGAAATCCCCAACGGGCGGTTGATTGCTGAACCGGATCACTACCAGACGCCGTACTGGACGGTCGCCCTGGATTATCCGGCGGGCGTGCGCGCGCAGGCCGTGACACTCACTTATCGCTCCGAGCCGACCGTCACCACCGGCCTAAACCTGACGGTGACGCAGATCATCACCAGCGAACCGCAGATCATCGCGCCGGTTGTCGCGCCGCCGGACGGCTGGTATCCGTCGCTCGACCGGCAGTACAGTTGGCGGGTTGATGATAACGGCGACGGCGCGTCGAAACTCATCATCAGCATCTACCCCTTCTACTACGATTCGGCGGCGGACACTGTGGTGTTCTACCAGGATTACACCTTCGACATCGAAACCGTCACTGCGACGGCGCAGATCGAGGCGCTGACGTTGAATGAGACGGCCTATCGACCGGGGCAAACCGCCGAGTTCGAGTTGCTCATCGGCAACACGGGCGAGCCGCAGGATGTTATCGTCGCTGCCGAGGTCCGCTCGGTCATCTCCGACACTGCTGTGGCCGGATTCCCGCTGCGCTCGCTCAATAGCCTGACCGACACTATCTCGCTGGCCTTCGAGTGGGACACGACGAGCGCGACGCCGGGCCGCTATGACGTGTGGGTCGGCCTGTACACCGGCGACGGCGTCCTGCTCGACAGCGACGCGCGCGACTTTCGCGTGGGCGTCACTTCCGCCGAACTCACCGCGCTGACCGCTGCGCCGGCCTCGTTCGAGGCAGGGCAGACGATCACCGTGTCGATGGGGGTGAGCAACACGGGCAGCCTGCCTCTCAACGGCGCGGCTTACTTCCTGATTCAAGACGCGAACGGGGCGGAGGTCGCAACGCTCTCGCAGCCCATCACGGGGCCGGCGGCGGGGCAGGCATTGCAGGTCGACAAAACGTGGAATCCGCCGGCGGCCAGCTCCTATCGCATCGTCGGGTACGTGGCGTACAACAGCACGGCGACCGAAGCGCGCGAGGTCACGATCGGTTCAACAAAACGGGTCTATCTGCCGCTCGTGTTGCGGAACGTGCCGTAGCGTTCGCGCGATAACGTTTGTACGCAAGCTTTGTTGGAGAGATCGTACTGTTTCTGACCGGTTATGGCAGCTACATTCTGGAAGCGGTGTCTGCACCGCCCTCATCGAGGACAACTGGTTCGGCCTCACCGTGGATGGGCAGGACATCTACCTGCGCAATGCCGGGTGGATGTCTATCGTGACGATGACGACCCAACGACCGAGACGCCGATCTACCTGGGTGCGGCGTTGGCGAACGTCAACGGCAACTGGAGCTTCATCGTCACCGTGGATAACGGCATCGGCGATCCGGTGATGGGGACTCACAGCTTTTCGGTCAGTGCAGAGGTGGATTACCCCATCTACCTGCCGCTGGTGCTGCGGAACTATTGATACAATCCGGCGCGACGCGCTTTCCAAAACGCGTCGCGCCGGTCTTTGTCTTTCTGAAATGCAATATTTTTTACCAGGTTAATTGACTGCGTTTCCTTATTGGAATTGTATCGGATCCTTATTGGAAACGAGACTTTTCCAATAAGGAAACGCCCCTTTTCCTTACTGGTAATATTTTTTGCAAAAAGGATTGGCAATCTCCAAGCCATCAATGATAGGATAGGCGTCAAAATCCTCAGAATATAGCCGCGCAACTTTACCTTCCAGGCACGCTGCAATCACCATTGCATCCCAGAATGAAAGGCTATACCGGCGCAAAAGATCTTCGGCTGTATCTTGTACCTGCCAGGTTGGAAGTATCGTTTTCCGGACAAGCCGCAGATCCCGAATGTCTTGCCAGGCAGACTCACGATCATATCCGAAAGGTGCAAGTTTGTGACTGGCGGACAGATACTCGCACGCCACTTGCCAAAGCAACGCACCATCGGTCAGCGACTCGATCAATGCAAGCGCGATTTCCTGTTTTCTGGCGTCACGCGGGTCATGCGCGTAGATCAGGATATTGGTATCAACGGCGCGCATGGAGTTCTTCCCGACTAAACTTGACGCTATGGGCAGGCAAAGGATTCCTTCGCATTCGGCGTGTTATTGTCTTGAGTAACCGAATTTTCGCTTGGGGGTTCGTGATCTCGGGAAACATAACCACGAAATCCACCACTGTTTCATCGGCCACATCCAAAGGTTCAGGCAAAATCAACGTCCCGTCACGGTAAACGGCTTTGCCTGTATACTGTAATGTGTAGGTCATATCACACCTCTACGGATTCGCTCATAACCTCAATTCCTCGCCGACCATCTGTTCATCAAACAGAGGGACGAGTCCGTGCGCACGGGCCTCACAAATAAGATCGCGTTTGGATAGGCCCATTTGTTCGGCCACATAGCCCAGAGAGCCGGCCCCGGAGCGGTACAAGTCCAATGCGCGACGGAATTTAAGCTGTTGTAACCCCAGGCGAATAATTTCCTCGATCAAAGTTCCTTGTGTTGGCTCCAACCCGGTAAACCATTGTTGTGGGACGGTAAATGTAACCGTTTTCTCGGTCATTTTCGGCCTCCTGATTCAACCCCCGTGATCATACAAAACCTTCTTCGCGCCTTTACCTTTATTGTAGCACACAACCATAACATCGGATAACTTGCCACTTATTTCTCTCCTTCCTCTCTATCTCCCCTCTCTATCTCTATTCCCCCTCCACAATCCCCAC
>DYKY01000171.1:0-1628 GCA_020722365.1 Thermoflexus sp.
CCTGCTGGATCGTCGCCAGCATCTCGGCGACCGTCGTTTCCAGTCCATCCCACGATGCCGAGGTCTTGCCCTCCCGCCCGGGGATGTCGCGCCGGGCGAGCATCACCTGGCGGTTCGCCACGTCACGCGGGCCGATCTCGAGGCGCAACGGCACGCCGCGCATCTCCCAATCGTTGAACTTCCACCCGGCGGTGAAGCCCTCGCGGACGTCCAACTCCACACGCAAGGTCGTCTTCAGCCGGGCATGCAACTGCTGCGCTGCCTCCAGCACCGCCGCGCGTTCCTCATCCTTGCGCCAGATCGGCACGATCACGACCTGGACCGGGGCGAGGCGCGGCGGCAGCACGAGGCCCTGATCATCGCCGTGTGACATCACGATTGCGCCGACCATCCGCGTGCTCATGCCCCACGACGTCGTCCACACGAGCTGCTGCGCGTTGTTCTCGTCGAGGAACTTGATGTCGAACGCCCGCGCGAAGTTCTGCCCCAGGAAGTGGCTGGTGCCGGATTGCAGCGCCTTGCCGTCCTTCATCATCGCCTCGATCGTATAGCTGGCGACGGCTCCGGCGAACTTCTCGCTCTCGCTCTTGCGCCCGGGGATCACGGGGATCGCAGCCTCGTTCATCGCGAAGTCCGCGTAGACGCCGAGCATCCGCAGCGTCTCCTCCATCGCCTCGTTGCGCGTCGCGTGCGCGGTGTGGCCTTCCTGCCAGAGGAACTCCGTCGTGCGCAGGAACAGGCGCGTGCGCATCTCCCAGCGCACCACGTTGGCCCACTGGTTGATGAGCAACGGCAGGTCGCGGTACGACTGGATCCACTTGGCGTACATGTGACCGATGATCGTCTCCGACGTGGGGCGCACGATCAGCCGCTCCTCCAATTCGACGCCCCCGCCGATGGTGACGACCGCCAGTTCCGGCGAGAAGCCTTCCACATGCTCGGCCTCCTTCTGCAAGAAGCTCTCCGGGATGAAGAGCGGGAAGTAGGCGTTGACGTGCCCCGTCGCCTTGAAGCGGCGATCCAGCTCGTCGTGGATGTTCTCCCAGAGCGTGTAGCCGTAAGGTTTGATGACCATACAGCCGCGCACGGGCGAATAATCGGCCAAATCCGCTTTCTGCACGATCTCGTTATACCACTTGGAAAAGTCCTCGGTTTGAGAAGTCAAAAAATCTGCCATGATGATCCCTCGTGTAAAAGTTGCAAGTTAAAGGTTACAAGTTGAAAGTTGAAAAATCCGTTAGAATCCGTTTGACCCGTTGAGAAAACACTCGTCATTTGTCTGGCCCAAAGCGGCGGTAATTCACTGCAAGTTTGTCCATAATTGCCTGCTCCAGGTCGATGCCGGTGAGGTAGGCCAGTTGCAGCAGGTAGAGGGCGACGTCCGCCAACTCCTCGGCCAACGCCTCGGGGACGGCCTCCTCGCCCCACTGGAAATGCTCCAGCACCTCCGCCGCCTCCAGCGACAGCGAAATGGCAATGTTGCGCGGCGACTGCACAAACGGCGAGTCATCGCGATACCAGCCCATCGCCCCGACAAAGGCGTTCATCGCATCGGTTAGTTCTGCAAGTGTCATAAAGCGAGAGTATACAGCGGAACGGCGAGAGAGCAACTGACGGGCAATCGCATT
>DYKY01000171.1:1728-7457 GCA_020722365.1 Thermoflexus sp.
TCAACGCCATCCTGGACGGTACATACCCGCCCGGCAGCGCGTTTCCTGGAGAACGCGACCTGGCCGAACAACTCGGCGTGACGCGCCCCACCCTGCGCGAGGCGCTGCAACGTATGGAGCGCGATGGCTGGGTCAGCATCCGGCAGGGCAAACCCACGCTGGTGCGCGACATCTGGACCGAGGGCGGCCTCAACGTGCTCAGCTCGCTGGCGCGCTACGGGAGCCAAGGGGTTGAGGGCCACGTTCCTTTCGACTTCATACCGCGACTGCTGGAAGTGCGTCTGGCCCTGGCGCCGGCTTACGCGCGTACTGGTCGCCGGGCCTCAAAGTGCCCGGCCCGGAAGCCAAAGGCGCGATCATCGGGTTTGGGGACGTTCACACGCGCGCACACATCTATCGCGCGATGCTTGAGGGGTTGGCCTACGCGCTGCGCGAGGGCAAGGAGCGCATCGAGCGTCGCAGCCGCGTCCCCATCACCGAACTGCGCGTCTCCGGCGGCGGGTCGCAGAGCAACGCCGCGATGCAGCTCACCGCCGACGTCTTTGGCCTGCCGACGGCGCGCCCGCACATCTACGAAACCTCCGGTTTGGGCGCGGCCATTGACGCGGCGGTGGGTCTGGGACTACATCCCGACTTCGACACCGCCGTGCGCGAGATGACGCGCGTCGGCGAGGTCTTCACGCCCAATCCCACCACGCGCGATATCTACGATGGGCTGTATCATCGGGTGTACAAGCAGATGTACGGACGGCTCAAGCCGCTCTACGAGGAGATTCGAGAGATCACGGGGTATCCGGCGCATGGTGGAAAATAGGGATTCGTAACTGGGGATTAGTAATTGGGAGTAAGGAGTAGGAAGTAAGGCGCGCTGATTTTCAGTTCCCAATCCCTAATTACGAGTCCCTAATCCCCGATTACCAACTATGGCAAGCTGAAGCCCAAGATCTGGCTGGAATAGGTATCCGCCACGTAGAGCACGCCATCCGCAACATCAAGACCGCCGGGGAAGGTGAAGGCCTGGCCGGAGTCGGTACCGGTGAGCGCCCACCGAAATGCGCCATCGGGCGTGAAGGCAAGCACGCGGCGGTTGACCGGGTCATCGACGAAAACCAACCCCGCGCCTAAGGTGATGAAAGGCTTCTCGTCGGGATTGTCACTGCCCCAGGTGGGGACGCCCCACAGATATTGGAAGAGGCCGGCGGCGTTGAGGGCTTGGACCCGGTGGTTCCACGTGTCGGCGATGTAGACCGCACCGGTCTCATCTATAGCAATGCCAACAGGTTCGTCCATCTGCCCGGCCCACGTTCCCCCGCCGCCGAACTCGCGCAAGAAGGCGCCGTCGGTATCGAAAACCTGCACGCGCTTGTTGCCCGTGTCGGTGACGTAGAGTGCGCCGTCGGCGCCGATCGCAATGCCGCGCGGACCGTAGAAAAGGCCCTGCCCCGCCGGGTCGCCCAACGGCATCTGCGCCAGGGTTCCCCAACTGGTCAGATAGCGGCCTTGCGCGTCAAACTTCTGGATGCGGTGGTTCCACGTGTCGGCGATGTAAACCATGCCATCCGGAGCTACGGCGACGCCCCACGGCTCGTTGAACTGACCCGGTTCCACGCCGAACTCACCCCACGTCATTAGCACCTCGCCCTGCGACGTGACGTGCCAGATGCGATGATTGGCCGTATCCCCTGCATAAAGCGTCCCGTCGGCGGCGACAGCAATGCCGCGCACGGCAGCCCCCGGCAGCGTTGCAGCGCTTACCAACGGGAGCGCGCGCACGCCGGCGGCGTAGGGGTCGGGAATTTGCGTCGCTTGCGGGCGCACCGTCTGCGTTATCTGCGCCCCCATGTCATCGAGGCGGTAACTCCACACCTCCTGGGCTAAATCGCGCCGCACGTAGAGGCGGAATTCCTTGCGATAGGGCCACGTCTGCAACGTGAAAGGATCGGCTGGATTCTTGACCTGCGCGTAACGGGCGTAGTCGCGCCGCCAGATGATGTCCCACAACGCCGCGCGCATGGCGGGATCCGCCAAGATATCCCGGACACGTTTGAGATCCAAACCGAAATAATCCTGGACCGGCCACCAGAGGTATTTGTAGTCGAAATAGAGGTAATCACTACCCAGAACTTCCTCGACCGCGGCATATTGTGGGGTGCCGGCGATGACCACCGGACATTCGCGCAGCCGGGTCGCGTCGGGCGAAGTGCCGTAGAAGTAGTTGTTGGGATAATCGACCATATACCACGTCAACGGCCATGAGCCATCCTCGCCATAGGCCACTTTGACATCATACGGCGAACCCGTCACCCGCCAGGAGACGTCCTGCACCTGCCGCAACGCCACCTTAATGTCGGGGGTGCCGTGGGCGTAGACCATCATCTCCGTCGCCAGATCGTAGGTGACGAAGTTCAGTCGCACCATATCGCGCGTGGTGAGCAGCGCGAGGAAAGTCGCCAGCAGCAGCCCCAGCATCCGCGCGATCCGGCCAAAGCTGAAGCGCGCGGAAACCCAGACAAACAACCCACCAAAGGCCAACACCCCAAGCAGACCGCCGATGAGTTTGCCGAACGGCTCCAACTGCACCAGCGACGGCCCGGCAGTTGACACACCCGTCTGCAACGCCGCGCGCAAGTCCACCGTCGCGCGGCTGAAGACGGCCAGCGCTGCCACCGCCAGCGACACCGAAAGTGGTACCAGCCAGCCACGCTCCCGCATAAATTCGTGCCAGTCTACGCCATCGATGAGTCTGCCCAAAGCCCATCCAGCGAGGAAAACACTCGGCAACACGATGTGCACCAGCAGCCAGGGCATTTTCTCCCCGGCGTAGCTGTACCCCGCCCATGAGAGCAACATCCAGCCCAATAAGAACAACGGGAAGAGGCGACCATAATTCAGCGCGGGGACATCCTTATCGGAAGGCAATTTTTCCTGGGAGACGAAGACCTTGCGGGCGAAGTGAACCAACGCCCCCACCCCGCCGACGGCGGAAAAGAGTACCGCCAGGTATTCATACAGCGGCGCGAGTAAGAAGTAGTAATACATCGGCTGCCCACCGCGTTTGACACCCTGCTGCGCCAGCCAGTAGGACAGGCCCCCCACCAGACCGGTCAGCGCGCCGTATCCCCAGGTGAAGACGGTAGTATACAACACGAAGAAAATGGCATAGTGGATCAGTGCAATGAGAAGCCAGTGTCGCCAATTCCACCACAGACCGAGTCCGATAGAGATGAGCAGCGTTAAGGCAACGATACTCACAATGCCGGCGAGCACCGATGGGGGGACGAGCGCCAGATTGCCGCTCATGACCGCGTCGTAGACCACGCTCATATCCAGCCCGGCGACGAACTTGATGAGGAAGGCTGAGCCGAGAGGCAACGTCAGCGTCCCGATCACCATCAGCACGTCGAAGAGGCGAATCTGGCGCATTTTGGCTTCGCCGACGCCGTAATAGGCCACCACGATCGCGCCCAACAGCAGCAGGAATGCCAATCCGGCAGCCAATCTACCCCAGACCGGCACGGCGATGTTCGCCATGCGCGTGTTGCCGGCCTCGTCGAGGGCCTGCTCGCTGACCTGCGCGTGCGTGAAGGAGAACATAAACACACCGCCCATGACCAGTGCTACAGCCAAGACAATCACAAAAGCCGTGAACAGTTTGGGACGTTGCCAACGTGTAGCGAAGACCTGCCACGCAAACGGCAGAAACAGCAACGCGCCGAAGATAGCGATGTAAATGTACGATGCCTCCTTCGTCGCGTGCATCAGGGAGAACGACGCAGCCATCCAGTAGAGCCAGCGCGGTTGCCCATCATCGAGGTATTTGAGGATCACCCACAGAAGCAGCACCGCGGTCAACATGAGCGAGACATCGTGGCGGATGTAGCGCGAGTAGTAGGAGATCGACGGGGAAAGGAGCAGCAGCAAGGATGCAGCGAGCGCGCCGTGACGACCCAACCATTTGCGGAACAACAACGGCGTCATGACCAGCGCGATACCGGTCAACGCCGGATAGATGCGCGAGGTGAAGTCGTTGGCGCCGAAGAGAAAGTAGATGAAAGCAGTGACTTCAAACAACAGCGGACCGTGCATCATCGGATTGTGCTGGAAGCCCTGCCCCTTGTAGAGGTTCCACGAGAATTTGGTGTGGATGCTCTCGTCGTGGCTGATGGCGCGGTCACCCAGGATATAGAAGCGGCTGAAAATCGCCGCAATCATGATAATGATGTAGAGTACGGCCTCCCAGCGTTTCAGACGTTCACCGAACATACAAGCCCCCCGGTCAATCATCCCGGCGAAGGCAGGCAAACCACAGATTCACCGAAACCTTCGCCAGGACGTGTGTACAAATCAACGGATGTATTGTAGCACGCTTGCACGGGATCACAATGCAGGACGTCTCCGGCGCGTCAGTTCTGGTGTAAACTCACGCCATTGACCAATCCGCCCTACTTCCGGCGGATGATGCCCTCCGCCACCTCAAGCAGCAGCGTCTTTTCGCGGAAGCTCTCCGGGAACATCTCCACGTCGGTGGTGCAGAGGATGGTCTGCTCGACGTTGCCGAGCAGATTCAACAGATACGTGCGCCGCGCGCGGTCAAGTTCCGCCAGCACTTCATCCAGCAGCAGAACGGGGGATTCGCGCGTCTCCTGCTCCAGCCAGCGCAGTTCGGCCAGCCGCAGCGCCAGGACGACCGTGCGCTGCTGCCCGCGCGAGCCGAACGTCCCCATATCCACCCCATCGGAGATGAAGCGCAGTTCGTCGCGGTGCGGACCGGTAAGCGTCATGCCCCGGTCAATCTCGATGCGGCGCTGCGCGTGCAAGGTCTTGCGATACGCCTCGTACAGCGTGTCCAGGTCCACCGGCGACTCGCTCTCCGTCTCAGGCAGCAACCCGATCTGATAATCCACCGCGGGCGGGCGCAGCGGGTCAAAGTTCGGCTGGTACTGGATTTGCAGCCACGCCGCGCCGCCGGTCAGATCGTGATGCAGGCGGTCGGCGTAGAACGCGAGCGCCTTCACCACCCGGCGACGGTAGAGCGAGAGCGTCACGCCGGTCTGCACCAGCGTCTCCTCCAACGGCGCAAGCTGCGCGGCATCCCCGCCGAAGTCGCGCAGGTGGCGCAGCAGCGCATTACGCCGCGAGAGCGCCGTCTGATATTCGCCCAGGCTCTCCACGTAGGCCGGGTAAACCTGTGAGAGCAGATCGTCGAGGAAGCGCCGCCGCCCGGAAGGCGCGCCGCTCACCAGTTCCACGTCTTCCGGCAAAAACACGACGACGTTCAGATGCCCGGCCAAATCCATCTGGCGGATCGTGTGTTGGTTGAGTTTGATCTGCTTTTCCAGCCGCGTGCCGCCGTTGGCGAGCGTCTTCTGCTCCAACGCGATCTCGATCAGGTCGGCGTGGTTGCGGTGGATGACTTCGGTTTTGAGGTGAGCAAAGGGCATGGCAGACTCGACGGCGCGCCAGTGGATCAGGTGTTGGTCCGTGTTGGTCAACGGCGAGCGCCCCACGGCGAGGTAGGCGATGGCTTCCAGTAAGCTCGTCTTCCCCTGCGCATTCGCGCCCAACAGCAAAACAGGCGAAGCCGGAAGGTCGAGTTCGAGCCGATTGTAAGTACGAAATTGACGTAAACTGAGACTGCGGATGTGCATACGCAGTATTTTACCACGAATCCACACGAATCTCAGTAGCTCGCAATTTAAGCCGGAGCCAGACTACAAAAGTCTCACGAG
>DYKY01000172.1 GCA_020722365.1 Thermoflexus sp.
GACGCGCTGGCGCTTGATATAGACGAAGACCTCGCCGTGGCGCGTGATCCAGACTATGCAGCGGAGTACCAGGAAGAAATCGCCTACGTTGAAGATTTCCTGCGCGCGTTGCAGGCGTTGAGCGGCTATGATTCCAAAGTCGCGCAGTTGCAACGTGATCTGGGGACCGCATTTCGCAAACGCGAGACCGCGCTGGTGTTTACGCAATACACCGACACGCTGGACTTTCTGCGCGACCAACTGCGGCAGCAATATGGCAGTCAGGTCGCTTGCTACAGCGGGCGCGGCGGCGAATGGTGGGACGGCAACGCCTGGATGCCCATCACCAAGGAAGAGTTGAAAAACGCCTTCCGCGAGGGCGAACGCATCAAAATCCTGTTGGCGACCGAGGCGGCCAGCGAAGGCTTGAACCTGCAAACGTGCGGCGTGTTGATCAATTACGATATGCCGTGGAATCCCATGCGGGTGGAGCAACGCATCGGTCGTGTGGACCGTATCGGGCAGCGTTACAAGCAGGTGTGGATCTACAACTACTTCTACAAAGAGACCGTCGAGGCCAAAGTCTACCAGGCGCTTAACACGCGGATCGATTGGTTCCAGGATGTCGTGGGGCCGCTGCAACCCATCCTGGCGCAGGTGGGCCGCGCTATCCAACGCGTGGCGCTGACCGGTGACGCGGAGCGGCAGCGGGTGCTCCAGCAAGAATTGGCCGATCTCGACGCGGCCCTGGATCGGCAAACGGCGCAGCTCAACCTTGATGAGTGGGCCGCGCACCCAGAAGCGGAAGCGGCATGGGCAACGGGTGACAACCAGGTTGCCTTCAATTTGCAGGAGATGGCCTCCGCTATCCTTGAAGCGCCTACGCTAAAAACCCACTTTCAGCCTCACGAAACGATAGAGGGAGCTTACTGGCTGAGTCTGGATGCCGAACAAACCGCTGTCACCTTCGACCGTCAGGTGTTCGACACTCATCCTAACACCGTGCAACTGCTGACGTTTGGCAATCCCTTGCTGGACGTATTGCTTCAGAGCTTACCCGACTTCGAAGGTGGTGTAACGCCAGAGGCTGCCCCCTCTATGATTTTACGGGTCGCGATCGCTGAACCATTGTCACGTGTGGGATACTTCACACAGGACAAGACGGGGAACTTGCAATCAGTGGGACGTTTGACGGATTTGCACACGGCGCTGAAATCCGACAGCGACATCACCTGGACGCCAGCGCAGATCGCCGCTGCCAAAGCTGCGGTACAATCCGCCGCTGAAGCTGAATGGGCGTGCGTGCAGGAGGGGCAGGAACGGCTACAGCACATCCAACGCGAGGCCCTACTGGCGCGCGCCGGGCGTCTGCTGCTGGATGCGGCGCTGGTCGAACTGGCATTGGGGCAGCAGCCCAGTCTGTTGGAGCAGACCGGCTATCCGCTGGCGTTCGACGCCACAGCAATCTCCGGTCTGAAGCGGCATGGCTATCCCTGGGCGCCGTTGCTCAAAGTAGTGGGCGGTCGCCTCGCCGGCAGAAAGCCACATCCCACCGACCCGTTCTTTGTGAATATCCAGGGCGAATCGCCAGAACAACTCAAATGGCGTTTTGAACGCCTGAAGTATCAAGCTACCCAACTCCTGAAAGCGATCACTGCCGTGTAGCTCTCTAGAAATCGCTAGGGCTTGCCCAGAGTGCGTCATAAGTCTACGGCAACACTCGGTTAGTTCTCACGCTGCGCTGCCACGTGTGGTTAGCTACGGCATCCGTAGTACAGTGAAAAGGCTCGAACCGTGCGTCAGCGAACAAACGGTGGATGCGCTTCATATAGCCCGGCTATTTTTCTATCAATGTCTCAAACGCTGGCGATGGCGTTCCGGGGTGGCTAAAATCGTGAAATTCGTGCGGGGATCTGGCAAGGGCGGGCTTTGAATAAGACGATCCCAACCGGTGAATGAAAGTTCGACATCCACGTTAACGATCCTAGAATTCATTGCGTTTTAGTTCGCATATCAATAATCGAATTGTATGTCCGACAAACCCTACTATGCCGATAGGAATAACCCACCACAAGACACACATAAGCGGACTGAACCACCAGAATGATTGAATTTGCCCTGCCATCGCCCTCTCAGTCCGTCTCCGTGGCGGTCGGGATCGCTGTGCTTGCGTGGTGGGTGAGGAAGGATACAATAGCCATATATGGCGTCAGGTCAATCTCAAGGAGCTTGTAATTATGATGAATCTGCCAACGTGGGTGAAGGATGCGATTTTCTACCAGATTTTCCCTGAGCGTTTCGCGCGCAGCGAGCGCCTGACGAAACCGGCGAACCTCGAATCGTGGGAGTCGCCGCCGACCGTGCGGGGCTTCAAGGGCGGGGATTTCCTGGGTATCCTCGAACATCTGGATTACCTGGAAGACCTGGGCATCACGGCGCTCTATTTCAATCCGATATTTCAATCGGCTGCCAATCACCGCTATCACACGCACGATTATTACACCGTCGATCCGATTCTGGGCGGCAACAAGGCGTTTGCGCAGTTCCTGGAAGCGGCGCATCACCGGGGGATGCGGGTGGTGCTCGATGGCGTCTTCAACCACGCCAGCCGTGGCTTTTTGCAGTTCAACCACATCATGGAAAATGGCGCGCAGTCGCCCTATGTGGATTGGTTTATTGTCAAGAAATTCCCCTTGTACGCCTTCGACGAGAAACGTAAACCCAATTATGCCTGCTGGTGGAACAACCGTGAGTTGCCCAAGCTCAACACCGATCATCCTCAGGTGCGTGATTTTATCTTCGACGTGGCCGAATACTGGCTGCGCCAGGGGATCGATGGCTGGCGTCTGGACGTCCCACTGGAAATCAAGACTCCTGGCTTTTGGGAAGAGTTCCGCCGCCGGGTGAAAGCTGTTAATCCCGAGGCTTACATCCTTGCCGAAATCTGGGATGAGGCCAAGCCCTGGCTGCAAGGCGACCACTTCGACGCGACGATGAACTACGGCTTCAACCGCGCCTGTTATGGCCTCTTCGGTCAGGAGGTGTTGGATACGTCGCAGCGGCCCGGCGGCTTCAAGCTCAAGCGGCTGGATGCACGGCACTTCGCGCGCCAGATCGATCACATGCTGAACCTGTATGCGTGGCCCTTCACGCTGGCGCAATACAACCTCATCAGCAGCCACGACGAACCGCGCTTTCTGACGATGATGGGCGGGGACAAGCGCCGGCTACGCCTGGCAACGCTCTTCCAGATGGCGTTCCCCGGCGCGCCGAGCATCTACTACGGCGACGAAATCGGTATGGAGGGCAGCCACGATCCCGATTGTCGCCGCGCCTTCCCCTGGGACGAAAATCGGTGGGATCACGCTCTGCGCGCGGACTTCAAACGCTATATCGCTTTGCGTAAAGCGCATCCCGCCTTGCGCAGCGGCGACTTCGTCACGCTCTACGCCAAAGACCTGACGTATGCGTTCGCGCGCGTATCCGCCGAAGAGACCGTGGTGGTCGCCCTTAACGCGGGTGCGACACCGGTGGAAGTGACGTTGCGCATGGAAAACCTCGCGCCGCCGGATGCCGTCTTTACCGAGGCCTGGACGGAAACCCCGCTGCCCGTGAATGGCGGCGCGTTGACGCTATCCGTCCCGCCGCTGGAAGGTCGCGTACTAATATATAGCTGATTCTTATTTTGCTCTAATGCTTTTCAAATACTTTCCAGGTATACTCAGAGTCGGAATGATGTAGACTCTTGGAGGTGGAAAATGAGCAAAATTGTAGGTATCGATCTTGGGACGACAAATTCCGCGGTGGCGATTATGGAAGGCGGGCAAGTAACCGTCATCCCCACGGCAGAAGGCGGGCGTTTGTGCCCGTCGGTCGTCGCATTCACGAAGAATAACGAACGGCTGGTTGGCGTGCCTGCAAAGCGCCAGGCGGTGGTCAACTCGGAAAACACCGTCTACTCGGTGAAGCGGCTGATGGGCCGCCGCGCCGATGAAAGAGAAGTGCAGGTCACGCGCGAAATGGTGCCCTACACGATTATCGCCGGGGCGCAGAACGACGCGCGCGTGCAGATTCCGGTCACAAACAAGGACTATACCCCGCAAGAAATCTCGGCGATGATTCTGCAAAAGTTGAAGAAGGACGCCGAAGCTTACCTGGGCGAACCGGTGACACAAGCCGTCATCACTGTGCCTGCCTACTTCAACGATAGCCAGCGCCAGGCCACCAAAGACGCCGGGCAGATTGCCGGTCTCGAGGTGAAGCGTATCATCAACGAGCCGACGGCGGCGGCGTTGGCCTATGGCCTGGACAAGAACGTCGATGAAACAATCCTCGTCTTCGACCTGGGCGGCGGCACGTTCGATGTCTCAATCCTCGAGGTGGGCGAGGGCTTGATCGAAGTCAAATCCACCAACGGCGATACGCATCTGGGCGGCGATGACTGGGACGAGCGGGTAGTGCGCTGGTTACTGGCCGAATTCAAGAAGCAGCAAGGCATCGATTTGAGCCAGGACCGCCAGGCAATGCAGCGTCTGCGCGAGGCGGCGGAGAAGGCCAAGATCGAGTTGTCCACGATGATGGAAACCGAGGTCAACCTGCCGTACATCACCGCCGACGCCACCGGCCCGAAGCATTTGCAAATTCGGCTGACGCGCGCGACCTTCGAGCAACTCACCCGTGACCTGGTTGAGCGTTGTCGAGTGCCCTTTGAACAGGCGCTGAAAGACGCCAAGCTGACGGCCAGCAAACTGGATGAGGTGGTACTCGTCGGCGGCGCAACCCGTATGCCGATGATCCAGGAACTCGTGCGCGGTCTGACCAACGGCAAGGAGCCGCACAAGGGTGTGAATCCCGATGAGGTTGTCGCGGTGGGCGCGGCTATTCAAGGCGGCGTTCTGGGCGGCGATGTGACCGACATCCTGCTGCTTGACGTGACCCCGCTCTCGTTGGGTGTCGAGACGCTCGGTGGGCGGATGACGGTGATGATCCCCCGCAACACGACAGTGCCGGTTCGCAAGAGCGAAATCTACACGACCGCCGAAGACGGCCAGACCGCTGTAGACATCAAGGTTTACCAGGGCGAGCGCCCGATGGCGGGTTACAACATGCTGCTTGGCCAGTTCCGGCTCGACGGTATCCCGCCCGCGCCGCGCGGCATCCCGCAGATCGAAGTGACCTTCGATATCGATGCGAACGGTATTCTGAACGTCAACGCGAAGGACAAAGCTACCGGGCGCGAGCAGCGCATCACCATCACCGCGAGCACCAACCTGAACCCGGCTGAAGTGGATCGGCTGGTCGAAGAGGCCAAGCTGCACGCCGAAGAGGACAAGAAGCGTCAGGAACTGGTGGATGCCCGCAACCAGGCCGATCAAATGTGTTACCAGATGGAAAAAACCCTGAGCGACCTGGGTGAAAAAGTCCCCGGTGACCTGCGCGGTCAGTTGGAAGGGATGATCAACGATCTGCGCCAGGTGAAGGATAGCAGTGAAGACGCGGCGCTGATCCGCCGCAAGATGGAAGAGTTACGCCAGGCCGCGATGAAGCTGGGCGAGCAGGCCTATGGCGGCCCTGGAGCTCCCGGAACCCCTGGCCCGAACGTTGGCCCCGGCTTTGGTCACGGGCCGCAGGGTGGCCCGGAACCCCAAGGCCCCGATGTGGTGGACGGCGAATTCCGTGAGGTTTAATGATCAAGCTCCTCGGCGTGTGAGGTGAGAGGAACTGACTCCTGAAAAGGGTGGGGGTGGCCGTGGGGTCACCCCCTTTTTTATCGTGAGGATTGTGTATGAACGCAGCGAAAAAACATCAACGTATTCCGGTGCGACGAGCCGGTGAGGCCGACCCTGCAAACGCGGATACTCTTTCTGAAGAAGCCGTTTCGGACGAAGTGCAGTCAGTGCCCGAACCGGACGTGACGGCAAGTGCGGAAACGGTGGATTGGCGCGATATGGCGTTGCGACTGCGCGCGGAGATGGACAACTACCGCAAGCGCCAGCAACGCCTGGCTGAAGAGCAGATCGCGGCAGAACGTAAGCGACTGCTGAGGGCCTTTCTCACCGTGCCGGATAACCTGGAGAGGATCGTCACCCATTTGCAACCGGATGATCCGCATCACCAGAGCATCAAAGTGGCGTACGACGAGTTCATGAAAGTGCTACGGCTCGAAGGCGTGGAATCACTGGCGACGGTGGGCACACCGTTCGATCCGTTGTTGCACGACGCCATTGCGATGGTGCCGGCGGAGGATGGTCAACGCGAGGAGATGGTGGTGATTGACGAGGAGCAAAAAGGTTATCGTCTTGGGGAGCAGATTCTGCGTCCGGCGCGGGTCATTGTCGCCAAACGCTAACGTCTGCATTGGGGTTGACAGTTTTCTTGTCAACGGGTTGAACGGATTTTCTAACTTGTAACTCGCAACTGTTTAATTCGAGGAAGCAGCGATGGAGTACAAAGACTATTACGGCGTTCTGGGGGTTCCCAAAAACGCAAGTGAGAAAGATATTAAAAACGCCTATCGCAAGCTGGCGCGCAAGCATCACCCGGATATGAATCCGGGCGACAAATCGGCGGAAGAGAAATTCAAGGAAGTCAACGAAGCCTACGAAGTGCTCTCCGATCCCGAAAAGCGCAAGTTGTATGACCGGTTCGGCAGCGAGTACAAAACGTTCCAGCAGGGCGGCGGACAAGCCGACGACTTCTGGAAACAGTGGGCTGCCGCAGGCGGCCAACCGGGTCAGTACCGGTATACGACCAGGAACATCGGCGATTTGTTCGGGCAGGACAGCCCATTCTCGGATTTCTTCCAACAGCTTTTCGGCGGGGGGGCCGGCTATGGCGACCTGTTTGGCGGTGCAGCGCGGCAGCAGCGTCCGCGCCGCGGGCAGGACTACGAGCAGCCCGTCGAGATTTCGCTGGATGAGGCGTACCGGGGAACCTCCCGCATCTTGCAGATCGGCAACCAACGTATCGAGGTCAGCATCCCGGCGGGCGCCGATACAGGCACGCGCGTTCGCGTTCCCGGCAAAGGCGCACCCGGTCCAGGCGGTGGTCAGGCCGGCGATCTCTTTTTGCATATCCAGGTCTTGCCTCATTCTCAGTTCCAGCGGCGCGGTGAGGACCTGGAAACCGTCGTCCCGCTCGACTTATACACGGCCATCTTGGGCGGCGAGATCGCCGTCCCTACGCCGGACGGGCGCTCGGTGATGTTGCGAGTCCCTGCGGAGACGCAGAATGGCGCCAGGTTCCGCCTGCGCGGAAAGGGGATGCCTCTCCTCAACCGGCCCACAGAGCGTGGTGACCTGTATGCTGTGGTAGAGGTCAGATTGCCCGCGCACCTTACCACCCAGGAGCGCGAACTGTTC
>DYKY01000014.1:0-33989 GCA_020722365.1 Thermoflexus sp.
GCTGGATACTGGAAGCTCACTGGCACCGAGTAGGATTCGGAGAATGGAAAATGCGGTATACTGTGCGGTGATGTATGAATTCCTGGCTGGACTTAGCGCCGGCATTCTGTTGACCGGCGACATGGCGCAGGATGTGGCTGTGTTCCTGAAGCGCCATGGTTGCCCGCAGACGGCGCTTCATAGCGCGGCGGTCGCGGCGGAGGCGTGCCGGATCGCCGCAATGGTGGGGATAGAGCCTGCCCGTGCGGCGCAGGCGGGTTGGCTGCACGATGTCAGCGCCGTCATTCCGGTGGAAGAGCGCGCGGCAGTGGCGGAGGCATTGCACATTCCCGTGTTACCCGAAGAACGCGCGCTGCCGATGATCCTGCACCAGAAGCTCTCGGTTGTTGTAGCCCGTGATCTTTTTGGCGTGGCCGATGCCGACGTGCTGAGCGCCATCGGTTGCCATACGACGCTCAAAGCGGAGGCTTCAGTGCTGGACAAGGTGCTCTTCGTGGCGGACAAGTTGGCATGGGATCAACCCGGCGAACCGCCATACCGCGTCGCTCTGGAAACAGCATTGGCTCAATCGCTGGATGCGGCGGCGTGCGTCTATCTGCGCTATCTGTGGGAACGCCGCGTCTCGCTGGCGGTCGTTCACCCGTGGCTGGCGGCAGCGCACGCGTGCTTTTGTCAACGGATGCAACAGATTTGAACGGATTGTAGACCGGGGCCACACTAACGATCACGAAAATGCTTGCGCCGGATCACAATCCGGCGCTGCGGGGACGGCGGATTGTAATCCGCCTTAAGCGTTGAAGTAGGACTATTTTTGGAGGAGACGCTCAATGACAGAAACAGCTATTCGAGTGGCAGTGGTGATTTCGGCAGGACAGGAGTGGGACGTTGTGCGCGAACGCTTCGGGCATAACGGCTTGTCCCCTTCTCCCTATGGCGAATGGTGTATCTCGCCGGTCGATATCGCCGGACGCGCGGAGACGGTGGTCTTTTTCCACGAGGGTTGGGGCAAGATTGCAGCGGCGGCGGCGACGCAATACGTGATCGACCGCTGGCAGCCGCACCTTGTCGTCAACCTGGGGACGTGCGGCGGCTTCGAAGGGGCAATTGCACGTGAAGCAGTCGTGTTGGTCGAACGCACACTCGTCTACGATATCATTGAGCAGATGGGCGATCCGGAGGCGGCGCTGCGGCATTACGCCACCGATCTGGATTTGTCGTGGCTGATGGAACCGTACCCGATGCCGGTACAGCGCGGCCTCTTGGTCTCCGGCGACCGTGATTTGGTTGCGGAGGAAGTTCCTGTGTTGCGCGCGCGCTTCGGCGCGGCTGCTGGCGATTGGGAATCCGGGGCGATTGCCTATGTCGCAGCGCGCAACGGCGTGCGTTGTTTGATTCTGCGCGGCGTCACCGATTTGGTCGGCGCTGACGGCGGGGAAGCCTATGATGGTTCTGTCGCCTTTTTCCGCTCGCAAGCCCGGATCGTGATGACGCGCCTGCTCGACGCGTTGCCCGATTGGCTGGCATGCGTGCGTTGGTAAAGGATGCAGGATGCAAGAGGCAAGAGGCAAGAAGCAGGAGGCAAGAGGCAGGATGTAGGATTTCCTTTCCTGCTTCTTGCCTCCTGTCTCTTTAGAACCTATCCGAAAATTCACCGTCGACGCACTATAAACGCTCGAAAGCATAATTTTTCGGATAGAGACTTAATCAGGCTTTTTGCATGACGAAGCTCTTGTAGACGAAAGCTCCGGTCCGGAACCCTTTGTAGATACCTGCGCCTTTGGTGCCGGCAAATTCTTGTATCAGCTTCACCAATAATTTCGGCGCACCTCTGCGGATGTGCGCGATACGGCGCTCGTGGTCGGCATCCAAAGCCTCGATCACATTGGGGGTGATGTCCTTCTGCCTGACGAGCTGCATCTCGGAGTGCGCGAGTTGCTCGTCCAGTTCATCGATCTGCTCACGGGGGCGGAAATCCGCAAAGAGGAAGTGACCGCCGGGCTTGAGGACGCGTTTGACCTGCGCAAGGAAGGCAGTCATCGAGGCGTAACAGTGCGAGGACTCCACGTTCACCACCGCATCGAAGCTGCCGTCGTCGAATGGCAAATGTTCGGCGTCGCCCGGCATAAAGCTCAGGCCCTCGACGCAGTAGTGACGGCGGCACAAGTTCACGGCTTTGTCGGAAAAGTCCACACCGATCATTTGCGCCGGACCGAGGTAGCGCTTGATGTAATCCGCGCCGCCGCCGCGCCCGCTGCCCACTTCCAGCACCTTCAGCCCGCGCAGCTCGACTGTGTTGGCGACGTGGTGGTAGAGTTGAATGCAGTAGCGGTTGATTTCGTCTTCGCTCTGCAACGTCGGGACTTCGGCGGTATCCTCCGGCGCGTAGCCGTAGTTCATAAACGACCAATCGCGCTTTTGGTAATACCTGGCCATAAACTGGTACATCTGCTTGCGCGTGGCCTTCCTGAACTTAGGGTAGACGTGACACATATGGGTATATAGTTTGGCTAACACAATCCCTCTCATTTCCCTTGGTGGCTATTGATAACACTGCCATACATTATATCAGATTCAGGTAGCGAAAGCGGCAAAGGAAACCTCACCGGCTTTAGTTGGGGGCGTTCTTTGTTGACCGCTTCGCGCGCCGAGATAACCCCCACCAGACCGAGCAGCAGGGGGATGAGCGGCAGGCAGTAGTAGCCCATGTTGCACGTGAGGCGCGAAAACAGCACCAGCGCGCCACTGCCGAGCGCACCCAGGGCTGCCAGGTCGTAGGTGTTGCCCATAAAGGTGACCGTGCGCCGTCCTGGAAGGCTCTTTGCCGGGTCGTAGTCCTCACCATGCTCCGCCCGCATCTGTTCGACAAAAGCATTCTGGGTCATATAAGGCCTCCTATCAAAACTCGCAACTCGCAACTCGCAACCCGTAACTCGCAACTCGCAACTCATAACTCTACAGTCTCACCCTTGTCAAGGTTACGACGCCAAAATCAAGCGTGAGCGCGTGCAGCGCCGGGGTGTGTCGACCAGGTTGAGCGCCTTCAGCACTTCATCGGGACGGCCCGTTGCGCCGGGACGGGCGTGGATGCGCATCCACAGGCCGATCCAGGGGGCGGGTGCATCTTCGAGGTGCAGCGCCTCAACCAGCAGGCGCAAGTCGTAAGTTTTACCCCGATATTTACGTCCGCGTTTCGCCAGCGCAAGCGTGTCGCTGTTCAGAAAATTCGTGACGGCGGATTGCACGGTTTCCGGGGCGACGTCGCGCAACCACACGCGATATTCGGCAGCGACGAGCTGTTCCGAGAGCGCGGCTTCGTCTTCGGGCACGGCGTGCACATCGATGACTGACAGATCCTGCGGGACCACGCCTGTTAAAGCTGCCAGCATCATCGCCGGGTCTACCGGCGTCTCGAGCCACACGTCCATGAGATCGGCCTCACTTCCACAGCCCACGGGCAGCGGCGCGGCGAAGTGCAGTTTTGGCCGAGGGTTGTAGCCCTGACTGTACTTAAGCGGCATCCCCGCGCGGCGCAGACTCCGCTCCCAAATCTTGCCTAATTCCAGCACGGAGACGTAGGCCAGCGTCTGCCGCGTGGCAAACGTAATGCGGTAACGCAGATTTTGGATTTTCGATTGCGGATTTTGGAGGGGGGATTCGTCATTCATATTCCTTACTCCTTACTCCATACTCCTTACTCCTTACTCCCTACTCCCTGCTCTGGGCACTCCCACTCCGCCGTCCACGTCCCCGGATAATTGACGAGGATACCGCAGGCGTGGCAGCTCTCGCGGCAGTCGCTGAGCAGCTCGCCGGCCTGGCTGCGGCGGTAGTCGCGCTGGAAGAAGCGCTTTTCGACGCCGCTGTGCAGGTGATCCCAGGGAAGCGGCTCGTCCTCGGCGCGGGGGCGGTAGAGGGCATCGTCTACGTCGAAGCCGGCTTCGTCGAACGCGCGCTCCCACGCTTCGGGGCTGCGCCATTCATCCCAGGCATCGAAGCGTGCGCCATTGCGCCACGCCGCTTCGACGACGACATTCAGTCGCCGGTCGCCGCGCGCCAGCAGCGCCTCGAGGCGCGTGCCGTCGTACTGGTTCCAGGAGAGGCGCAGACCGCGCCCGCGCAGGCGCTCGCGCAGCAACGCTTGCCGCCGCTCGACCGTGGCGCGGTCGGCCAACGGCGCCCATTGAAAGGTGGTGTGCGGCTTGGGGACGAAGGTGCTCACGCTGACGTGAATCTCCGTCTTGCGCCCGCCGATGTCCAGCCCCAGGCGGCGGACGCGGTGCGCCAAATCGATGATGGCCTCGATGTCCTCGTCCGTCTCGCCGGGCAGGCCGAGCATAAAGTAGAGCTTGAGCGTGCGCCAGCCGCGCGTGAAGACCTCGGTTGCCACAGCGAGCAGATCCTCGGTGGCGATGTCCTTGTTGATGCGGCGGCGCAGCGCGTCACTGCCCGCCTCCGGCGCGAAGGTGAAGCCGGAACGCCGGCCCTGCGCGAGCATATCGGCCAAATCCACCGAGAACGACTCAATGCGCAGGCTCGGCAGCGAGATGGAGACGTGACGGCCCTTGAAGCGGTCCAGCAGCGCCTCCAACAACGGCTTGATTTCGCTGTGGTCGGCGGAGGAGAGCGAGAGCAGGGCGACCTCTTCGTAGCCGGTGGCGTCCAGGATGGCGGAGGCGCTTTCGACGATTTCGGCGGCGGGGCGCTCGCGCACAGGGCGCGTGATCGCGCCGGCCTGGCAGAAGCGGCAGCCGCGCGTGCATCCCCGCTGGATTTCGACCACGGCGCGGTTGTGCGTCACTTCCACGTTGGGGACGAGTTGGCGGACGGGGGTGGGGGGCAACATGGGCAGCAGCCGTTTGAGGATGCGGGCGGGCGTGGCAGGATCGGTGGGCGTCACTGCGCCGAATTCGCCGGTCGGTTGGTAAAAGCGCGGGACGTACAGCCCCGGCACATCGAGCAGCGCGCGTAATTGGGCCTCACGCGGGAGATGGCGATGCGCGCGCCACGTGTCGATCAGCTCGAGAAAAACCGCTTCCGCTTCGCCGATGACGAACACGTCGAAGAAGTCCGCGACCGGCTCCGGATTGAACGTCCCGTGCCCCCCGCCCACGATGAGCGGGTGCGTCGCGTCGCGGTCGGCGGCGCGCAGCGGGATGCCGGCGAGGTCGAGCAGTTCCAGGACGTTGGTGTAGAGTTGCTCGTAAGCTGTGCTGATTGCCAAAATATCGAAGGCGGCAACCGGGCGATAGCTTTCCAGCGTGTAGAGCGGCAAGTGTGCCTGCCGCATCTGGGCGATCATGTCCGGCGCGGGCAGATAGGTGCGCTCCGCCAGGATGTCGGGCTGCGCGTTGAGCAGGTCGTAGAAGATGGCGAGGGCGAAGTTGGACATCCCCAGTTCGTAAATGTCGGGGAAGGCCAGGCAGATGTGGGTGTCCGTAGTCTCCCACGGTTTGTGGATGGCGTTATACTCACCGCCGACGTAGCGTCCCGGTTTTTGCACGCGGTGGAGCAGCGCTTCGATGGTTTCCCAGGGGATGGGGTGGTATGTGTTGGTCACGATGACACGTTAGCCACTGGCGACGTCGCGCACGACTTTGATCCAGACTGTCCGCCATCGCGGGCCGTCGAATTCGGCGGGGAAGACGCCGCGCCAGCCTGCTGGCGTCGCCATTGGCCCATATGCGGCCGGCGCTCCTGCACGAAGATGAAGTGGTCGCTGCCGAGGAGCACGGATTTGATGTGCGCCGTGGAGTTGCCTTCGCTGTGGCGGTAGGGTAGGCCCTCCGGCGCGATGCGCTCCAGAAGCATGGCGATATCGCTTTCGACGTCTGGGCCCCAGTTTTCGTTGAGCACGATGCCCGCCGTGGTATGGGGGCAGTAGATGAAGCACATCCCCTCGTCAACCTCAGCGTCCTGGACGACCCGCTGTATTTCGGCGGTGATGTCGATAAAATCGGCCTTCGCGCGCGTCGGAATCTCTATCTTTTTGAACATCGTACCTCTCTACGTCAAAAAATCGCGCAATTTACGGCTGCGGCCCGGATGGCGGAGTTTACGCAGGGCCTTCGATTCGATCTGCCGGATGCGCTCGCGGGTGACGTTGAACGCCTGCCCGACTTCTTCGAGCGTGTGCGGACGTCCGTCCTTGAAGCCGAAGCGCATTTCGAGCACTTCGCGCTCGCGGCGGCCCAGTTCGCCCAGGATGTGTTGCAGTTGCTCGCGCAACATCTGCATCGAGGTGGCGTCCATGGGGCCGGGAAGGTTGTCATCCTCGATGAAGTCGGACAGCTCGCTGTTGTCTTCCGTACCCACGGGGCTTTCCAGCGACATCGGCTCCTGGGAGATGCTGATGATGCGGCGCACTTTGAACATTGCCCGGCGCAATTTGCGATCCAGGACAGGTGAGAGGGGCAGGTTCTCGGCGCGCGCCTGCGTGATGGCGACGATGTCTTCCGGTTCGAGCACCTCCATTTCCAGGGCCAACTCATCGAGGTTGGGATCTCGCCCGAGTTCCTGCATCATCCGCCGTTGGATGCGCATCAGGCGGTTGATGGTCTCGACCATGTGGACGGGGATGCGGATGGTGCGCGCCTGGTCGGCGATGGCGCGGCTGATGGCCTGACGAATCCACCACGTTGCATACGTCGAGAACTTGTAGCCGCGCATGTAGTCGAATTTCTCGACGGCGCGCAGCAGGCCGATGTTGCCTTCCTGGATCAAATCGAGGAAGGAGACGCCACGTCCTACGTAGCGCTTAGCGATATTCACCACCAGCCGCAGGTTGGCGCGCACCAGCATCTGTTGCGCTTCGGCGGCCAGCACCTCGACGCGCTCCCACCAGGCAAACACCGAATCGGGGTAAGTGTGTGCGCGGATCTGGGTCGTTGTCGGCCAACGGCTATTGACGTCCATCTTATCGTGGATGTACTGGACCAGTTCGGGCGGCAACAGGTACAGGTACATTGCCGCGCGGAGCAGTTCCAGGATAACGGGCCGCCAACGTGGATCATCGCCCCACTGGTTGGGGCCCATGTAGGTGTAGAGGTTCGAGGCTTTCTCGGCGATGAGCACCTGTTGCTGTTGCAAGATTTCCCCCAGGAAATCCGTAACTTCTGGGGTGCCAAGGTCGTTTTTCCGGGCTATGCGCTGGCTTTCGTTCCACGCAGTGCGGGCTTGTTTGTAGAGATCCAGGACGTTGGACTCCATGGCCTCAGGTTCATCCGCCGTGGCAACCGTCTGGCAAATAAGACCCAACTGCGCGACGGCCTCACGAATGATGCAGAGCCAGACTTCCTGGTACGGTTCGAGGAGATCGACGCGCCCGATTTCGCGCAAGTACATCCGCACCGGATCATCGACCAGGTCCTCAACAATGATGGGCTTGGATGACTCCTCCTCGATTTCTTCAAGTTCATCCGGCGAGGGTTCGTCTTCCCAAGCCTCATGGTCCTCATCGGCCATATCGTTGTGCCCGAAATCGACTCCTTCTGCGTTGACTTCCGCTTCGCTGTCGCCGCTGTAAGCATCTTCCTCCCAGGCAAACTGCCCGGCATCATCATGGAGATTGTGCGCGTCCTCCGGTTCATGCACGGCTGTGTTATCCGGTTCTTGCGGGACGCGGACCGTGGGGGCGCGGCCCGTGGGTACATGGGCATTGGCTGTTCGTTGCCTAGGTGACATTCCTCCTCCTTACTCCGATATAGTCTTCTTGGCCAGAGTTTTGTGTAATCTTTTGAGGTACTCGTTTAGGTCTTGTAAGACTTTGCCATATTGTATGCCGGCCAAATCCCCGCTCGCCTGTGCTTCGATGATTAAGTTTTGCACCTCTTTAGATATATCACGTGTGCGCCGCTCACGTAGAATCAAGATGGTTCGGAGAATTTCTCGCTCTGGATGTCCTGACGAGATTTCTGGAGGCAGTCCTTTTTGTAATTCGAAAACTCTTTTCACTAGATCACTAGAAAGTACGTCTTGCCATTCTAATTCAGGATTCTTTCCAATTTCTAGCCAAGCTGACCATACAAAGAAATATTCATTTGAGAAATCTTTACCATTGATTTCTTCGAATCCTGTATCCTGCAGTTGGTTATCTACTACTGGTAATAATGCCGGATAGTTTAGCAGTATTGACAGTGCATAAGCTTCCAAATCGCTGGCTGGTGTTGCTAAACCTGGCGCCTTGACTGCCGATTGCCGCCGCACCGCTTGTGCGCGTTCGCGTACGCGCAGCCGGTCGAGCAATCCGCGAGCATCCAATCCGAGCCGTAGCGCGATGTCCTGGACGTAAGCCTCGCGCTCTACGCTGTCGCCGATGTCGTTGAGCAGGGGCAGCATAGCGTCGACGATACGAGCTTTGCCTTTCGGTTCGCGCGGATCTTCCTGTTTTAGCAGTTGTTCGAAGACAAAGCGCACGATCGGCTGCGAATTGGCGATGAGCTGTTCCCAACGCGCGCGATCCTCCAGAATCAGTTCGTCGGGATCGCGTCCTTCCGGCAAGGTCACGACGCGAATATCGGCTTTAAGCCGCCCTTCGACGCCCACTAACCCACGTGGATCGAAGACGGCGTCCCACTCGCGGTCCAGCGTTTGCCGCGCGGTTTCCAGTCCCTGCAATGTGCCGTGGATGCCCGCTGCGTCGGGGTCGAGCGCCAGGATGAAGCGTTTGGTGAGGCGCTGCAACTGTTGCAGGTGCGCCTCGGTGAGCGCCGTGCCCATCGGGGCGACGACGTTTTTGTAGCCGGCCTGGTGCGGGATCATCACGTCCATGTAGCCTTCGACGATGATGGCGGCATCGGCCTCACGGATGGCCTGGTTGGCGAGGTGATAGCCGAACAGGACTTTGCTTTTGTCGAAAAGCACGCTCTGCGGCGAGTTCATGTACTTGGGTTGAGCGTCGGGGGCGCTATGGGATAGCGGGAGCACCCGCCCGCCAAACGCGATCACCCGTCCGCGCCGGTCGCAGATGGGGATCATCAGCCGGTTGCGAAAGCGGTCGAACGTCCCGCCGCCCTCGCGCTCCACGAGCATCCCCGCCTTGAGTTGTTCTTCGACGCTGAAGCCCTTGCCGAACAGGTAAGCGCGTGTGGCGTCCCAATCGTTGAGGCTGTACCCAAGCTGGAACGTTTTGATGGTTTCCTGGGTGAAGCCACGCTTTTCAAGGTAGGCGCGGGCGTAAGCGGCTTGCGGCGCAGTGAGCAGCAGCGTGTGGTAGTAAGCGGCGGCGGCTTCGAGCAGGAGTCGCAGGCGCTCGGATTCGCTCTCGGCCTCGACCTGTTCGGGCGTGCGCGGTTGCAGTTCCACCCCGGCCCGGCGGGCAAGTTCTTGCAGGGCCGTGCGGAAATCCAACCCCTCGAATTCCATCACGAAGTTGAAGAGGTCGCCCCCTCTGCCGCAGCCGAAACAGTGCCATCCCTGGGTATCCGGGAAGACGTAAAACGAAGGGGTCTTTTCGGTGTGAAAGGGACAGAGTCCCTTGAAGTAGCGTCCAGACTTCTGCAAGTGAACGTGCCGACCGATGACCTCGACAATATCCAATCTTTCCTTGACTTCATCCACAACGCTCATAGGTCAATATTGTACCCAGGTGGTGGGGAAAGGCAAGGGAAGTGGGAAGTGGTAATTAGTGATTGGGTGATTGGGTAATTGGTAATCGGGGATTGCGTGATGGCAGGACGTTGACTTGGGACATTCGACATTCGACTTTTGACTGACGACTATGGACTGACGGCTAACAGAATAAGGTCGTCGGGGAGGCGCGCGCCGTAGAAATCGTGGGCGGGAAGGCGAGTGAAGGTGACTGGGTCGTACATTCCCACGCGGAGGTGCGCCGTTTCTGGCAGCGGAGCGGCGAGTGGCAGGCGATGCGCATCCACAATCACATCGCCGCGCAACCACCACTGTGTGGGATAGCGTCCCTGGTCTGGGGGGCCGTCGTGTTGCGCGAGCAGCGCGCCATCTGCATCGACCAAATGGACGAAGACGTTGTAGTCTTGTGCGGGAGCGCCGGTAGCCGCCCAGGTAAGGGTGACGACCAACGACTCGGTTAGCGCCACATCATAGCCGCGCAACGTGATGTGTTCCCCGAGGCGGGCATTGACCTGATGCGTTGGTGTGGAAGGTGTGCGCTGCGTGCGGACGCGCCATGGCCCCAGGCTGATCATATCCACGTTGGCGTCGTTGGCGACGCGCACGCCGGTCGCATCGACCAAGCCAAGACGCACCCAGTACAGAGCCGGCGCGGGTAGATCCGTTGGCAGGCGTAGGGTGTAGGTCTCCCGGATGACGTCTCCGGCGCGCCAGTGAGTGCTTGGGTACAACGTCCCGCCGAGCCAGCGGTCGTCTTGTGCCACACGTTGTGTGGGATCGAGTGGGCTGAATTGAACCCACGCGCTGTACTGTTGTGATGTGGCGCGTTCGGCTTGCCAATAGAGTGTGACCGGCAGTGCATCGCCAGGGCGCAAATCCCGGTCAGGCGTTTCTTGGGCCAACGCAGTGAGTGCGCCGTCGAACGTGACATGCAGCGGCGTGGCCGTTGGGGGGATGTTATCCGTGTAAAGCGGCGAGGCAAAGGCCGGTGTAAGCAGCAGCCACGGCGTCGATGCGGCTACCCCTGCAAGGAACGCAAGGCTGAGACGCCCGGCGCTGCGCCACTGGCTCAATCCCCACGCCAACAGCACGCCGATGGCAACACTGCTTGGCAGGAGCAACCGCCCATACGGAGCCCCCGTGGCGATGGCCCATTGGACTAGCGAAGCGCCGTTCATCACTAGCAGAACGGCCAACAGACTCAGCCTGTGTCGCGCCAACGGCGCGAGACGGCGCGCATCTCCGCGCCATAACGCGCGCGCGATGCCGATCCCGGCAAGTGCGATCATCCCGACAATCAGGACATAGGCCCAGCGCGGCAGCGATAACAGCGCCCAGCCCAGGCCGCCCCAGTAGGTTTCGAAGATGGCGACGATCTGCTGCCAACCAAAGCCGCGCAGCGGTATTTGACTCTCGAAATGTGGTCGCGTTCCCAAGAGGTCGCCATAGTGCAGAGCGTTGTGGATGTACCAGCCGCCGCCGACAAGCGCCGCCATCCCGCCGAACGCCAGCGCGTCGGCGAGAACTTTCTTCCAGGAGTGGGGCGTGTGCAGCGTCTGTCCGATGATCGCCAATCCCCCTAGCGGCAGCAGCAGGAGCGCGGTCTGCTTGGTGAGCAGTCCCAGGCCCACGAGCGCACCGAGCGCAGCCCATTGAGGCCGGCGGGCCGTCGTTCCCATCAAGCGCAGCGCCAACAGCGTCGCCAGGCTGACGATGGCGATCAGCAGCGGGTCGTTCGTCACCCCGGCGGAGAGCGCGATGAACTGTGGGTTCAGCGCCACGCACGCTGCTGCGATAAGTCCGAGAGTGGGTTTTGCCGGGCAGATCAGCCGGGCAATGTGATGGGTGCACGTGATGGTGACGAGACTGAAACTTAACGAAAGCAACCGCAGGAACAGCGCCGCGCGGAAGGTGGCGCTGGCGGCCCACGTTTCGTCAGGTAGGTGGACGAACATGTTTTTGTTCCAGGGAGCGGCATTGCGCTCTGGCGCCCACCCGGCATCCCAGGCCGGGTTGGGGATGAGGCGGTTGTCGAGATCATCCATATCGATCCCGCTGACGAGGATGGCGGCGAGGGCATGGTAGAGCGGTGGAGCGTAGTACAGCGGCGGCGTGTGTGGGCGCAGCGTTGCCGCCATATCCGCGCCGGTCAGGGGTGGTTGCCCTGCTGCTGGAGCGTACAGGCGGTGTGCGGTGGCAAAGTAGCGAATGACTTGCAAGTGCGAAGATTCATCGGGGTTTTCGAAAAGCGGCGTTGCCAGGGCATAGACGACGCCTAGGACGCAGAACAGAACCAGGAGGATGACGAGGCGGTGAGCGGGTGGGGCGCTAGACAGGCGAATCGGTGAATGGCGCATGGGACGCTTCTAGCGCAGTTCGACGGCCCAGTCGAGCACTTCGATGCCGCGGTACGCTTCCTCGATCCAGTGGACGGCTTTTTCGAGCACGGCGTAGATATGGCTCGCGTCGTTCGAGACGGCGACCACGGCAATATCCGCCGACTGCCAGGTGTCCTGGTTGCCCACCTCCGCAGCGGCGACCTCGAACTGGCGGCGCAGTTGGGTGAGCAGCGGCTTGAGCGCCCCGCGCTTCTCCTTCAGCGAGAACACGCCGGGCAAATAGAGTCGAATGGTACACGCTCCGATGATCATAAGCCCTCAGCTTTCAGCCGTCAGCGATCAGCTATTAGTTGTTAATCCAAAGTGCATATCAGTATCCTGCAATCACCAAATCCCCAATTCCCGATTACCAATCACTAATTCCCAAATCTCCAATTCAATAATTTTCAAATCCTCTGCGTCCACGCGGGATTAGTGTACTTCTCGGTGACGAGTTGGTCAATCAAGTGGCGCTCGGCGGGCAGGAGGGTGGTGGAGACGAGGGTGAGGGTGAGGGTTGCGGTGAAACCTTCGACGAGCGCGTCGGCGATCTCGCGCCAGGCGGCGGCGTGGCCCAAGGCGTCGCGCAGGGTGAGGGCGCGGGCGCGGATGCGGGCGGCGGGCGGGCGGGCGGTGAGGTAATCGCCGACGCGGGCGATGTCGCCGCTGAGCGGCAGCGTCCCGTGTTGGAGGATGCCGCCTCTGATGCGCATTTGCGCGCTGCCGAACAGCTTGCGTTGCCCCACGGTGATTTCGTAATCGGACGGCAATTCGAAACAAACGGGTGAACGCGGGCCGCTGCGATGTTCGGCGTGGGCGCTGGCCTCGGCGTTGCGCAGGCCAATCTTTTCGAGGGCGTAGAGCAGCGCGGCGCTCAGCCCCCGGTAGCTCTCCACGATGCCGCCGCGCAGACGCGGCTCGTCGTCTACCACGGCGATGGTGTACGAAAGCTCATCTTCGTGGAGGACGGCGGTCCCGCCGGTGGCGCGTCTCAGCAGCGTGATGCCGTCCGCGATAAGCGCCGCCGCGTCTGCATCGGCGGACGGCTGCCCGCGCCCCAACGTCATCGCGGGCGGCGCCCAGGCGTAGAGCCGCAGCGTGGGCGGCGAGCGCCGCGCCGCGACTTCGCGCAACAGCGCCTCGTCGGTCGCCATGTTCAGCGCGCCGTCTTGCGGGCGCGGTTCGAGGATGAGCCGCCAGGTGGCGGGGGGATAGTCGTTAGTCATAAGTCCGAAGTCGAAAGTCGAATGTCAAAAGTCCGACGTTGAATTGACGAATGTGCGAGTCAATGAATAGGAGTGTTTCAGCGTGTAGTTATTGGGTCGCCATAGCATAAACCCGCACTTCGCGCTCCAGGCGATCCTGCAAGCGGTCTTTTTCCATCTCTAAATCGTAGCGCGTTTGTAGATTGATCCAAAAGCGTTCCGACAACCCAAAGTAACGCGATAGTCGTAAGGCTGTGTCTGGACTGATAGACCGTTTGCCTTGCACAATCTCATTGATGCGACGCGGCGGTACACCGATGTCCTTTGCCAGGCGATATTGACTGATCCCTAGCGGTTGCAGGAATTCTTCCAGTAGAATTTCACCTGGGTGAATAGGCGGTAAAATTTGCTCGCTCATGATTGCTCCCTAATGATAATCCACGATCTCAACACGATAGGCATTGCCGTCTTCCCACTTAAAACAGATACGCCATTGGAGATTGACGCGGATGCTGTACTGCCCGCTCCGATCGCCGGTAAGTTTTTCCAAATGATTGGAAGGCGGTATTCGTAAATCTTGTAAGGTCTCGGCTGCATCCAGGATCTCCAATTTCATCCGCGCTGTGCGCTGTATTTCAGGCGGCAAACGGCGCGAGAATTGACGTTGGAAGATTTTGGCAGTTTCTTCGGCAGCAAAACTCTTGATCATCGCTTCTATAGTAACGCCATGCGTTATGATTGTCAAGAGACAAAAGCTAGTTCAACTGCTCACTGGTGTTTGTGTCATACGCTTCTCTGGTGATGCTGAAGCTGTAGCCGCCTTCATCATCTGTGCCCAGATACTGCATCCCGATCTTTTCCATAACACGCTTTGACGCGATGTTCTCCGGCGCGGCACCACCGTGAAGGCTGGTCAAGTTCATTGGACCAAAAGCGTAATGCAACAAAGCTCTGGCAGCCTCGGTTGCTAATCCCTGTCCCCAATAGTTCGCTTTTAGCAAATAAAACAGCGCCGGATCGGGTTTGGACGTATCCAGGTGATCCAGGCTGCACCAGCCGATAAATTCGCCTGTGTCTTTGAGGATGATCGCCAGGCACAAGTGATGCAGTTTCCCCGGTGCATTCTGTGCGTGATTGGTGAGCATCCACTGCGCTTGTTGTTCGGCTTCTGCACGAGAAATCGGTCCTTTATCCAGTTCCCAACTGCGCGCTACATCGTCGACATCAGCGGCCGTGACCGTTCTGACGATCAGGCGGGCTGTCTCGATGAATACCGCGTGCTACATTCGATTTGTAGGCGCTTAAGGGTTTGACTCAGGAGCGATCATGGGCAGAACTTCTTCGATTGCCTCAATCACCTGCGGCGGGACGGGGAGCATCCACGCGGCTTCGACCGGGCCGCGGACGCGGGGCGGCAGTTGGATTTCGACGTGCAGCCGGGCGGGTTCGTCGTGGTGCAGGGTAACGCGGCGCACGTAACTGGACGTGCCGTTGCCCTTGAAGTAGTTGCCGAGCGCGTAGATTTCGTCGCGGCCCAGGGCGACCTCGCCCGGTTCGGTTTGCGCATAGGCTTTGCGGACCATCAAATGATTGCTGCCCGCTACGACTGCGCCGATGACGCTGCCAATACCGCCGCCGACCACCACTCCAATGACGCCGCCCAGCAGCGCCTCACCAAAGCCTTCATCCGCGCCAATGAGGAGGCCCGTCAACAGGCCGGTGATGGCGAAAAGCACGGTCAGGCAGCCCAACTGGACTTTCCAATCGCTACCTTCGTCTTCCCATGCCGCGCTTTTGAGGTGTTCCCACTCCAGTGTGGAGTACTTCCAGCGCACGAGCGGGCGGTCGCTGGCGAGGAACTCGGTCGCGCGTCGTATATGCGTTTGACCCCACACCCACACGATGAGCGTGGTCACGCCGAACAGTACGAGGAAGCCTACGGCAATCACGAGGAAAATGTAGCTGGTTAGTTCTAAGGCAGATACCCCCCAGGCCACCAGCGTACCGAGGAACGCCAACATCGTGAGCCACAACGGGGCCATCCATCCGCGCCGGTAGGGATCGTTGGTTGGCAGTTGGAAATCATTTTCTTCCGTCGTCATTATTCGTACCTCAGTGAGTGCGTTACTTCAGTTCGCGAACAATCTCTCGTGATGCGTGATGCGTAAGATTCCTAGTACGTATCACGCATCACGTATCACAGCGTATGCTTTTCCCCGCGTTGTGGAACGATGACCTTGTTGTATCCTAGCTTTTGCAATCCCTCGGCGAGGTTCTGCGCGGGCTTGGGGTCGCCGTGGACGATGAAGGCGGTCTTGACGGTGTGCGCTTGTGGGGTCGCCCAGGTGAGCAGGTCGGTGTGATCGGCGTGGGCGCTGTAGCCGTAGAGCGTGTAGACTTCGGCCCGGCGCTCGAACTCCTCGCCGAAGATGCGCACGACAGGTTCCTCGTCGGCGATGCGGCGGCCCAACGTGTACGGCGCCTGCCAGCCGGTGATCAGCACCGCGTTCTTGGGGTCGCCGATGGCGTGCTTAAGGTGGTGCTGCACGCGCCCGGCCTCGGCCATGCCGGAGGCGCTGATGATGATGAGGGGGTTCGCCGTTTCGTTGAGTTGTTTGGACTCTTCGACGCTGCGGACGTAGCGCAGCCGGTGAAAGCCGAAAGGATCGTTGCTGTCACTTTCGGCCAGGAACTCCCGCGTCTCGCTGTCGTAGCAGTCCGGGTGCAGGCGGAACACCTCGGTAACGTTGACCGCCAGCGGGCTATCGACGTAGATCGGCAATTCCGGGATGCGCCCTTCGTGCGTCAGTTGGTGCAGGTCGTAGACGATGTCCTGCGTGCGTCCCACGGCGAAGGCGGGGATGATAATGCGCCCGCCGCGCGCCGCCACGGTGTTGACGATGTCTGCCAGTTGGCTCTGGATGTCCTGAATGGGGGGATGCTCGCGGTCGCCGTAGGTGCTCTCGATCATCAGGTAATCGGCGGGCGGCATAGGGGCGGGATCGCGCACGATGGGGAGCCTGGGCTGCCCCAGGTCCCCGGTGAAGAGCAGGCGCACGACGCCTTCGCGTTCTTCCGATTCCAGCAGCACCATCGCCGATCCCAGGATGTGCCCCGCATCGAGAAAGGTAACGCGGATGCCGCGCGCGATTTTGACGGGCCGGTTGTAGCCGACGCCGACGAAGTAGCCCAGTGTGCGCAGCGCGTCGGCTTCGGTGTAGAGCGGTTCCATCGGCGGCTGGCCCTTCCGCAGCCGCTTTTTGTTGACGTATTCCACGTCCCCTTCGTGGATGCGTCCCGAGTCGGGCAGCATTGCGCCGCAGAGATCCTGGGTGGCGTGCGTGGCGTAGATCGGGCCATCGTAGCCGGACTTCACCAGGTTGGGCAGGTTGCCGGAGTGATCGATGTGCGCGTGGGAGAGAACGACGGCGTTGAGGCGGTGAATGTCGACGGGGATTTTGTGATTGCGCGCGTAAGCCTCGTCGCGTTTGCCCTGGTAGAGGCCACACTCCAGCAAAATGTTGCGTTTATTGGTGCGGATCAGGTACATCGAACCGGTAACCGTTCCGACGCCGCCGAGGAAAGTAATCTTCATCTCACCACCTCTCTATGGTAGTTATAAGTTGAAAGTTGAAAGTTAAAAGTCGAAAGTTTTGACAGCGTAGCGGTAAAACTTTCATTTGGCGAAGATCCCGCGGATGCAGACATTTGCGCAATTCGCGGTTGAAAATTTGCTTAATCTGCTCAATCTGTTGACGGATTTTTCGCCCTGGCATCTACCGCAATCTAGCCCGAACTCTTGACAATCTGCAGCAAATCCGGACCGTAGGTCTTTTGCCGCCACGGGCCGATGCCGGGGATGCTGCCCAGTTCTTCCAGCGTGCGCGGCGGGTGGTGCGCTACTTCCCAGAGCACGGCGTTGGGCAGGATGACGTCGGAATCGACGCCCCGGCAGGCCGCGACGTTTTTGCGCCAGGCCTTAAGCGCGTTGTAGCGGTTGATCACATCCTGTGACGGGCGCTCGTGATTGCACGGCAAAGGCGGCATCGGCAGCGGTGGGCTGTGCAGCGCCTTCAGGATGCCGTTGCCAAAACGCTGCGCCTGGTACGCCGTCAACCCGGCCCCGGTGAGTTCTTCGTAACTGCGCGGCTGCACCTGCGCCAACTGGATCAAGCGTTGGTTGGAGACGACCTTGACGGCGGGCCGGTCCATGCGCTGCGCCTGTTTGTCGCGCCAGAGATGCAGCCGGTAGAGCACCTGTTGTTCGCCCGGATGCAGGTCATGGACGCCCTTGATGCGCCAGAAGAAATCGTCGGGGTGCGGGTCGGCGGACGGGTGGATGGTCTGGCAGAGGTAGGCGAAGGTTTCCTGCGCCTCTTCCCACCGCCCGGCGGCGATCAATTCTTCCTTCTGGATTTCCCGCAGGTCGAGCAGATAGTAGCTGTCCATCCAGGCGTAGGTCAGCGCCCTGGCGTCGATCGGACGCTTGCCCCAGTCATAACGCTGGAAGTGTTTGTCCATATGGACATTGAATGTGCTGTCCAGAATGTCGCCCAGGCCTACGCGCGGCCAGCCCAGGATGCGCGCGGCCCACATCGTATCGAAGAGCGCGGTGCACGTGAACCCGAAATCGCGCCGCAGCATGATCAGGTCGTAATCGGCGGCGTGGAAGACTTTTTCGGTGTCCGGCGTCGCGAACACCGGGGCCAGCGGGCTAAGATCGTCCAGCGAGAGTGGGTCGATCAGGTAATTCGCGTCCGGCGTCGAAATCTGGATGAGGCACACACGCTCGTGATAGGCGTAGAGGCTGTTTGCTTCAGTATCTACAGCGATGCGCGGTTCGTGGGACAGGCGCGTTGCCAGCTCGCGCAGCGCCTCCGGCGTGGCGATGACTTCCGGTGGGGCGATCGTTGATGCCGCTCGCGGCTCTTTCTGTGCCATAGTGTGGGTATTATCGCTGTTCGGGGGAGTCTGTCAAACAAATACGGAAAGACTACAAAAGTCTCACGCTCCCCCTGATTGAACAAGTCCTGTGTTGGAGAAGAAGCATCCAGGATGCAGGTGTCTGCTGAGACTTTTGTAGTCTTGGTCTGTGCTACGCCAGCGTGAACGACGCTTGCGCGCGGATGTCCCTGGATGAGCTGCCGAACAGCACATTGAACGCGCCCGGCTCGGCTACCCAGCGCCCCTGGTAGGGATCGTAGAACGAGAGCGCGCGTTCGTCCAGCGTGAACTCCACCACGGCGCTTTGCCCGGGTTCCAGGTGTACTTTCTTGAAGCCCTTCAATTCCTTCGGCGGGCGCACCAGCGACGAGACCGGGTCGCCGACGTACACCTGCACGACCTCCTGCCCGGCGACCGCGCCGGTGTTCGTCACTGTGACGGAGACGTGGACGGGTTCGCCGGCCTCGACCGTCGCCGGGACTTGCGGATCGCTGTAGGCGAACGTGGTATACGACAGCCCGTGCCCGAAGGGGAACAGCGGTTCGACGTCCTTTTTGTCGTAGTAACGGTAGCCGACGAAGATGCCCTCGCCGTACAGCACTTCCATCGTGCCGGGGTAGTTGATGAACGTGGGGTTATCCTCGTAGCGTTTGGGGAACGTGACCGGCAGCTTGCCGGAGGGGTTCACCGCGCCGCTGAGGACGTTGGCGACCGCGTGGCCGCCCTCCTGTCCCATATAGTAGGCCAGCACAATCGCCGCCACATCGTCCGCCCACGGCATTTCGACGGGCGAACCGACGTTCAGCACGACGACGGTGTTGGGGTTGGCGGCGGCGACCGCGGCGATAAGCGCGTCCTGCTCGCCGGGCAGCTTCATGTGCGGGCGATCGTGTCCTTCGCTCTCGAAGCCTTTGGGCATCCCGCCGAAGATGATGGCAACGTCGGATTGCCGCGCCAGCGCGACGGCGCGCTCCAGCCGGTCGTCGGGGTCGGGCGCGAACGCGCCTTGCAGGTAGAGCGCGGTGGATTCCACGTCCGGCAGTTTGACGTACTCGACTTTGAGCGCGTAGGCGCGATTGGCTTCCAACGTCACGTAGGCCTGCGCCACGCTGCGGAGCCAGCCCTCTTCCATTCCAGGCGTGGCCTCCAACACCAGTTCACCATCGAGGTACAGGCGGGCGATGCTGGCGTTGCGCAGTTGCAGCGCGTAGCGCCCGCTGCTCGGCGCGGTCAGCGTGCCCGTCCAGCGCGCGGAAAAGACTTTCGCGTCCACGCCCGGCGGCAACGGGATGCGCCAGTCTTCGACGTTGGGTTCGATGCGTGAGGCAACCGGCGCGCCGGCGCAGTCGGCGTTGTTGAAGAATTCGCACAGCAGTCCCTCGCCCAGGTAATCCGGTTTGATGGCGGGCAGTTCGACGAAATTGTCGCAGCCCTGTTCGTAGTGGATGATAACCGTGTCGCCGAGTTTCGCCTTGAGTCCTTCCAGCGGGCTGACGCGATAGGGCGGCTCCAGGTACGAGCTGCCGCCGCCGCCGATGCGACATTCCGCCGCGTTCGGGCCGATGACGGCGATGGACTGCGCGCCTTTGAGCGGCAGAACATTGCCGTCATTCTTGAGTAGCGTGATGGAGGCCTCCTCCAGTTCGCGGGCGAGCGCCTGGTGTTCCGGCGTGTTCAGCGATCCGGCGGGCAGCGGGCCGTCCATTTTGCCGGATTTGACGATCATCCGCAGCATCCGCCGCGCTGCTTCGTCGATGGTGTCTTCGTTCACCTGCCACGTGTGGACGGCGGCTTCGAGCAGTCTGCCGTAGTAGAGCGCCGGGCCGGGCATTTCGATATCCAGGCCGCCCGTGATCGATTCTACCGTCGTGTGGTTCGCGCCCCAGTCGGAGACGACGACGCCCTCGAAGCCCCACTCGCCCTTGAGAATCTGGTTTTGCAGGTCATCGTTCTCGCTGGCGTAGACGCCGTTGATGCGGTTGTACGAGCACATCACCGTCCAGGGATTGGCCTCTTTGACGATCATCTCGAACTGCGCCAGGTAGATTTCGCGCAGCGTGCGCTCGTCCACGACGGAACTGCCGCGATGGCGCTCGAATTCCTGGTTGTTGCAGGCGTAGTGCTTGAGCGACGCGCCGACGCCCTTGCGCTGCAAGCCCTTGACCCACGCCACACCTATGCGCCCCGCCAGGTAGGGGTCTTCGGCGTAGGCCTCGAAGTTTCGCCCGGCGAGCGGCGTGCGCGCGATGTTGACGCACGGGCCGAGCAGGATGTCGCAGCCCAGGGCGCGCGTCTCTTCGGCCAGCGCCTCGCCGACGCGCTCGATGAGGGCCGGGTCCCAGCTCGCGGCCATCGAGACGCCGGTGGGGAACGAGGTGGCGGCGGAGTGGATGCGCTTGCCGCCGGTGCGATTGGCGCGCACGCCGTGCGGGCCGTCGGTCATCACCAGCGCGGGGATGCCCAGGCGCGGAATGGCGACGGTGTGCCAATCGTCCTCGCCGGAGAGCAGCGATACTTTCTCTCTGAGGGTCAGTTGGTTGAGCAGTTCTTCGACGCGTTCTTCACTAGCAGTATCAGTGGATTTGGTCATGTATGCCTCCAATTGGAATATGGTTTGAGGTCCAGTATACTGCAAAAGCTGAAGGGATCAATGAGAATCTGAAAAATCATCCACTCGTCTATAATGAGCGGTGACTTTTTCCTATGAAGGGAAATTTCTACCACGAGGGCCTGACCGCAACCTTCCCGGAAGCCGACCATAGCTCAATAGCTCAATCAGGATGCTTTTCGAGCGCCACCGCACATCCAGGTCCAGCTTCTGGGAAGGTCAGCGCGGGAAGTCGGATTTTCACGAATCCTTAGAGCTTTCCGGTGCGATGATGGGTAGGGAAAAGTAGAAGGTCGTCCCCTTACCCACTTCGCTCTCGACCCAGATTTTGCCGTTGTGCGCCTCGACGATCTGGCGCGAGATGACCAGCCCTAACCCCGTCCCGGTGACCTGGCGTTCCTTACCCGGCAGGCGGGCAAACTTGTGGAATAGCTTTGGCAGTTGATCTTCCGGGATGCCCGACCCGGTGTCTGACACGGAGATGAGCATCTCGTGGTCGGTCACTTTGGCCGCGAGGGTAATGGTGTCGCCGGGATCGGAGTACTTCGCAGCGTTGCTGAGCAGATTGAGAAGCACCTGGTGGATACGTTGATCATCCCCGATGGTGCAGGGCAGATCATCCGGAAATTCGACGTGCAAGTTCTGGCGGTTGTTGGTGATGGTGGGGCGGATGGCGTTGGCTGCTGCGCTCATGATCTCGCCGACGCACAGGCGATGCTGCGCCATGTGGATGCGTCCGGACTCCAGGCGGGCCAGGTCGAGAAACTGGGTGGCCAGCGTGTTGACGCGCTGCGTTTCCTGTTGGATGATGCTGACGAATTGCGCGCGCATGGCGTCGGAGATATCCGGACGCTGCAGCAGATCGGCGTAAGAGAGAATGGCGGTCAGCGGGGTGCGGATTTCGTGAACGACCTCCGCGACCCAATCGCTTTGTTCGAAGAGGCGTGCATTTTGCACAGCGACCGCTGCGATGCTGGCAAGCGTTTCCAATGTTTCGATGTCCTGCGGAGTGAAGCTGTGGCGCGTTTTGGTGGTCACCGACTCCAAAACGCCGATGATCTGATCGCCGAAAAGCATCGGAATGGCCAACAACGATTGGGTGGGGTCAATGCTCTGGATGACAAAATGCCGGGGATCGGATAGTACATCCTCGACAATCAGCATTTTGCGGTTTCTGACCACCCACCCGGCAAGGCTGTTGTCCAGCGGCACCTCGGCGATCTCCAACACACTGGCATCCGGCCCACACGCCGCGGCGAAGCGCAATGTTTCATCGCTCTCCATCAGCAAGATCGACGCCCCATCGGCATCGGTGAGATCGCGTGCCGACTCCACGATCTGCAGGAGCAGTGGGCGCATTTCGAGCGTCGAGTTCAAGTGCCGGCTGATGTGGAGGAGCCGCTCCAGGGTGATGATGCTCTCTTTCAAAGACTCACAGGTTTCTTCCATAGCGATTTCTTCTTATGATGCCACTTTGCCGGCGATGGTCTGGATGATAAGGCGTATTTGCTGGGCGACGAGGCTGTGGGGTTGGATCAAGACCATAGGACGGCCGCTTTGCGCGCTCTCGTAAGCTAGATCCGGTACGGGCGGGATGCTGCAAATCATTGTGTGTTGGAGAGCGTTTTCGATGTCCTGGCGGTTCAGGGAGGCTGCGGCGGGCATGCGGTTGATGAGTACGATTTTCGCTTTGTACGCACCGATGTTATCGCGGTCCAGCCCTTCGAGCATCGCCTGTGCCAGGAGTAGCCCGATACGGTTCGCATCCAGGGTAAGGATGATGTCGCCCGTCATACGCAGGGCCTCCGCGGTTGCTTCGTCCAGGGCCGCAGGCAAGTCAAGGAGAATGTAATCATAATCGGTGCTGAGAAGCCGCAGGACAGTGCGGGAGAATTCGCGTGTGAGTTTCGGCCCTGTCCCGGCAGGCTGGTGCGTGCTCAACAGCAGATGTAATCCTGATGTGTGCCGTACCAGGTTGTCGTTCAAGTAATCCTTGTTGAGCTGTGTGACAGGACGGCCGGCTAATGCCTGGATGCCGCCAGGCACATTCATGCCCAGTTGCAGGGACAGTGTACCCCTGCCATCGTGCAGTTCCACGAGAACTGTTTGTTTATCAGGATATGCCTTCTTCAATTCGAGCGCGACGTTAAGGGCGAGCGAACTGGTACCAAGGCCGCCTTTAGTCGGCAGAAAACCGATGACCTGCCCGTGTCCGACTTCGGCGGCGCGGCGACTGCGCTGGAGCAGTGCTTGCACGCGTGTGATAAGTTCGGTGGGATGCACAGGCTTGGTGAGATAATCATCGGCTCCGGCCTGGAAGCCGGCTACTTTGTCATTGACCGCGGTTTTAGCGGTGAACATCAGGATAGGAATCGTTTCCGTCGCCGGGTGCTTGCGGAGTTGTGTCGCGACCTGGTACCCATCCATGTCGGGCATCATCACGTCGAGGATGATGAGGACCGGTTGTTCGGCGATAGCTTTATCAATCGCTTGTTGGCCCGATGCTGCCGCGAGGATTTTAAATCCCTCACGCTCAAGCATCATACCGACAAGGCGTAGTGCGTTGACATCATCATCAACAATCAATATGTTATTTGGCCCCATAGCGCACTCGCTTCCTCTCTATTCAGGTATCTTTGCGCAGCCTGAACCTTTGCCGGGATTCATAGCTGGTTAGGTACACTTATCCATATTATACGTTGAGACAGGGGGGATTCAAGTTACAGCAGCATTAAGATTCTATGACGTCTACACGGTCTGATGGCAAAATCTGATGCTATTCTACAGATGTGATCAGCAATCCGAGTGCTGCCAGGATGACCAGGATGACGAGGCAATATTTCGTGATGTGGCGCAGCGCCTCGCCTTCCCTGTTGCTCAGACCGACAGTGCTGCACGCTACAATGATCTTTGCTGGAGCAAAGACGGAGCCTACGGCCGCGCCGGCATTTTGGATTGCCAAAATTAGGGGGACTGTATAGCCTAGAGTCTGCGCGACCTGTTGTTGAAAGGCGCCAAAAAGCACGTTGGAATTCGTGTTGCTGCCCGTCATAAAAGCACCCAACGCGCCGATGAATGGCGAAATCAGAGGGTATAGCCTCCCGGCGATATCGGCCATTGCATGCGATAGAAGTGGTACCATACCGGCCTTTTCCATCGTGGTGGCCATTCCGACCATGGCCAGAATTCCCAACGTCGATGTCCATCCACTGCGGATCATGCCCGTGCGGATTCTTTTGCCGGCATCCGGTGGCAACGTCCCCTGAATTTTTGAGACGAGGAGGGTCAGAAATCCGGTATAGAACAACAGTGCGCCCGCGTGGCCGAAAAGTGAGAGCGCCTTCGTTTTGCTGGCGGAGATTACCTGGCCGTTGGCGAGGGTAACCTGCGGAATGGCGACCTGTATTCGGACCCGGCCGAGGAATTCGGCGAGTGGATGGATGAGATTGGCGCTGAAGATGACGAGCAACAGCACCATATAAGGCAAGATGGACACCAGGTGTTTACTCCACGGTATCGGAGTGATGTTGGAGTCAGATTTATCCTGGCGCAGCCTGGCCCAGATGACACCCGTCGCCAGGCCGGCCAGAGCGCTGAGCATTGAGGCTATGTTGTAGAGTCCGGCGCGCACGGAAAGGTATTGGACTCCACTCATAATCAACGCCATCACGAGCATCGGCCACAGCCCGGCGCGCAGCGCGTGTCGCCCCCCGGCCACCCATAACACGGAGAAACCTGCGAAAAAGCAGACAATGCCGAGCAGGAGGGCCATGTCCGGCGCGATGACTGCCCCTTCCAGGCCGGTCGCGGTCTTCAACGCCTCGAATGAAACACCGAGTGAGCCAAAGGAAACCGCCCACGAATGTCCTAATGCCGGCAAGACCACGGCGATGAGTGGCTCAAAGCCGATACCAACCATAATGGGGGCGACCACCGCCATCGGCACGCCAAAGCCGCCCACGCTTTGAAGAAACGACGTGAAGGCCCATCCCATGATGAGGACTTGCAGCGTTCTGTCGGGGGAAATCTGCCGCAGCATGGTGGACATAGCATTCAATGCGCCGTTGGCTTCGGTGATGCGGAAGAAGAACAGCGCCCCCCAGATGATGTACAGCACTTGCGCCGCGCGGAAAACTCCGTCGATTTGCGCCCAGATGAGGAATTCTGTATTGGCTGCGAAACGCAATACAGCGATGATCAGGGCCGCGATCCAACCGGCTGCACCGGCTTTCGCCCCGCTCCAATGGAAGCCTATCATCAGGACGATAATGAGCGCCAGTGGTAAAGCTGCGAATAGTGTGTCGATGATGATCATGCCCCTCGCCTTTTTGCGTAAATATCAGCATTATTGTACCACAAACCGCATTACTTTTGCGTCTATGATCGGAGGGAAAAACGAAAGGCGGGACTTTGGGGTGTTTCGCCCCCAAATCCCGCCTCGATCTCAACAGTGGCTCAATTTTGGCCGTATAAGTGGCCTTTGATGGTCATCACTTCGCGTTTTAATTGATCGTCGTGTTCCAGGCGCGCGCGCACTCTCTCGTACCCATAGAGCACGGTGGTGTGATCACGTCCGCCCAACTCGGCGCCGATTTGCGGAAGCGAGGCATCGGTCTCCTCGCGGAGCAGGTACATCGCGATGTGACGTGGCTGGGCAATGCGGCGATTGCGTTGCGCACTGCGCAAATCCTCCTCGCTGATGCCGTAATAGGTTGCCACGGTGCTGAGGATCTGCCCGGCTGAGATTTCGGGATGATGGGGCAGCAAGTCGGCGAGCGCATTTTCGGCGATTTGCCGCGTCAGGGGCAAGTCGGTGAGTCGCGCCATCGCCAGCACACGGTTGAGCGCCCCTTCAAGTTCACGGATGTTGCTCTCGACATTCGTGGCAATGTAGCTCAACAACTCATTGGGGACATCAACGTGCAGTCGTTGTGCCTTGGATTGCAGGATGGCGACGCGCGTCTCATAATCCGGCGGTTGAATATCGACGATCAATCCCCATTCGAAGCGCGAGCGCAGGCGTTCCTCCAACGTGACCATGGCCTTGGGAATCCGGTCGCTGCTGAGGACAATCTGATGCTCCGTGTCGCGCAGCGCATTGAATGTATGGAAGAATTCCTCCTGCGTGCTTTCTTTTCCAGCAATGAACTGAATATCATCGACCAGTAAAACGTCTGCTGTGCGATATTTCTCGCGGAATAGTTCAGTCGTGTGCGTACGGATCGCTTCGATCAGATCGTTGGTAAACGTTTCTGAAGAGACGTAAAGCACCTGCATATTGCGCCGATAGCACTCGTGTCCAATGGCGTGGAGCAGGTGGGTTTTCCCCAAGCCAACACCGCCATGGATAAACAACGGGTTGTATGCGCGGGCCGGGGTTTCAGCAACGGCTTGCGACGCGGCCTGGGCCAGACGGTTGCTCGGCCCTACGACGAAACTGTCAAAAGTATAGCCGGAATTTAGGCCGGGATCGCGTGCCGGATCAGGAAGTGGCACTGTTTCCTCCTGGATCAGGGCGGGAAGCTCACCATGGCCGTTGCCATTGTTGCGTTTGGCCTGCCAAACGACAAAGCGTGCTCGTATTTCTTCCTGTTGTGTCAGCCGGCATAAGGTGCGTTGGATCACCGGGTAGAGGCGATTCTCCAACCATTCGACGGCATAGCCATTTTTGACCCCGATCACCAAGGTGTCGCCATTCTCCATACCGATGCAGTGCGTGTCCCGAAGCCAAGTGTCGAAGGTCGCCCGGGTCATTTGTAGCTCCAATTCACCCAGGGTCGCCTGCCATAATTTTTGTGAGTTCATATAAATATGCAATCCTGTTTGAGATAATTGTGCAAAGATAACCGCATCGATCAGCCCGGTCGCAAGAAAAGGGTGATCACTGGCTTAACTGACGGATGCCTTTGTGCAAAGGGCGTGGTTATGAGGGAATGATCCCCCCTTCCCCTTCGCAGTGACCATATACATTTTACCAAAAAAGCGCGAAACAAGCAATCTCTAAACCCCATTTTAATCTTAAAAAGCGTCTAGTTTTAATCTTGCTTTCACTTATGTGGAAAACAATATTTTCATTCAGTACATGTGCGGTGTGGTGCAATCCCCGCCCCTACAAGTATGGGTTAGACTGTGGATACCCTTGTGGAAAAGATCGTAAGGAATTGTCAGACCTAAACATTTTGCATACCGCACAGGGTCTGCACTGCACTGTGTGCCCTATTTGCGCCGGCGTTGACGCTGCCCTTCCAGCCAGTTGCTGCGCAGGGCCTCCAGACTGCGCGACAGGCCCATCCAATCTTCAACCGGCAACACCAACGCCGTCTCGCGTGGATGCATCAGATAGGGGTGGAACCACAAACGCAGCCACCATTTTGGGAACGGGTACCCTTTGACGTTGATCACGATGACAGTTTTGCCCCAGATGTTCTTGTATAGACGCCGGCGCGAGTTTTTTTCGTTTTCCGGTGGGAAGATGCTTTTGAACTCTGTTGGTCGCACCATTTCTACGCGCTGGTATGAAAAGGCGATGGGGTAAAAGGGGGTGTGGATGACGAAATTGCTTTTATGACAACTCACGTGGGCACGCCGGGCCAGGAATGTATAGATGACGATCACGAGGCCGACACCGCTGATGATGAATCCGAGAAAGGGATAACGCTGCTCAAGTTGGGCCGTCTGAGGCACACTCCACCAGAGCAAAATCCCGGCAGGGATAAGCCACAGCGCCGGGCCGACCCAACGTTTACTCAGGGCCAGATAAGGCAGCAGGACAAATCGCGGCGTTTTTGTGCTTTTCATAGGGATTGGCCTCCTTCTTGTAATGCCTGATAGTAAGCGCATTGGGCGCACAACGGACACTTTTCACATGCGGGCTTACGGGCGTGGCAGACCCGCCGTCCGTGCGCGATGAGGTTGAGATGGAGCGCCCAATACAGTTCGGGTGGGACAAGAGCTTCGAGCAGGATGTGGGCCTTTTCGCGGGATGTATTTTGCGGGATCAACCCTAGCCGCCGGGTGACGCGATGAACATGGGTATCGACCGGAAAGGCTGGGCGCCCTAACGCAAACAGCAGCACGATGGCCGCGGTCTTGGGGCCAACGCCGTTGAGTCTCGTGAGCCACTGACGGGCTTCTTCTAGTGGCAACGTTTCCAAAAAAGCCAACGTCAGTTCCCCGCGTTCCGCCGTAATCTGCCGCAGCGCCGCCTGAATGTTAGGCCCTTTGGTAGGCGCTAATCCTGCGGGCCGGATGGCCTCGATAACCGCATCGGTGGGCGCATCGCGCACGCCCTCCCAGGTAGGAAACCGCGCGCGCAACGCCGCGAACGCGATGTCGCGGTTGCGGTCGTTGGTGTTCTGGCTCAGGATGGTGTTCACCAGCGCCGCCAGCGGATCGCCGTCGGGCCGGTGGGGCGGATCACCGTAAAGGTCGCGCAACGTGCGGTGGATGTCCATTATGGTGGCGATCGAAATGTCGTCAGGTGTGGTCATGCGTCCTGCTCCATAATCCGGCGCGCGCGCCGAATCCACGTTTGTTCGGCCTCAAAGGTGAGATGGCTGGGGGCTTCATCCCAGCGGACCCAGATGGTGAAGAATTGTTGATCGTCGGACTGGGGGCGCTCGGTTTGATGCAGCGTGCGCGCGCGCAGCAGAAAGTAGTGTTCGACACGTTGTACGACCTTGTTATCCAGAGGAAAGGCTACCAATTGCTCCCCCAGGTCGGCGATGATCTCGAGGTCGTCGTAGCCAGCCTCTTCGATCACTTCGCGCAGCGCTGCAGCGTCGATGGCTTCTCCCGGCTCGACGTGGCCTTTGGGCAGGCGCACCTCGTCGCGCTCGGGACGGATCAACAGCAGCACGTGAGTTCCCTCGGCATTGGTGACAACGCCGCCGCTGGCTGTATAGCTGATGTGAACCGGAGATCGAACCATAGTTTGCCTTTCGGAATTTCGATAGCGCCAGACTACAAAAGCCCCACGAGGCCCCTGGTTAAACCAATCCCTGCGCCGAAAACGAGGTCTGTAAACAGACTTTTGTAGTCTTTGTTATACCGGAAGTTTACGATTTTGGCAATTCGTAAAAAATGCCCCGCGCGTGGCGGGGCATCACAAAGCTGCGGACGAAAAGATCAGGCCGTTTCGAGATACCGCTCGAGTTCCCACGGGGTTACACGAATGCGGTACTCATCCCACTCAGCGCGTTTGGCCCGGATGAACGTCTCGGCGAGCGATTCGCCCAGGGCTTCCAGGATGACGTTGTCGGCTTCCAACGCGTCCAAGGCTTCGGCCAGTGTGCCAGGCAGCGTGCCGATGGACCGCGCGGCAAGCTCCGCCTCTTTCAGGTGATAGATGTCCTCATTGACCGGGTCCGGCGCTTCGAGTTCGCGCTCGATGCCGTCTAGCCCGGCAGCCAGGATGCTGGCAAACAGCAGATAAGGGTTGCTGCTCGGATCGGGGCAGCGCAGTTCGATGCGCGTTGCCGCTTCTTTGCCCGGGCGGGTCGCCGGGACGCGGATCATCGCCGAGCGGTTGCGGTGCGCCCAGCAGACGTAGACCGGCGCTTCGTAGCCAGGGGTGAGGCGTTTGTAGCTATTGACCGTCGGCGCGCCGATGGCCGACAACGCGCGCGCGTGGGCGATCTGTCCGGCGAGGAAGTGATAGGCGAGTTTCGAGAGATGGTAGGGATCGTCGGCGGCGTAGAAGATGTTTTTGCCGCTGGCGTCGCTCATACTCTGGTGCGTGTGCATCCCCGACCCGTTGATGCCGAAGATCGGCTTGGGCATGAAGCTGGCGTAGATGCCGTAGGTCGCGGCGATAGCGCGCACCGTATACTTTAACGTGATGGCGTTGTCCGCCGTCGACAGGGCATCGGCGTAGCGAAAATCGATCTCGTGTTGCCCTTCGGCAACCTCATGGTGGGCCATTTCGACGTGAATCCCGAGCGCTTCCAGGGCGATGATGATTTCGCTGCGCACCTGTTGCGCCTCGTCACGGGGCGAAAAGTCGAAATAGCCTCCGATATCGTGTGGCACCGGCTGGAACGGCACATTGCCATTGCGCTTGAACAAGAAGAACTCCAGTTCTGGACCAACATTGTAGGTGAACCCTTTGGCTTCCGCGCGCTCCAGGATGCGTTTCAGGACCGTGCGCGGCGAACTGGCCAAGGGACTGCCATCTGTGGTATGAACGTCACAGATGATGCGAGCGCGGCGACGCTCTGGGACGCTCCACGGCAGCATGCGATATGTCGCCGGATCCGGCACGAGCACCATATCGCTTTCGAAAATGCGCGCGAATCCCTGTACGGACGAGCCGTCGAAGAAGATGCCTTCTTCCAAGGCCCCCTCAAGTTGCACGACCGGTAGGGTCACGCTTTTGATCGTCCCGAATATATCGGTAAATTGAAAACTCACAAAACGAATATCGTCTTCCTTGGCGCGAGATAAAACTTCGGCAGTCATTTTCCTCTTCTCCTTTTTGGGCTGATATAGATTTGCAGATAGATGGCAACTCGACAAACACCACTATACACTTGCTCTAGGGCTACATCACCTCCTTGTCAAAACGAAAACCAGCCTACCGATTCCCGGTAGGCTGGTTTATGAAAAATCTTTCAACAGCCGCGCAGCACTAACCGGACTTTGGGTAAAGCCGCTGCTGCTGGTTATTGACGCTGGCGATCAACGTTGTGATCATAGGATCTCCGTTCAAAGACTACAAAAGTCTTAACAAACCCTTGATTTTCCAAGTTTGTGGTTCAGTGTTCGGTTCGCTTGACGAAGCCCTGTGTGAGACTTTTATAGTCTGTACACGTTCAACAGTGTAAAACAAATGCGAAATTTGTCAAACTTTCAGGGTTCGAGACCGTTGAAGTACTCGCGCACGTAAGCCCGCAGCGCGGGCGGATAGGCATTGTGCGACAAATCGGCCTGGGCAGCTTCGGCGTAGGTGGTGTAAACATCCTGGTAAGGGACACGCGCGTCGCCTGGAAGGCCGGTGGCAGTGCGCGGTGAACCGAACGCTTCTTGCCGGGGTAGTGTGATCTCGCCGCCCTGTCCCGTGATGCGTGATGCTTCGGTGGAGCCGTAGGGTTGGCTGCTACCGGCATCCTCGCTGTGTGTGGCGTTGCCGCTGCCGGGGAGCGCTGCTGCCTCGCCGGCCGGCTGTGGTCCCCCTTGCGCGCCTGCCATTGGCTTTCCTTGCGTCCCAGAAGCCCCTGGTTGGGCCGCAGTAGAGGTTGCAGTTTGACGTTGCGCGTCTCCCAGGCCCTCTTGAGCCTGTTGGACGGCAGCCTGAGCCTGTTCGAGGGTTTGGTTGGATGCGTTGGCTTGCGCTGCCTCGGAGAGCGTCTCTGCGGCTTGCTGGACGGCGGCGCGCACGGCAGTCATGTCGCCGCTGTAGATCTCCTGGGCGGCGGCGGCTAATTGCTCGGCCAGTTCTGGATCGGTGGCATCCAGCGCGTCGGCCATTTGTTGGAAGGCATCGGCCAGCGCCAACGTTTCTTCGGCGGTAAGCGGCTGCTTGCCGGTTGGATCGAGGAGGTCGCGCAGATAGGCCGCTGCGGCGGCGGCATCACCGCGTTGCAGCGCCTCGGCCAATGGCTGGACGACGTCGGCGGTGGAGAGGGGACTGGCCTCGGACAGCCGCCGGAGTCGCGCGGCGGCTTCGGGAGAGCGTAGCTCCGCGAGTTGGCGCTCGGCGGCGGAGAGGGCGGCCTGTTGCTCGGTGGGCGTGCTGCGCCGGTCGCGAAGTGCAGCGAGCGCCTCTTCCAAGGCTTTGAGCGCGGCGGCGCGTTCGGCCTCGCTGAGGGCGTCATTCGTCGCCAGGTCTTCTTGCGCGGTTTCGAGTTGGGCAATAGCGGCGGCGGTCGCCTGCTGTTGTGCTTCGCGTTGGATGAGCGCGCTTTCCTGCGGATTGGCGAGGAAGAGCGCCGGGACGAGTGCCAGCAGCAAAACAAGCGCCGCGAATCCCACCGCGCGTGGTGGGCGCAGCGGAAAGGCCGGTTGTGGACTGATGGCGCGTGCAGCGTCGAGCGTTTCCATTTGCTGAAGCTGCACGAGAGCAGCGGGGGCAACGATGCTTCCCTGGGCCAGTTCCCATGCCGTCGTCAGCCGGTCGGCCAGATGCAGACGCCGGTCGAACAGGCGCAGCCGGCGTGAAAGCGGCATCGGCCAGAGGTAGCCGATCGTCGCGCCCACGAACAACCCGCCTCCCACGGCCCACACGGACGCCAATAGCAGTTCCGCTTGGTGCCACAGGGGCGTGAGCCGCGCAGCGATGGCGGCCATGAGCAACGCTGCCAGTGCGCCCATCACGCCGTATGCCGCACCGATCACCAGACGATGGCGGCGGAGGGCCTGGCCGAAGCGGGCGATTTCGCGTTCTAATGCAGCAGGCATCGTCAACGCTCCGGGCGCTCTAATCGCCAGACGGCGACGCGTAGCATGATAAGACTGGCGATGACGGCGAAGACCGTGTACGTAATCCAGGGGGAAGGCAGCGTGAGGGTTCCCAGCATCGTTCCTGCAGCGCTTGGTGAATAGCGCTCAACGGTGAAGTGCAGTAGCAGCCATGAGTTTTGTTCGAAGCCCATCGCTTCGGTAACAATGGCCGCGGTCAGCGGATGCAGCCCGGCGAGGATAACCCACCCGTATTGCAGCAGGGCCTCGATCCAAAATGGCTGGACGTTGAGAATCTCACTATATTTCCACGCTTCGGCAAGACCCGCGGCTGCGGTCGCCAAAATCAGAATCACTGGGGTCGAGGCAAAGACTAGCCCGTAGAAAACAAGCACAGCAGCGATCGTTCTCCGCAAGAACGCGGAAATGAGCAAAGCCCAGGCCACGCCGGAGAGCATCGCCAGCGCAAGGAACAGCAATGTGATTCCCAGTTCGGCGGTGGTGACGCCGCCGAGCCAAAAGCCGGCCATCAGCAACGGTAAGGGCGCTAAGACGTAGACTGCGCCGGTGAGCAGGGCCGAGGCCATTTTGCCTAAGACGATGCTGCGAATTTTGAGTGTGGTGATGACCAGGAGGTCAAGGGTGCGATTTTCACGCTCCCCGGCAAACGCTCCCAATGCATTGACCGGCACCAGGAGGCTGCTGGTCAAGATCAGGACAACGCCGGAGAACCAGTAGATCGCCCGTCCACCGGTGAAGATATTGAGTATCGACAGGGTGGTATTGGCGACGAACATGGGTGCGGCGATGGTAGCGACGAGGACCAGGGCCAAAAATCCAATGCTGAGCAGGTACAGGCTCAGGAACCAGAAGAATCGTTTCCTGCGCACGCTACCGTATAAATGTCGGATCAAGATTGGGTTCATCATATCTCCATCTCTCCATAAGATTATACTCGCGAATGCCAGACAACAAATGTGATGCGCGATTACTGACCTCAATCTTCGATACAACAACGCGGGGCCTCAAACCGAGGCCCCGCGCAGACTACCCAGAAACCCTTGCAAAGGCGTGCAACCCTCTGGTTTGCCCACACCTTCGCAAGGTTGGCTGAGCTGAAAGCTGACCGCTATCCCTCTTACGCCGCCACCAACGACTTCGCCAACGTCACCGCGCGGCTGGCGTCGGCTGCGTAACCGTCGGCGCCGATCTCTTTGGCGTAGGCGTCTGTCACCGGCGCGCCGCCGATCATGACCTTGACTTTGTCGCGCACGCCGGCCGCCTTGATCGCTTCCAACGTGCTCTTCATATTTGGCATCGTCGTGGTTAGCAGCGCCGACATCGCCACGATATCCACACCCTGGTTCACGACGGCATCGATGAACTTCTCCGGCGCAACGTCCACGCCCAAATCGACAATCTCGAATCCGGCGCCTTCCAGCATCATACAGACCAGATTTTTGCCGATGTCGTGCAGGTCGCCTTTGACAGTCCCCGCAGCGACCTTGCCCGCCGGCTTCACGTCCGCCGCGACCAGCAGCGGGCGCAGCAGCGCCAGGCCGGCTTTCATCGCGCGCGCCGCGATCAGCATCTCCGGGACGAAGTACTCGCCCTCCTCGAAGAGCTTCCCGACCGCGGCCATGGCCGGAATCAAGCTATCCTGCAAAATGACGTCCGGCCCAATCCCCGCGTCGATGGCCTCCTGAACCTTTTCCTGAGTCAGGTCCATATCGCCTTCCATAACGGCTTGATGAATGACTTCCAAAACGTTCTCCATTTGCGCTCCCTCCAAATGATAAGGGTGTGCTTCATTTTAGTTGTAGCCTAGACGCCCACAAGACGCCCACAAGACGCCCACAAGACGCCCACAAG
>DYKY01000014.1:34089-37796 GCA_020722365.1 Thermoflexus sp.
AGACGCCCACAAGACGCCCACAAGACGCCCACAAGACGCCCACAAGGGGCTAGGCTACGACTGACACACTTAAATGATAATTAGCCTTTCAGAACCTGGCGCACGGCTTCCAACTGGCCTGCGCTGCCGAGGTATTCGTTCTTTTGGGCAATGAACTTCGCGTACTCGGACATAAACACCTTGCCGATCGGGCGCAGGTCGAAGTTCTCCGGGTGTTCCAGGAAGTACTCGCGGTGGACGCGCGTCCACACCAGGCGGCCGTCGGTGTCGATATTGATCTTGGTGACGCCCAACTCGGCGGCGCGCCGGAACTGCGTCGCATCCACGCCCTTGGCCCCTTTGAGCTTGCCACCCGCCGCGTTGATGCGCGCGACCTCTTCCTGCGGCACAGAGCTGCTGCCGTGCATCACCAGGGGGAAGCCGGGGAGCCGCTTCTGAATCTCGGCCAGCACGTCGAAGCGCAGCCCCTGCGTGCCGGTGAACTTGAACGCGCCGTGGCTGGTGCCGATGGCGCAGGCCAGCGAGTCGCAGCCGGTGAGTTCGACGAATTTCTTGGCCTGATCGGGATCGGTCAGCTTGGCGTTGGCCTCGTCCACCTTGACGTGCTCTTCCACGCCGCCCAACTGGCCCAACTCGGCCTCCACCACGATGCCCTTCGCGTGCGCCGCTTCGACGACGCGCCGCGTGATGGCGACGTTGGTCTCGAAATCCTCGTGGCTGGCGTCGATCATCACCGAGCTGTAGAAGCCGCTCTCGATGCAGTCGTAGCAGGTCTCCTCGTCGCCGTGGTCCAGGTGGACGGCGAAAATGGCGTTAGGGAAGACCTCGTCCGCGCTGCGAATCAGCCCTTCCAGCATCAACTTGTGCGTGTACGAGCGCGCGCCCTTGCTGATCTGAATGATGAAGGGAGCCTGGCTGTCGAGGTTGCCCCGAAACAACCCCATCGTCTGTTCGAGGTTGTTGATGTTATAAGCGCCGATAGCGTATTTGCCATACGCATGGGCAAATAGTTGTTTCGTTGTAACGATCATCGCTCACTCCTTTGATAGTTAAAAGTTGCGGGTTACAAGTTGAAAGTTCTCTCGCCGGTGTATCACAGGCGCGGGGACTACATTTGTATTTTCACTGATTACGCAGGCATTGTATGCTATTTTCGCGCTTAGGCAAATGCATAGGCGCGTAGGCCGATCACGACTTTCAAACGAATAAACGAATGAGTGCCTCGATTGGCGCGAGTTCCTCGTTTAGCCAGGTCTAAATTCATTTATTCGCGATCCCATTCGTGGTCGCAAGCCAGCCGCCTCAATGTGTTACCACGAAGCTGCACTACTCTCCACGAACAGGGAAAATTCGTGTGAATTCGTGAAGATTGGTTGGGCCTTGCTTATGGGCGCGGGTACAGTCCCAGCGCGGTGACGATTTGCGGAATAGCGGCAGACCAGTTCACCGTCATAATGTGCAAGCCGCGCACGCCTTCGATGCTCCCGTAGCTGCGATGCCAATTCGCAACACAGGTCCAGCCCGACTTTCTCGCGCTCCTCTTTGGTCGTGACGTTTGCAAAACGCGCGTCGATCCACTCCGGGATGTCCATCCCGGCGACCTCCTTGCGCATGTACTCGATGGCCTTGGGCGAGCGCAATGGCCCCACGCCTGCCAGGATCGCCACCTTCTCGTGCAGCCCCAAATCGACGATCCGCGCCATAAATTCGCGGAAGCGCGGCACATTGTAAATCAATTGCGTTTGGATAAATTGCGCGCCCGCCGCGACCTTCTTGGCAATCCGCAAAGGGTGGAACTCGTACGGCGGCGCGCACGGGTTTTCGACGGCGCCGATAAAGAAATCGGGCGCGGTTTTGGGGATGGGTTCGCCGTTTTCGAAGACGGGGCCGTCGCGCATCATGCGCATCATCCGCACAAGGTTGAGCGAATCGATGTCGTAGACCGGTTTGGCCTGGGGATGATCGCCCATGGCCACGTGATCCCCACTGAGCGCCAGCACGGTGTTGATGCCGAACGCCGCCGCGCCGATCAAATCCGATTGCAGCGCCAGGCGATTTCGGTCGCGGCAGGTAAATTGGGCCACCGGCTCCAATCCGGCCTGTTTGAGCATAATGCTGGCTGCCAGACTCCCCATGTGAACGCGCGCGGACTGATTGTCGGTCGTGTTGTACACGTCCGCATAGCCACGCAGTTCCGAGATTTGCCTTTGCAACGCTGCCGGATTCGGTCCGATGGGCGGGCTGACCTCGACCGCCACCGCGAAGTGTCCCTCGCGCAGCACGCGCGCGAGATTGCTTGCCCCGGAATAGGCTAGTTCCATGATCGCCCCTCCAATACCTCGTCGGCGTAGCGCACCGCGGGATCGTTGCCGGTGGTGATCGCGTCACGCTCCAGCGTGTGCGTCACCCACGACGAGAGGCCTTCGAGCCGCCAATCGACCGGCGCATTGAGGCGCATCATCTCGGCGCGATAAGGCGTGCGCGCGCTGCGTTCCCAGGCCTGCACCCACACGCACGGCCTGTCGGGATACACCTCGCAATGCCCGTCCGCGCGGACGCCGCCGCACGGCCCGTTGCGCAACTGCTTGGGGCACGTCATCGGGCAGGTCATGCCGGTGTAGTGCAGGACGCACTGCCCACATTCGCGGCAATCGAACAGCGGCTTCTTGATGAGCATTTCGGGCGTCCGCAGCCACCACGACGCCCGTTCCAGCCCCAGCTGCGCCAGCACAGGCCGCACCCAGCCCAAGACGCGCAGCGTCAATTCCCACGCCCAGACCAATGGCTTGGGGTGATCTTGCAGAAAAGCGCGCACTGACATGCAGGTTCCTCCTGGGAATGGCGAATCACGAATTACGAATCATGAATCATGAATCATGAATCATGAAACACGAATCACGTGTCACGAATTGTGACTATAACACGGATGACGGGGGTGGCAAATGTGGGGGGGCCGACCACGAATCAAAAACGAATAAACGAATGGCAGGCGCGCCACCTCGTTTATTTGTTTGACATTCGCGGTCGGCGTCTATTCAAACAAATCTGTGTGGGAACCGGTGCGCTCGTAGAGGATTTCCGTTGGCGTCAGCACGTGGATGAGCAGCCAATCCGGCTCGATGTGGCACTCGCGCCGTCCGGCGTAGGAGCCGACCAGCTTGTGATCCCGGTAGCGCGGTTCCAGTTTTTCGCCTTCCGCCAGACGCCGCATCACCGTCTTGAGCTTGTCCATAGGCCAGCCGCGTCGCGCGACACGCTTATAGTCGCGCTCGAACTGACCGGTGGTCTTAATCTGGCGCATAGACCGCCTCATCCAGCGCTGTGAACAACGTATCCAGGTCAGGATACGTGTTGATGTCTCGCCCGGCGTCGGTGTTCTCGAACGTGCGCCGGGTGACGGCGTTGGGTTCCGGTAACGTGAGCGCGAAGGGCAAGCCCTGCCGGAGCTTGATCTGGTGCAAAAAGAGGCCGATGGCGTCCGAAAGCGTCAGCCCGAGCGGGGACAGGATCGCCTCAACGTCGTCTTTCAGTTCAGGTTGGATGCGCGCGCGTACAACTGCGGTTTTGTTCATTTTCCACCTCCATACACATTGTAGCACAGAACGGCTACATATGCAATGTGGGGGGGCGACCACGAATTGAGAAACGAATGAACGAATGAACGAATGAACGAATGAACGAATGAACGAATGAACGAATGAACGAAT
>DYKY01000014.1:37896-38360 GCA_020722365.1 Thermoflexus sp.
GGGGATGGGCGTTGCGCGGCCATTCGTTGAATGAGACACGTTACCCGCCGCGCAGTCGTTGCCGCCATGATTTTTTCGCGGGTGCGGGGACTGGCGCATCCAACGCCGCCAGCCAACCGCGCACCCACTCCGCGTGCGGGTCTTCAATCGCCTCGTAAATGGCGAGGGCTGCCTGCCACAATTCGCGCGCCCGCTCCGGCTCGTCGAGCGACTTGTGCGCCAGCCCCATATTCGCCAGGGCGTTGCCCTCCCCGTGCCGGTCGCCGATCTCGCGGAAAACCTTCAAGGCTTGCTCGTGCTGCTGAATGGCAAGGCGCGCATCCCCCAAAGAATAGTGCGCGTTGCCGATGTTCATCAGGGTGTTGCCCTCCCCTCTTCTATCTCCAATCTCTTTCTCTATCGCCAACGCCTGCTCGTAGAACTCGATGGCGCGGCGCGCGTCCCCCAGGGCAAGATAGGCGCTC
>DYKY01000173.1 GCA_020722365.1 Thermoflexus sp.
GACTTCAATTCGCAGTGGAATAAGACAAACGCGCATAATGTTTTCAAAGAAGGTGCCCAACTAGGGGTTACCGTGCAACTTCCCAAGCCAGATGTTGCAGTTCCGGCGCGATGAGCTTTTCCCAGGCCAATTTGACCGCCGCCGGTGAGCCGGGGGTAGAGAGGATGACTTTTCCACGGTACGTGCCCGCGGTCGCGCGGGAGAACATCGCAGCGGAGCCAACCTGCTCGTAGCTTAGCATGCGGAACAGTTCGCCAAATCCGACGAGGTGTTTCTCCAGCTTGGCGGTCAGCACGTCGATGGTCGTATCGCGACGGGAGATGCCGGTGCCGCCGTTGAAGAGGATCACGCGCGCCTCGCCGCTCGCCAACTCATCCAATACTGCCGCAACCTGATCCGGCTCGTCTTTGATCAGCCGGTAAGCGACGAGGCGATGTCCCGCCGCAGCCAGCGCGGCTTCGACATACTGCTTGTTGGTATCGGTGGCTTCGGTGCGGCTGTCACTCACCGTGACCAACGCTACGGGAATCGCACCCTGCGCCGCCGCAATGGTTTTGTGGTGGTGCATACTTTGGGAGGCTGGCGATGTGTTCACACTATGATCCTTTCCTATCCAGATGCAGAAACGTCTCAAAGTATACCAGAGTCCCAGAAGATCACAAAACGCTTCCAGGGGATCGCCAGACATCCAGGGGATCGTCAGACATCCAGGGGATCGTCAGACATCCAGCGGACTACCAATCCAGCATTTTGCGCAGCGACCGCGCCTGCGCCCGGCTCAATTCGACTTCCTCACCGGTGGTCAGCCGCAGTTTGTGGCTACCCTTGAACCAGGGGACGATCTCACTGACCCGGTCAAGGTTGACGATGGCAGAGCGGTGAGCGCGGAAAAAGCGGTGATGAACACGACTGGCGGAGGAGCCTCCAGTGCCTCGAGCACCCCAAACCCATCCAGCCCCGGCATTTGGACATCGAGCAGCACCAGGTCGGGCCGCTGCCGCTCAATCATCTCAACCGCCTGAAAGCCGTCGGCCGCCTCGCCCAGCACTTCCACGTCCTCGATGCCGTCCAAAAGCCGCTTGAGGCGTTCGCGAGCTGGAGTTTCATCATCGCCCGCTCGTTTTCTGCCCGGTCATTGTCTGTCCCTTCGTTTTACATACTTACTCTATCATAATCAACAGCGTTCGCGCTGTCAAACCACCCATCCCCGATTCCAAAAAGCCGCTGTATCCATTTGCTTAACCTCCGGTTGTGGATCTCTTCAACAGAACCTGGCCGATCCGGCTCAACACCTCACTACGAACAAGCCCCGGGGAAAACTCCCGGGGCTTGTTTCCGTGAATACGTTTGGCGAACTACGTAGGGGGGGTGGACACAGGCGCTCAGACCAGTTGTACACCTCCGGAAAAGACCTGTTCCACTGTCTGCGTTGAACTATAGATTCGCAAGCCGCGATACGTGCTGAGACTTTTGTAGTCTTCAGTTGCGTGATGTACGCAGCGCTTTCAACGCCGGGCGTGCAAGCGGGGCGATCAGCCAAAACAGCACCGTCATCAGCACCGCCGAAGTGAGACACCAGGCGCACGTCGCACCGATGACGAACGGCTCCAAAAAGGTCAGGTAGATGGAGAAAAGGATGCCAAACCAGGCCATGCCCACCAGCGCCAGCTTCGCCAGATTCGCCCACCGACCGCGCGTGTAGCGCGCCACAGCCCATCCGGCGCCAATGCCGACATAGCCAATCACGCCCAGGACCGCGATGGGCAAGAAGCCAAACAGCAGCGCGAACTCGCTCTGTTGGACGGCGTTACAATCGCCCACCGGCCCGCAGACGGCGGTGACTTGCTGCGTCTCCACGTAGGCCAGATACCCCGCCACGATCAACCCGAGTACGACCAGCGGCGGGATGGCCCGGCGCCAGCGCTGCTGTGAGGCCTCATTGGGTTCGCGGGTCAGCGCCACGCCCTGACAAACGACGCTAACAAGCATCCCTACCAACACTAAAACGGAGATGGTGTTGCCCAGCGGGTCGCGGGCATAGCGATCCACCCAGTCTTCATCGGTGACAACGCCGGGAATGGCCGGGTCTGCCGACGCGGTGGGAGCCGCCGGGCCAATGAGAACCGCTGTCGCTTCGGTTGCGGGCGTTGCATCGGTCGCTGTCGCAGCAGACGCCGTGGGCTGTGGTGTGGCCGGTTCGGGCGTCGGCGTCGCCGCTACGTCCGGATCGGGCGTGGCGGCGCTCGCTGCTAAAACCTCCACCAGACCGGGGATGGCGGGCCAATCCTTCCCTCCCTCCGCCAGATAGTTCTCAATCAACCCTGGCAGTTGTTGGGGAATCTCGATAGAACCAACCAGCACAACATCCCCAATAATGAGTGTGGGCACCCCCAGACGTTCTTGGGGAATAGAAAACTGGGTAATGGCAGCCTGATAGAGCGCATTTCCGCCTGGGTCGGAGACATTAACACCGACGATCTCAAACTGCTTGCCATACTCCTCAATAAGAGGCGGCAGAACTTCCGTAATCACATGATGGCAATGCCCGCACGACGGCGAGTAGAATAGCACTGCGCGCACAACCGGCGTATCGGCCGCCACCGGCAACGCAAGCAAACTGCCCAGCAAACATAAGATTAAGAGTAAACCATAGTGAAACCGCGTCTTCATACATAGCCTCTGAGATAGAATGTGCGTTAATTATACCCTGGAATGACCAAATTGCCGCGCACATTGATCGGCCTGCGCCTTGAGCATCGCGGCTTCATCAGCCGGCGACGGGGTTGCGCCCCATCTGCCGAATAGACAAAATGATAAAAGCACATTCCAGGCTTTGCGAAAAAACGAGCTTCTAATCCCCCTGGACAAATGCCGCCGCAGGCAGATGGCACAAAAAAGGACCGGAGGATGTACATCCTCTGGTCCTTTTTGCAGTTTTGCTGCGGGAGCGACGGGACTTGAACCCGCGATCTTCGGCTTGACAGGCCGACATGTTAACCACTACACTACGCCCCCCTGAACGATGCGGATGATACCATAAGGCTCATTTTTGTCAACTACGGATGATGGCAGGGCTTTTCATTCTCGCTTTGAGGGAATCGCCAGTTCCCCACCGGGCCTAAGAAGCCCCCTTATCAGCCAGCAAAGATTCACGCGATTTGTGGTCGGGTTCTATTCGTACCGGTTGAAACGCACTACGCCAATGACGGTGAACAGGACGGCAAAACCGAGCAGCACGCCAACGGCCGGTAGCACATCGCCTAACGTCGCCCCGCGCGCCAGAACGTCCTCGTAGGCGCGCACGGCCCAGGTGGAGGGCAGAAGTTGCACAGCCTGACGATAAAATGTCGGCGTTACCTCCAGCGGAAACCACGCGCCGCCCATCGCCGCCATGGTCATCGCCAGACCGATAACGGCACTGCTGGCCTGCCCGCGCGTCTTCACGACCGTCGCCAACAGCAGCCCTAACCCTACGACGGCCCAGGCGAAGGCCAGCGAGATGGCGATGACGGCCAGCGGGGCGCGCCCCCAGCCCACACCGAACAACAATGCGCCGCCCAACACCAGGATGGCGATCTGCACCAATCCCAGGAGCAGGCTTGCCAGCAATTTGCCGCCGAGGATGGCTGCGCGCGATGTGGGCATGATTAACATCCGCTTGAGCGTGCCGCGCAGTCGTTCGTCGATCAGGATCTCCGCCGCGCCGAGCAGGGTGGTCTGCACCCAGGTGACGATCTGCCCGGCGGAAGCGTGTTCGACGCTAGTTGCCGTCGCCGGCTCGTCGTCCTGCGCCTGCACACCTTCCGGCCAGCGCATCTGCGCGACGGCGGGCGGCTGTTCTGTGTCGGCCAGCGTCTCCGTGAGCAAGTCGGTGAAGAACGCGGCTTCTTCTTCCGGTGTGGTGACAAGACCCGCCTCACGGGCCTGCGCCAACCCCGCGCGCGCAACCAACGCAGCGCCGCCAAGCCGTCCCTGCGCCGCTGCCAGCGATTGTTCCGCGACAGGGCTGCTGGAGCTTTCCGGCAGCGTGTGGAACGTCAGCGTCACCACGTCACCCGCGAGCAGCCGCGCCGAGAAATCCGCCGGGACGATAAGGCCGAAGGAATCCTCAGGCAGCGCATCGGTCAGCTCAAGGTTGAGAGCAGTAGCCTCCAACGCATTGAGCAAAGTGTCCACCAACGCGCCCGTGTCCTCCTGAACCACGTACAACGTCAACTGCAGTTCTTCCGGCTGCGCCTCGTCGCCGTCCATCACGCCCCGCAGCCCGGTACCTACCACAGCGGTGAAAAGTAGCGGCAGAATCAAGAAAAACAGCCACGCGGTCGGCCCATCCAACTGCCGCTTGAATTCTGTGCGAATAATGGCCCAAAGTCGGTACATTGTAGCTCCTTGGAATAGAGGTAACGGGGAATCGGTAATTGGGAATCGGTAAGCAATTGAGTTTACGTCCCCTATTCCCTGTTTACGGATCACCAATCACTTATCACTCGAATTGTCGTCTGAAACCCACGAGCGCGATGCCGTAATACACTGCCGTCAGCGCCAGCGCGCCGCCAAGCCAGGGGAGGACGCGGCCCAGGGCTTGCCCGGCCTGCAAGCGCCCCAGGATTTCGATACCCCAACCGGCGGGGGTGATGAAGCTGGCATACTGCACCCAGAGCGGCAAACTCCAGCGGAGAACAAAGCCTCCGCCAAACGCGCTGCCTATCAGGGTGATGGCAGCACCGATGGCGCCGGCCTGTCCCGGTGACCTGGCCCACGCTGAGATAAGCGCGCCCAGGCTGGAAGTACACAGCACAATGATCGGGATAGCCAAGAGTACGCTCAGGGGCGCACCCCAGTATGCGCCGATGAGGCTCGTGGCGCCCCAGAGGACGCACAGTTGCAGCACACCGGTGAGGATGATGCCGCCCATCTTGCCGAGCAGGATGGCAAGCGCGGGCGTCGGGGTGATCAGCAAGCGCGGGAGCGTGCCCAACCGGCGCTCGGCCAGCAGCGTGCGCCCGCCAGAGGTCACGGCGAACATCAAGAACGTCACCGCCAGGCTCGAGGCGTAGTAGCTGAGCCAGCTAAAGCGCCGTCCCGTGCTGGAGGTGATGTGCAATTTGATGGGCAGTTCGGCGGTTTGCACGCCGTCGCTGCCCCAATCCATCTGGAACGCACCCCCCATCTGCGCGAAATCGCCGGACGGCGCATCCGCCTGGGACTGTGCAGCGGCCAGCCGGGTCATAATGTTGGTCGTTCCGGCAATTTGGGTATTTATGATTTCAAGACCCTGACTAACAATACTTTTGACCACAGCCGAGCTGATACGCCAATCGGGGCTGGCGTAAACTTCAACAACGACAGGGTCAACCATCGCCAGGCCCTGGCTTTGTAAAAAGGCCATCCCCAATTGGAACTGCTGTTCCGCCGTCAACACTGTGTCGGATGTCATCTTGGTCACGTCCACGCCGGCCATCTGCTGCGCCAACGCGCCCAGCGGGAACACGCGTGCGCTGAAGTCCATCGGAATGACCACCAGGGCAGCAACATCGTCATCGTCCACGCGGGCGCGAGCGGCGGCCTCGTCCGTCACCAGCTCCGGCGTCACGAGATCGCCCAGCGCGTCGGAATAAAAGATGTCCACCAATGATTGCCCCATCGTTCCCGCATCCTGGTTCAACAGCAGCACAGGGATGGATTCCAACGGCGCATCGGTGCCGCCTGTCCCGAACGCCGCCGCCATCACCAGCGTGATCGCCAACGGCGTCACCAGCATCATCACCAGCGCGCCCACGTCGCGCACGGTGAGCAAGACTTCCTTTAGCGAAAGCACCCAAAGTTTACGCATCGCTCAATCTCTCAACGCCCGGCCCGTCAAATGCAGGAACACGGTTTCCAGGTTCGGCTCACGGATTTCGATCGTACGGACGCCAAGCCCCAGGCCGGTGGCCGTTCCGATGGCGGCGGCCAGGGTCGCCTCCGCCGACGTGACGTTGGCGAGTACCTCGCCGTCGGTCGCGCTGGCCTGAATAACGCCCTCAACCGATTGCAGCGCCGCCGCCAGGTCCGCGCCGCCGCCTTCCTGCAACAATTGCAGGCGCAGCGTCTCGTGCTCGCCCACAAGCCGAGTCAGTTCATCCAACGTTCCCAGCGCGATCAGCTTCCCGTGGTCGATGATGCCGATGCGGTCGCTCAACTCCTGGGCTTCTTCCATATAATGTGTGGTGTAAAGGATCGTCACGCCTTGCTCGCGCAGTTTTTTGACCCAGTCGAGGATATAGCGGCGGCTTTGCGGATCGATGGCGACGGTCGGCTCATCAAGCATAAGCAATTTGGGGCGGCCCAACAAGCCCACCGCCAGGTTAAGACGGCGCTTCATCCCGCCGGAGAATGTGCTCACGCGATCTTTGGCACGGTCGACCAATTCCATCAGCGCCAGCTTTTCGGCAATTTCGGCCTGTAGCTCCGCGCCGTGCAAGCCGCGCATCTCGCCCCAGAAGCGCAGGTTCTCGTGCGCCGTCAGATCGTCGTAAAGCGCCAACTCCTGCGGTGCGACGCCGATGACGCGGCGCACGGCCATCGGATCGCGTTGCACGTCATAGCCGTCTACGCGCACCATGCCAGAAGTCGGCTGCAGCAGTGTGCTGATCACCGAGATGGCGGTCGTCTTGCCCGCGCCATTGGGGCCAAGCAAGCTGAACAGCTCGCCCGCATGAATCTCGAAAGACACATCCGCTACCGCATAGAGACCATCGGGCGTGTAGCGTTTGTACAAGTTTTGGACTTCGACTAAAGCTGTGGTTTCCATGTTCCCCTTTATAATATCATGGCTAAGGTTTCACCATCAAAAGTGAGTGTGCTGGTATTTCTACGCAGTGAAGCCGTGCAGGTTGCACGAAGCGTGCCAAGCGGCACTTCCCTCGCTGGCATCCGCACAACAGTGCGTGATATTGTAATGGGATTTCCCAAAGCGACAATTGTCTTCTGGCATAAAATACAGATCGACATAAAATAAAGACATAGTCCTTTTCCAACAAATCAAAGTCGAAGTAAACTGAAAGGAGTATCATGCTAAAGGGTCATCAGGATATGCTGTGGTTGGCGGGACAGGTTTTCCTTTGCCGGGATTTCGTTGAAGAAGTAGACGCAGAAGGACTCGAGGCGATTTTCGCGGCGTGTCCCTATGGCGACCTTACCGAACAAGAGAAAGCCGCGTTTCGCAGCGCCTTCCAGAACAAACAGTTGCGACAAGTTGTA
>DYKY01000015.1:0-21280 GCA_020722365.1 Thermoflexus sp.
CCTACCATGCCGCACTCCTTATCCAAGCCAGCGTTCAACAGCCACAACACGGCTTCCGTTCGTGAAGCGACGCTTAACTTGTCCAAGATTGCACTAACGTATTTCTCGACCGTTTTCTCGGCAATGTGCAGGTGTTCGGCAATCTTCCGATTACTCAAGCCCTCTGCCAGCAAGCGCAACACCTCGCGCTCGCGCGTCGTCAGGCTCTCCCACATCGCCTTCGCGCCTTCACGCCAATCCCGCGCGCGCTGGCGCTGCTCTGGGGTATAGAGTACCTGCCCGCACGCCGCCCGGCGGATGGCATCCAACAAGGCTTCTCCGCGCTCGTTCTTGTCGAGGTAGCCGGCAGCGCCCGCGTCCAGCATCTGCGACAAGTAATAGTCGCGGTCGTGCGCGGTCAGAACCAGCACGGCGGTCTCGGGGTGAGATTGAGCGGCCCACAATGTAATGTCCGCCGGCGACGCGCCCGGCATGACCAAATCCAGTATGGCGACGCGTGGTTGCAACTGCGCGATCAACCGCTGCGCCGCATCGCCATCGGCGGCCGCGCCTACCAACTCGATATCCGGCGCGGCTTGCAACAGGCTCCGAAGACCTAACCGCGCGACTTCGTGGTCGTCGGCAATGATGACTGTAATCGGTACAGCAACGCTTTCCATTTGCCCTCCGCCGTGCATGAGTATCGAGGTACGGCGCTTGGTTGTAACTGTGGTGTGGAATCGATGAGCAGAAGTATTGTAATGCAAACTCACGGAGAGGCAATAGATAGTTGCGCTGAAATGAACACACACAAATCCCCAGCGCAACTTCCCATAATGGACGGCACTGGGGACGCACTTTATAGACAAACAATACCGAAAAGCTCTATTCCACGATCAACGCAGATCGCATATCAGATCCTACGAAATGATCACGTACTTCTTCAAGAGGCCGGTAAGGGTCCGAAATGATTATGAACTGTAACTCATGCACGCCCCTTGTGCCCGGCAATTGAACTTGTCCTGGGATGAATAATTCACTCCCTGCGGGCATAGACAGATGCAGAAGTGGCTCTCCGGCAAAGGGAATTTGCTGAAAGTCTAATACCGGCAGGATCACATAGTTTTGGGTATCCGCACTGGGGTTTCTGGCCCACAACTCCAGAGAAAAGGATTCGCCAGGCCCGGCCTCAGTAGCCAGCAAGAGGCGTTCCTTAGCGGGTCTGCCGTCAGCAGGTAACAGCGGCCAAGCAAAAACCTGGGTACGTTGTACGCCAACATCTTCGCCTATCCACACGTCAGGGAGTCTCGTATCTAACTCTGGTATCGTACAGTTTCCCACGCATACCACCGTGCGGCGCCCGAGTGCGGGGAAAGACGGTGCCAGTCGCATCTGCGGGTCGGTGGGATGGTTTTCTGGCTCAGAAAAAGCGACGACAAAGAGATCGTGCCATCCGGAGGTTTCGATGTGAACTTCAAGGGGGATCTCTATAACGATGCCGGCAGGCGGTATCTCTAAGTAGTGCAGGGTCCCCCATTGACCATCCAAACCAAAACTTACCTGTTTGTAATCCAGAAAGACCGAGAGCACAACGGGGTAAGCCGTGTCGCTCCCTGTACTGAGTAAAAGTCGCGTCACAAAAGGTTCACCCAATTGAATATCAAACAAATAACTGGAGGTACGCTCCTGGATCGGCTTATTACGATCCTCTGGTCGCATATACCCTACAGCTAAACCGCGAGCACTGGCACCTCCGCCTAACCATTCGCTGTACCACACTTCCTCGGACCACGCCTCGTGGCGTACCCATTCGGTAACGTCGCCGCGCGGTGCACAGCCGACGAGAAGTCCTCCAAGAGAGAGCAACAATAGGCATCTTGCCATAATAGGCATGTTTGTACAGTCTCCTAATCAAAAAATGCTGTCCGAACGAATACAACGTGTTTGGACAGCGAATGTGTACCGGTCAAATGATTCTGCTTACGAGATCCAATTAGTGTGAGATGTCCAGAACGCATCGTCGACATAGCCGGTTGTGTGGAAGTAATGGAATCCCTCGGACTTCATGGTTTGACCACTCCCTCCCGGCCCATAGGTCCGACAAACAGCACGTTGAGACTGGGTCTTTGGGTCATAACAAGTATCCTCATGCTGCCATGCGCCACCGACCTTCCAATAGAGATATCCGGTTACCCTGATGTCGTTTTCTGTAAGATCCGAATCACTTTGACTCGTCCATTGGTAAGTTGAACCCCGACGATACAAAGACACCACGCCAAACTCGCCGGAAGATGGGTTTATTGCGACAAGCGGTATGCTACATGCAGAACCCGGTTGCCTTCCGGCAATCTGTGCATCTGGCATATTCGAACACCACATGTCTTGCTCTCTATGCACTGGCGGGAGCAATGGATCTGCTCGTACTCCTTGAGATCCTATCAGCAACGACAACAACACAACGACCAGACTCAGAAACATCAATGAGCGTTTCATGATTTGCCTCCACTCATTTGACTAAATGACAACGCACCATCCCTTAATGGCGCTCCACAAACAAATTGTACCTTACCCGCCAGCGCGTTGTCAACCCGAAAATTACCCATCTTTATATGGGGAATTCCCTCCCTTCCGTATGGGTAATTTTCCCCCCTGTGTATTGTCTCCATCCAACCCGGCATCGCGCTGCCACAACGCCGCTTCGGTGCGTGAATTCAGACCCAGTTTATCCAATACGGCGCTGACGTGTTTGCCCACCGTCTTTTCGGCAATACCCAAACGCTCCCCAATGTCACGATTGCTCAAACCCTCTCCCATCAAGCGCAATACCTCGCGTTCTCGCATCGTCAGGCTCTCCCACACCGTCTGCACGTTCTCACGCCAGTCCCGCGCGCGCTGGCGCTGCTCTGGGGTATAGAGTACCTGCCCGCACGCCGCCCGGCGGATGGCATCCAACAAGGCTTCTCCGCGCTCGTTCTTGTCGAGGTAGCCGGCAGCGCCCGCGTCCAGCATCTGCGACAAGTAATAGTCGCGGTCGTGCGCGGTCAGAACCAGCACGGCGGTCTCGGGGTGAGATTGAGCGGCCCACAATGTAATATCCGCCGGCGACGCGCCCGGCATGACCAAATCCAGTACGGCGACGCGCGGTCGCAACTGCGCGATCAACCGCTGCGCCGCATCGCCATCGGCAGCTTCTCCCACCAATTCGATGTCCGGCGCGGCCTGCAAAAGCGTCCGCAGGCCCATCCGCATGACTTCGTGGTCGTCGGCGATGACGACCGTGATCGGTAAGGCAACGCTTTCCATTTTCCCTCCATTGGCAAACCACCGAAATGAGGCGCTGAGTTGTGACTGTGACAGGAGATTGATGAATGGCAGTATTGTAACATAAGCGCACAGAACGGCAATCAAAAATGCAACACCGGATATGGTATAATAACTCTTCAGTTTCATTCAGGGTCAAGCGTGCGACTTGGCTCACTAAAGTCAAGGAGTACGTATTACCATGAGTTTCGATCAGTTTTCCCTTGCCCCACGCATTCTCGCGGGGGTCGCAGCGGCGGGGTTTACCACGCCGACGCCCATTCAAGAGCAGGCTATCCCGGAGGTGCTCGCCGGGCGCGACATCTTCGGCATCGCGCAGACCGGCACCGGCAAGACGGCGGCCTTTATCCTGCCTATTCTTCAGCGGTTGACGCGCGGGAACCTGCGCCAGATTCGCGCGTTGATCGTCGCGCCCACGCGCGAGTTGGCCGAGCAGATTTACGAGGTCAGCACGGCGTTGGGGACGCGCACGAAAGCGCGCACCGTCGCCATCTACGGCGGGGTGAGCAAAGGCCCGCAGATCGCGGCCTTACAGCACGGCGTCGAGATCGTCGTCGCCTGCCCGGGACGCTTGCTCGACCTGCACAACGAGGGCTACGTTGACCTGTCGCACGTCGAGGTACTCGTGCTGGACGAGGCCGACCGGATGTGCGACATGGGTTTCCTGCCCGACATCCGCCGCATCCTCAAGCTGCTGCCATCCCAACGGCAGACGTTGTTTTTCTCTGCCACCATGCCGGATGAGATCCGCGAGCTGGCGGAGCACATCCTCAAAGACCCGGTGACGGTGCAAATCGGCATCATCGCCCCGGCCAAGAGCGTGTCCCACGCGCTGTATCCCGTCCCGCGCGCGCTCAAGAAGGACTTACTGCTGGCGCTGCTCGACCGGACGGCGACCGGGCGCGTGCTCATCTTCACCCGCACCAAACATCGCGCCCGTAACCTGGCGCGCGATCTGCTGAAGTGCAAATTCAACGCGGCGGCCCTGCAGGGCAATATGTCACAGAACCAGCGCCAGAACGCCCTCGACGGCTTCCGCGACGGCAAATTCGACGTCCTGGTGGCGACCGACGTGGCGGCGCGCGGCATCGACGTGACCGACATCACGCACGTCATCAACTTCGATATCCCCGACACGGTGGACGCCTACACGCACCGTATCGGGCGCACGGGTCGCGTGGATCAGACCGGCGAGGCGTTCACCTTCATCGAGCCAGAGGATGAGCCTATGGTGCGCGATATCGAGAAGGTGTTGAAGACGCGCATCGAGCGGCGGCGATTGCCCGATTTCGATTACGGCGACTTCGTCCCGGAGGCGCAGGGGCAAGCGCCGCGCCCCCAGGGACGCCCACAGCCCACCCAACGACAGAGCCGCCGCCGCAGAAGGCCCGCGCGCCAGGTGTAAGGTCTTTCCTCCCGAATGGCTGTAGCCGGTCTCTGACCACGCTACCGCAGCGTCAAATGTAGGCGGGCACGGTCGGAAACCGGCCCGCTCCGTCAAAGCTGCCGCAACTTTCCTCCTACGGCTCCCGTATCTATAGATGCCCGTGCAAGAAACAGCACGGGCACTCTTCAATAAAAGATATGCGAAAGGAGACAGCGAAATGAGTGAAGAAGCAGCCACCACAACGGGCAAGCTGACGCGCGAACAGGCGCTTGAAACGCTGTACACGACGCGCGACCTGACCAACGCCGATCTCAGCGGCCTCGACCTGGCAGGTATGAAATTCGCCGGCGTGAAAATGGCTGGCGTGAACCTGTCCGGCGCGAACATTCCCGGCGGACTTTTCGCGGGTGCGGAGATGGCCGACGCCAACCTCGCCAACGCCGACATGGTCGGGGCGAAGTTCATGGGCGTCAACCTGCTCAAGGCCGTGCTCACCAAGGCCAAACTCACCGCCGCGAAGTTCATGGGCGTCAACCTCGAAAAGAGCGACCTCTCCGGCGCGGAGCTGACGGACAGCGGATTTGTAGGCGTCAACCTGACCGGCAGCCACCTGCGCGGGGCGAAACTGCTCGGCGCAAAACTCACCGGGGCCAACCTCAAAGACGCCGACCTGACCGAAGCCGACCTCACCGGCACTACACTCAAGCGCGTCAATGTGACCGGCGCAGACTTCACCGGCGCGAACACCACCGGCGCGCGCGCCAGCAAAGTCAACTGGGCCGCCGCCAAGACGCCACCCGCACAGCTTCCCGAACCCCTGCCCGAGCCGCCCGCCTGGCTGCCCGGCGTCATCGCCGGCGTCGCCGTCGTGCTGGTCCTCGTGGCGCTGCGGAAGAAGAAGCGCCATCACTAGCCCCTCGGCAAATCGTCAGCAGATTAAGGAGATTCGGATTTCCTTAATCTGCTAAATCCGCTAGGTTCTTATGGGTTCCCGCCGGAGCTTGGCGGCGTCTCCGTCAGCGTGGGCGTCGGCGTGACCGTCGGCGTTTCAGTCGGCGTGGGTGTTGGCGTTGGCGACAGCGTCGGTGTTGGCGACAGCGTCGGCGTTGGTGTCAACGTTGTTGTCGGCGTCGATGTGATGGTCGGCGTAGGCGTTCGTGAGGGCGTTGGCGTCATCGTCGGCGTGGATGTGGGCAAATCGCCGAGGCGGTCGATGCCCATCTTCACCAGAGCATTGCCCTCCTTCTCGTAGTATTCCACGACGATGGTGTACTGGCCTGTTCCTAGCTGCACCTCGGCCTGATACGTCCGGTCTCCCGCGCTGACGTGCCATTCATCCAAAATCAACGTTTCATTGACGAAGATGCGCACTCCGTCATCGGCTACAGTCAGGAAGCGATACACTCCCGCCGTCGTGGTCAGTTCGCGAGTCCAGCGCACAGAGAAATTATCCGCCGGCAACCCCACCGTGGGCGCGTTCTTACCCCAGTTAAAGTCGATCTTGGGATCGTTGCGGACTAACGATGGTGTCCCGGAGAAATCGATATTGCTCCAGTATTCCCCCTTCCAATCGGAGAAGGTGGGGGGGACCTTTTCCCAGGCCAGGCGCGCGCGTGCATTTCCGGCACTCTCGTAATAGTCGACCCGTAGATTGTGCGTGCCGGCGGTCAACGCCACATCGACGGCTCTCTCACGTTCCGCGCCGTCGCGCCATTCGTCGATGACGAGTTGGTTGTCGACCCACAGCCGCGCGCCATCGTCCATCGCCAGACGGAAACGATAGGTTGCGGCATCGAAGGTCAACGCGCGCGTCCAGCGGGCCGAGAAGTTGTCGGCGGGCAAACCCGAATACGGCGCATTTGCTCCCCAGTTGAAGTCGAGGCGCGCGTCGTTACGCACCAGGGCAGGAACGCCATCCAACGTCCGGTTGGTCCAGTACTCGCCCTTCCAATCGGTAAAGACGTTCAGTTTTTCCCACCCCACCTGGATGAGCGCCTGCCCGGTGGCCTCGAAGTACTCCACGCGCAGCACATAGTTGCCCGTCAGCAGCATCAGATCAGTAGTGAGGGTGCGTTTCCCACCGGTGCGCCAGTCATCAATGATCAATTTGTCATTGATGTACAGCCGCGCGCCGTCATCTACCGTCACAGAAAAGCGATACATACTGCCTTCGAAGGCCAGCGTGCGCGTCCAACGCGCCGAGAAATTATTCACCGGAAATCCAGGCGCCGGTCCACCGCTGCCCCAGTTGAAATCCAACTTCGGATCATTGCGCACAAGCTCCGGCACTCCGGACATGGTCGTGTTCGTGTAATACTGCCCGTACCACGCGTTGGGATCAGGCACGGGCGTTGCGGTGAGCGTCGGCGCGACAGTCGGCGTCGGAGTGTGGGTGGGCGTAGGCGAAGGTGTAGCACTCGGTTCGATGGTAGTTGTGGGCGACGGTAACGGTGCTCCGGTAAAGGTGAAGTGCGTCGTCACCAACACATTGGCGGAGCGAGCCTGCGCCAGCACATCCACTCCGGTGTGGCCGCTCCACCCCTCACCTAAAATCAATGAGACGTTGAATGTCCCATCCTCCTTTACAAGAACGGTCGCCGCGGGGGGAAGCATCTGGCGTCCCGTCTTGAGATTGATCAGGATGACCTCCACAGCAACGTAAGGCGGCCAATCAGTTCCCTCTATCGTGATAGTCGTACCTGGCAGACCGGAGGAGGGCGTCATGATGAGCTGTGGCGTTTCAGGGGTTGGCGTCGGTCTGAATAACACGCCACCTCCGCGCAACGCCAGCACGATGAGCACACAAATGAGCAGGAAACCCAGTGCCACAAATCCTATCACGAGATAGAACCAGCGCGGCGCGCCACTCGGCGAAGGTGGATTGTAATAATCCTGCATCTCTTGTTCATCTCGCAAGGGTTGCACATCTTGTATGTCCTGCATATACCCCTCCTTTACGCATCAATGGCTATCTGCGTTTTGACCATCAATGCACAGTTTATAATGACTCCCGCCAACATACAACATTTCTAACACTACACTTATTATACTCCAAGACGCCGCATGTGATTTTGGTGATTACCCACATGTTGCAAAACACACGTAATTCATTTACCGCAGAGGGCGCAAAGGGCGCAGAGAAAGCTTTTTTATATCTCTCTGCGGCCTCAGCGTACTCTGCGGTGAGATATGGGTAATCACCAGATGTGATTACAGTGTTCCATTGCCTAGAACCCGCGTTGCTTATCCACCTGATTACGCAGCGGAAAGTCGCCGCGCCGGAAGCGGTCGAGGTTCTCGTAGAAAATCTCGAGGACGTACTGTCGTTCAAACTGCGTGCCGCCGGCAGCGTGCGGCGTGATGAGCACGTTCGGCATGTCCCATAGTTCACTGTCCGGCGGCAACGGCTCCTGCGCGAAAACGTCCAGCGCTGCGCCGCGCAAGTGGCCGCTTTTCAGCGCCGCGATCAGCGCGTCCTCGTCGATGATGCGCCCACGCGAGATGCCCACGAGCAGTACGCCGGGCTTCATCTGCGCAATCTCTGCCGCGCCGATCATCCCATCGGTTTGAGCGGTGTAAGGCACGGCGACGACGACGTAGTCAGACATAGTCAGCAGATCGTGCAGGCGCTCCGGCCCCCACAGCGCCTCGACGGTCACCGGCTTCGACAGCGGCAGCATGTCCACAGCGATGACGCGCATCCCGAAAGCCACCGCGCGCCGCGCCACCGCGCGCCCCACCGATCCAAGTCCAATGATGCCCATCGTACTGCCCGTCAGCTCGAGCATCTGCGGGCGAAACTGTTGAAACGCCCATTCGTGCGCCTGCTGCTTGAGCACAAAGTCCTTGATGCAGCGCGTGAAGGCCAGGATCATGCCGAAGACGCTGTCGGCCAGACACGCGCCATGTGTGCCCCGCGCGCTGGTCAAAATCAGGTCGCTGGCCAGCAGTTCAGGGATAGCCAGGTAGTTGTTAACGCCTGAACTGGGCGCTTGCAACCACTTGAGCTTTTTCGCTGCGAGGAAGGCGTCGCGGTCCAGCCCGCCCATATACACATCGACATCGGCGATCATCGCCGGCAACGCCTCACGCTTGTCACAGTATGCGAATTCCACGTCGGGATACTTCGCCTTGAGATCAGGAATCGCCTTCTCCAGCCCGGTCAAATTAGTGCCGATCAAAACCTTCATTGCAAACCTCCCACAGCCTCAACCTTGCGAAGGCGTGCGAACCTTTGATTCGCCTAACCCTTCGCAAGGGTTCCTGGCTCAATAGAGACTTCCCTTCGCCTCCGCCGCGCCGTCCGCCGTCGCGCCGGTGAAGTCAATGGCGTTGAACTCTTCGCGGGCGGCCTGCGACATAAATCTCAGGTCACTGGCGAGGGCCAGGAATTGGAACCCCTGGCCGATGCGCAATGTGACTTCCGGTGCGGTATAGCAGTGCTTGCCCGCCGCCTTGCCCGTCTTCCTGGCAGCAGCGAGCACGGCCTGGATCGCCTCCTCGTGGACTGTGCCGGGGCCGGTCTCGCTCGGATGGACGCCCAGCGACAACGCCAGATCGCTCGGGCCGATGAAGCAGCCGGTGACGCCCTCCGTTCCCAAAATCGCCTCGGCGTTCTCCACGGCCTGCGCCGTCTCGATCATCACGATGACCGCGAGATTCTCCTCCGTCCACGTGCGGTAATCCCCCTCGATGTACGCGGCAATGCGGCTGCCGCCGAAACTGCGTTGGCCCTTGGTCGCATACCGCATATTGTTCACCACACTCCGCGCGTCCTCCGCCGTGTTGACCATCGGCACAACCAGCCCCAATGCCCCCGCATCCAGCGTGCGCTGAATCCACACCGTATCGTTCCAGGGAACACGGGCCATCGGGACTGCGCCACCCAACTGCACCGCACGGAAACAATTGACCATCGTCTCGAAGCCTACGGGACTGTGTTCCGCGTCCACCACCAGCCAGTCCCAGCCCATCTGCGCCATCGTCTCCGCCGCCACCGGCGAACAGAGCGAGAGCCAACTGCCCACACTCGGTTGCCCACTGCGCAGCTTGTCCACGACCGGATTGCTCTTGATTTTGTTGATGCCGATGCTTGCCATAATCTCTCCTGTAGTCACATAGTCGTCAGTCAATGAGTCGCGTCGTCATTAGTCGATTAGGCGCCAGGCGGACGCCTAGCGGTCACTGGTGATTAACATCAAAAGTATACATCCCTTTTGAGACTTATGCTACTGCATTCAAGTTGACAGAACACGCGCAATTGAATAAAATCAGTCTCGATGTGGAAAGTCGCCACCCGAACTATTCGACTAAAGACTCCATGACAAAGACTATCCGACTGAAGACTACATGACAACTTATCACGTTCCATACAGCACCACCACGCTCGAATTCGATTTGCTCCCCGGCATGCGCGGGCGAGTGGTCGAATCCAAACGGATGCCGCCTCTCGAAGACGTGCCCGCGACCGTCGATGCCGCGCTGGCTGAACCGGTCAACTCGCCGCCGCTGCGCGACCTGGCCCGGCCGGGCGATAGCGTCTGCATCGTGTTTACCGATGCAACCCGCGCCTGCCCCGACGATCTGCTGATCCCGCCGATTCTGCACGAGCTGGAACAAGCCGGCGTGCGCGACGAGGACATCACCCTGTTGTGCGGGATCGGGATGCACCGTCCCAGCACCCATGCGGAAAAAGTCGCCAAGCTGGGGAAGGCTGTCGTCGAACGCTACCGGGTCATCGACAACGAGCCGCAAAACCCCGCCGCGTTGGTCGATCTGGGCGAAGTCAACGGCATCCCGCTCTCCGTGCACAAGGCCGCCTACGATGCGGACGTGCTCATCGCCACAGGGATCGTCGAACCGCACCAGTACGCCGGCTATTCAGGCGGGCGCAAGACGGTGGCCGTCGGCGCGGCAGGCGAGGCGCTGATTGCGTACAGTCACGGCCCGCGCTTCATCGACGACCCGCACACACGCCTGGGGCAGATCGAGGGCAATCCCTTTCACGAAGCCATCACCGAGGCGGCGCTGCGCGCGGGATTGCGCTTCATTCTCAACGTCGTGCTGGACGACAACGGGCGTGTCGTGCGCGTCATGGCCGGGGAGCCGGTTGAGACGCACCGGCGGCTGGTCAAATTTGCGCGGCAGATGTATGAAGTCGCGATTCCACAGCAAGTCGACATCGCCATTGGCGGGGTCGGCTTTCCGAAGGACGCCAATCTCTACCAGGCCAGCCGTGCGCCCTCGTACCTGCACTTCGCGCCGACGCCGGTCGTGCGGCCGGGCGGCTACTACATCACGCCCGCGCGCTGCCAGGAAGGGGCAGGCGAAGGCGTGGGCGAGCAGCGCTTCCTCGCGGCGATGCGCGACGCCCCCGACGTGCACTTCATCCTCGACGACGCGCGCGCCAACGGTTACCCGCCCGGCGGGCAACGGGCGTTCGTGATGGCAAAAGTCCTCGAACAGTGCCGCGTCATCATCGTCGGCAGCGAGTGCCCGGAGATCGTCGCCGCGTGCAAGATGATCCCGGCGCAGACGATGGACGAGGCGCTGCGGACCGTCGCAACGGATTTGGGCAGCGAGTTGGATGTGCTGATCGTCCCGCATGCGCTGCTGACACTGCCAATCGTAACAAAATAGCATAGAATGGATGATAATCTTCAACATGGATGGACAAGATAAACAAGATTCTAAAGCATATCCTATGCATCCTGTCTATCCATGTCAATTCAAAGGATAAACCACATGCATAATCGGATCAAAGAGAAACTCGCGCGCGGCGAGAGCAGCGTCGGCACGTGGCAGATGATCGGGCATCCGGTCGTCACAGAGATTCTGGCGCAGGCCGGGTTCGACTGGGTCGTGCTCGACATCGAACACGGCATCTTCGATTGGCCGGCGGCGTTGGGGCACGTGCAGGTGATCCAGGGACACGGATGCCCGGTGTTGTTCCGCCTGCCGATCAGCGCGCCGGAGCAGTTCAAATGGGCGCTGGATACCGGCGCGGAAGGCGTCATCGTGCCGATGATCCGTACCGTCGAGGATGCGCGGCGCGCCATCGCCTACGCGAAGTACCCGCCGGAGGGCGAGCGCGGCATCAGCATCGGACGCGCGCACGCTTACGGCGCGGCCTTCGACGATTACGTCGCCACCGCCAACGCCGAAACGCTGGTCGCCCTGCAAATCGAGCACATCGACGCGGTACGCAACATCGAAGGCATCTGCGCCCTACCCGGCCTGGACATCGTCTTCGTCGGCCCCTACGATCTCTCCGGCACGATGGGGTTGATGGGCCAGGTCACGCACCCGGAGGTGGAAGCGGCAATGACGCGCGTCGTGCGCGCTGCGCAGGATGCGGGCGTGATAGCGGGGTTGCTGATTGTGGATCCGAAGCCCGGCGAGGTGGCGCAGCGCGTGGCGGAAGGCTTCCGCTTCATCTCCATCGGGCTGGACACAACGATGCTGATCAACGCTGTCCAAGAGATGGCAACGCGACGGTAAGCTGACATCGCTAATTCTATCAGCAGATTGAGCAGATTAAGCAGATTTTATATTTCTTAATCCGCTAAATCTGCTTAATCTGGCGAAGGGCAAAGCCGTGTTGGGCATCCCCGACGATCACGGCCTCGTGTGCCTAACGCCGGTCGGCGTCCCCGACGAGGAACCGGCCGCCCGTCCGCGCAAGCCACGTGCAGTGCTGTTCGCGGAGAATGGGTTTGACAAGCCGATGGATTACGAGTTGTAGCTGTAAAACAACACCTCTCATCCAGATGGATGAGAGGTGTTGCAAAACTCACCACATCACCTTAACAGCATAATCGGTGAATATGGCATCTTTACTCAACAGTGTGGCCCCTTCAAGATAGGCTTGAGAAATCAACAAGCGGTCAAAGGGATCTTTATGATGTAGCGGCAAAGTATCCAAAGCCAATACGTGTGCTAATGTCACCGGCAGAATCTGGATTCCGTTGGATTGTTGTTGGCTTGTCACGATTTCCGTCAAAGATGTATGGAGCGTCAGTCTTCCAAGTTGAGATTTGATTTGCATCTCCCACACGCTAACCACACTGAGCAATACCGTATTGTCACGATTCTGGCACAAGGCAAGTACCTGAGGGGATAGTCTGGCTGGATCACTATCCCACCAGATAAAGGTATGGGTATCAAGAAGTAACTTCATGCCTGCTCAGTCCAGAACTCTTCAGGCAGCGGCGCATCGAAATCATCGCTCATCCAGATATCACCGGCGTGCAGGCCCGGCACACGAGGCGTCGCAGAGGAATCAACAGGGACCAGACGCGCGATGTGGGTCTCGTCCTTTGTCAGAATGACTTCAGCGCCGGCTTTAACCCACAACAACAACTCATCTAGCCGTAATTGCGCCTCACGTACTTCAACTGTTTTGGTCAGCATATCGAACCTCCCTCTCGACAGTCAATCCAACCGACAACCTCATTATACAACGATCCAGGGTAACTGCTACATGCGTTAACAATTCACATTTGCGCATATGGCTCGATAATGATATGATCTTGGCAAGCTCTTAAAGACCCCAAATATCATCTGGGAGAAGAATTACATGGCATCAGTAACCGAAACCACCCTCGAAACCCGTTACCAGGCCGTGACCGGCGACTTCCCCTACTGGGAAAAAACCAAAGACCTGATCGACCAGCTCATCGACATCACGCTCAACTACCGCCAAAGCGGGCATCCGGGCGGGTCGCGCTCGAAGGTGCACGCGCTGCTCGCCACGCTGCTCGGCGGGGTGATGCGCTGGGACATCCGCCACCCGGAGAAACGCTTCGGCGACCGCTTCGTCCTGGGGGCGGGACACACCGTGCCGCTGATCTACTGCACCTTCGCCGTGCTCGACGAGGCGCTGCGTATCAAGTTCGCACAAACCGGCGATCCGCGCTACGCTCTGCAACCGGACCGCGCCGTGTATTGGGAAGACCTGCTCGGCTTCCGGCGGCGCGGCGGACTTTCGGGTCACGCGGAGATGGAGGGCAAGACGCTGTTCCTCAAGTTCAACACCGGGCCTTCGGGACACGGCAGCCCGGCGGCGGCAGGCCTGGCGCTCGCGCTCAAGCGGGCCGGCGCGGACGGCGTCAAGGTCTTCATCTTCGAGGGCGAAGGCGGCCTGACGCCCGGCGCGGCCCACGAGACGATGAACTCCGCGTGGGGGCTGGCGCTGGACAACCTCTACTACGTTGTGGATTGGAACGATTTCGGCATCGACGATCACGCCGTCAGCCGCGTGGTCTACGGGATGCCGCAAGAGTGGTTCAGCGCGCACGGCTGGCGCGTCTTCGGGACGGAGTCCGGCAGCGAGTGGGGGCCGGTAACGCACACCTTGCTGGAGATGGTGACGGCAAATAATCCAGGCCGCGTACCGAGCGTGACCTGGGTGAAGACACGCAAGGGCCGCGAGTATCTCAAGTACGACAACAAATCCCACGGCGCGCCCCACCCTATGAACAGCGAATTGTTCTGGGAGACCAAGCGCCCCTTTGCCGAAAAATACGGCGTCACGTTCGCCAACTTCGGCGGCGCGGCCCCTAAAGAGCCGGAGGCGCTGAAGGCGGAGTTTGCCGCAAACCTCAAGGCCGTGATCGACGTGCTGCACCGCGACCAGGCGCTCGTGGATTATCTGGCGGACCGGCTCGTCGCGCTCGGCGAGAGCGTGCCGGAGCGCATCCCGGCGTTCCGCCTGGGCAAGGGCATCCCGTTCACCGACGAGCGGCTCTACGATTACGAGCACTACCCCGCTGACCTCTACGTCGCGCCGGGAACCCACATCGCCAACCGCGCCGCGCTGAGTAAATGGGGCGCGTGGGCCAACGCCTTCGGCGCGCGGGAGTACGGGCGACCGTTGTTCATCGCGGCGTCGGCGGACCTGGCGGATTCCACGATGCTCAGCGGGTTCGCTAAACCTTACGGCGACTTCGACGGCTACGGCTGGTACGAGCGCGCCGGATCGCCGGAGGGCGTGCTCCTGCCGCAGGAGATCACGGAGTTCGCCAACGCCGGGATTCTGGCGGGACTGGCGACGGTGAACTTCGCGGATGACCCGGAAGCGGCGTTCGACGGCTTCTGGGGGGCGTGCTCGACCTATGGCTCGTTCTCGTACCTCAAGTACGGGCCGTTCCGGCTGTTCAGCCAGCTCGCGCAGGATGGGCAACTCAAGGTCGGCAAAGTGCTGTGGATCGCGGGACACTCCGGGCCGGAGACCGCCGACGACAGCCGCACGCACTTCGGCATCTTCTCGCCGGGCGTGACGCAGCTCTTCCCGCAAGGTGCGATCATCAACCTGCACCCGTGGGAGCACAACGAAGTCCCCGTGCTGCTCGGCGCGGCGCTGCGCCAAGCCGCGCCGATTGTCGCGCTGCACCTCACGCGCCCGCCGATCACCATCCCCGACCGGGCGGCGCTGGGGATGCCGTCGCACTTCGCGGCGGCGCGCGGCGCTTACGTCGTCCGTGACTACGCGCCCGATCAGCCGCGCGGCGGGACGGTCATCGTCCAGGGGACGAGCGCGATGGTGAGCATCGTCAAACTGCTGCCGGAGTTGGGAGAACGCGGGTTGAACGTCAAGATCGTCTGCGCGACCAGCCCGCAGTTGTTCGCCCTGCAACCGGAGAGTTACCGGCAGGCCGTGCTCTCCCAAGAGGATTGGGCCGACTCCACCGTCATCACCACACAGGCGCGCCGGCTGATGCACGACTGGCTGTTCAGCAAGGTCTCGGAGCAATACGCGCTCTCGGCGGACTGGGACAATCGCTGGCGCACCGGCGGCACGCTGGACGAGGTCATCGACGAGGCGCATCTTTCGCCGGAGTGGGTGCTGGCGGGCATCGAGCGGTTCGTGAAACGTGAGGTATGATGCACAGCCTGGCCCAGACGTGGCTGTGTCAAGGCGACCTGGCGCAGGCCCGCGCCCGCCTTGAGGAATTGCTGCCTTCTCTGCAGAAGAAATGCAGAGCGTTTTGGCAGCAGAGTGTGCGGATTAAACGGCTTCCACGCCTTCCTCGGTTGAGTCATTCCGCTGTACAATCATCATTTCATTCATTTATCCATTCTGGTGATTACCCATATCTCACCGCAGAGCACGCTGAGGCCGCAGAGAGATACAAAAGAAGCTTTCTCTGCGTGCTTTGCGACCTCTGCGGTGAATGAATCGCGCGCATAGTGCAACATGTGGGTAATCACCAAATCCATTCTATTGACAGACTGGTAATAGATGTTATAGTAAGTGTGAAGGTGCACTATGCGACGTCGTGGGCGACAACAGTGTAATGGACGGGACTGTAACCGCCGGATGGGGCAATTTCTCGATCCGGCTTTGTTGCTCTTGCTGAAACAAGCCCCAGCTCACGGCTATACCCTCTTGAATCGCATGGCCGAGTTTGGCCTGGATTTTCTAGCCCCCACCGTGATCTACCGCGCGCTGCGGGAGATGGAGGAGCGGGGGTGGATCAGTTCTACCTGGAACGAAGAGGAGACACAAGGCCCGCCGCGGCGCGTCTATGCGCTGGCTCCGGCGGGACGCGCCATTTTAGACTGCTGCATCGCGCAGCTCCAAAGCACCCAACAGGTGCTCGAATATTTGCTGGCGCTGCACGACGAACTTGCGCCGGACGACGTCGCCCTGGCGACAAATTCCACATCCATCCCAGAGGAGGTTACGATGCGAGTTGTTATCCCTGCCAACGGCGCGAATTTGGACGCGCCTACCAGCCCAATCTTTGGGCGGAGTCAAATGTTCATCCTGGTGGACCCCGAGACATTGGAGTTTGAGGCCCTGCGCAATCCGGCGCTTGACGCGCCCGGCGGCGCGGGCGTCCAAGCGGCGCAGACCGTTCTGCAGTACGGCGTCGGTGCCGTGATCGCGCCGAGCCTGGGGCCAAATGCCTTTCGCGTCATCCAGGCTGCGGGTATCCCCGTTTACCGTATGGAAGGCGCAACCGTCCGCGATGTCCTCGCAGCCTTCAAGGCCGGGCAGTTAACGCGCCTGGAAAGCCCCGGCGACGATCACATTGGTATCGGCGGTGGACGACGTCGCGGCGGACGTGGCTGATTTTGGAGTGACGATTGGATGTCGGTTTATTTTTTGAGGAGACTCTGATGACGAAAATTGCAATTGCTGTATTGGATGCGAATGGCCTGGATGCCCAGATCAGCCCGCATTTCGGGCGCTGTCCGTATTTTGCGTTGGTTGAGGTTGATGGGCAAGAAGTGCGCGCCGTGGAAACGATCACCAATCCGTATTACCCGAGCCACGAACCGGGGCAAGTTCCTGGCTTCATCCACAGCCTGGGGGCGCAGGTGATGCTTGCCGGCGGGATGGGCGGACGGGCGTTGGGCTTCTTCCAACAGTACGGCATCGAGCCGGCAACCGGTGCGGCGGGAACCGTGCGTGCGGCGCTGTCCCGCTATCTGGGCGGCGACTTGCAGAGCGCGGCTCCCTGCACTGAGAGCGTGAAGCACGGACACGGATAATTTCGGGTCGCCGATTTGGGAGTTGATTTAACGGAAGGAGTTCATCATAGCGGCTGTATGGCTTGATGTGACCCGTTGTACCGGGTGTGAGCGTGCATCGAAGTTTGTCTGACCGGCGCACTAACCCTGGTAGAAGGCAAAGCCAATCTGAACGATAAAGGATCGGCGTGGGGACGCATACTACCGGCGAACTCGGCAGTCCAATTCGCGAGCAGGCGTTGGCGCCGAAGACGCCACGTGGTCTGGTGGTCATCACCGGCTGTGCGCATCCCGGCATCGCCACGCTGGTGCGCCAGGCGAAGACCGAGCTGGGCGACGACGTGCATCTGGCATTGGGCGGCTTCCATCTCGGCGGCGCGAGCGCCGCGCAGATCGCGGCCACGATCGCCGAACTGCAGGAACTCGGCGTGCAGCGCATCGCGCCGAGCCACTGCACCGGCGATGCCGCGCGCCGCGCCTTCGCGGAGGCGTGACGAGACGCCTGGTCAAGCAAGTATTTGCACCAAACGATAGCTTTGCAAGGCGCAGTGCGTGCTTGGACTTTTGTAGTCTTCGCCATTTTTCGATCTACCGACTCTCTCAAGTCAAACGTCAAACGAAGATGTCTGGCAGATAACAATCGGTATATGGGGGAAAGTGATGAGAACGCTTCCTGTATTTGATGATGTGATCGAAGCCACGGGTCGCATCCAACCCCATATTCATCGCACACCGGTTTTGACCTCCAGGACGTTAAACAAAATGGCGGATGCAGCGCTGTTCCTGAAAGCCGAGAATTTTCAGCGCGTTGGCGCTTTCAAAGCCAGAGGGGCTTGCAACGCCATCTTCGCGCTATCTGAAGACGAGGCGCGGCATGGAGTGACGACCCATTCGTCGGGCAATCACGCCCAGGCCATCGCCTTTGCGGCGGGGCTGCGTGGCATACCTGCCATCGTGGTGATGCCGGAAGATGCACCCCCGGTTAAGGTGGCAGCGGTGCAAGATTACGGCGCTAAGATCGTTTGGGCGGGGTCCACTCCGCTCGACAGGGAGCAAACGGTCCAAACAGTGCTCGAACAAACCGGAGCGGTTTTCATCCATCCGTCCAACGACTTCTACGTGATTGCAGGACAGGGAACAGCAGCATTGGAGCTACTTGAAGACGTTCCCGATCTCGATGTCGTGATGACGCCGGTCGGAGGCGGAGGATTGCTGGCGGGAACGGCTTTGTCGGTCAAGGCGCTGTCTCCACGCACACGCGTGATCGGCGCAGAACCCGAAACGGTGGACGATGCAGCCCGTTCGTTGCGCGATGGTCGTATTTATCCACCCACCAATGCCTATACCATCGCCGATGGTTTGCGGACTTTCCTCGGCGACATCAGCTTCCCGATCATCTATGAGCATGTCAGTGAAATCGCCACCGTGACCGAAGCCGGGATTGTCGCTGCGATGCGGCTGATATGGGAACGGATGAAGATCATCATCGAGCCTTCGGCGGCTGTACCGGTAGCGGCGGTATTTGAGCATCCCGATCTGGTCTGTGGCCGGCGGATCGGCATCATCCTTTCGGGAGGAAACGTCGACCTCAATCATCTGCCCTGGTCATGAGCGGAGTCCAGCTCGCCCGCACATGCCTTAGCCAGCGTCTCCGCCAGATATTCGAGTTCCGGTGGCTTCTGAATCCACGCCACGACGCCGGCTTCACGTAACATCTCACGTTCCTCGGTCAGAGAATGACCGGTCATCAAGACGACACGCAGTGCCGGGGCCTGCTCGTGCAGCGCCTGCGCCAGCGCCTTGCCGCCCATTTCCGCCATCACCAGATCGCTCAGTACCAGCGCGATGTCCTCGCGGTGTTCAGCAAAAACCTTCAGAGCTGCCTTGCCGTTCTCGGCCTCCACAACGTGATAGTTCAGCAGTTCCAGGCTGGCCACGATGGCCGCACGGGCGGCAGCATTGTCCTCCACCACGAGGATCGTCTCGCCGTGACCCAAGGACAGATCACCGGAAACAGCGTCCACAGGCGATTTCGGCAAGGCCAACGCAGGGAAGTAGAGAAAGAAGGTCGTACCGACGTTCATCTCGGTATGCACATCGACAAATCCATCGTGGCTGGAGACGATGCCATACACTTGCGATAACCCCAGACCAGTACCTTTCCCCTTCGATTTCGTCGTGAAAAAAGGATCGTAAATGTACGGCAGCACATCTTCAGGAATACCCGTTCCGGTGTCCGATATCGCAATCTGTACCCAATCCCCTACGGCCATATTGGGCAGTGGCGCATATTTCGGTTTGGTGACCCGCAAACGTGTTAGTTCAATGCTTAACGTCCCTCCGTCCGGCATGGCGTCGCGCGCGTTCACCACCAGATTCATGAACACCTGCTGCATCCGCGTGGGGTCGGCGTCAATCGTGTAATTGTCCGCACCATAAACAAAGTCGACGCGAATGTTCTCCGGCAAAGTCCGCTCCCACAGTTTGACTTGCTCTTTAAGCAAAGGGACCAGGTCCAACGGGAGACGATCCAACGCTGTACTGCGGCTAAAGTCCAGGATCTGATTGATGAGGTCGGCGGCCCGATGGGCCTGATTGGCAATGATGTTGAGACGCTCTTGCAGAGGCGGGGGCAGGTTCGGCGTCCGCAGCGACATCTGGCTGTAGAGGACGATCCCCGCGAGGATGTTGTTGAAGTCGTGAGCGATGCCGGCGGCGAGCTGCCCCACCGTCGCCAGGCGATCCTGGCGCTGCGCCGTTTCACGGATGGCGTATTCTTCGGTCACATCGCGGATGACCAGCACCCAACCCCCCTTCATCGGCCCGGTTCCGATGGTATGGGCAGTAATCTGGAAATGACGCCGGTCTTCGTCAACCTCGTGCCACAGTCTATGCGGCGGGGGGCTGAGCAACTCGGCAATAGGATGCCCGCCAAGCACCGTCAACGTCTGGCCGGTTTCCCACACTGCGGTCTCCGTCAATACCGGCAGATAAGTCAGGGCCAAGGGATTGCACAATACCACACGCCATTCAGCGTCCAGTAACAGCACGCCTTCGGGGACCGTGTCCATGATCTGCTGCATCTGGCGGGTCTGTTCCTGCACCTGAAGGAGCAATCGTTCCCGTTCCTGCTCAACTTGCTTGCGTTCCTCTTCGGCACGCAAACGCTCCGTGATATCGCGCACCGTGGAAAAGATCACCGGCTTGCCCTGATAAGTAGACATGCGGGCGTGGACTTCTACCGGAATATGTCGTCCATCACGAGCGACGTGCGTCTGCAAGAATAGTACATCCTTACCCTCTGCCAACTCGGCCATCAACGCCGGAATATCTGCACCGGAGTCGGACGCATCGACGTCGGCGACCTCCATACGCAAAAGCTCCTCGCGTGTATACCCCAACATACGACAGGCGACGTCATTGACCTCAAAGAGCGCCCCCGGCCTGCCGTCTTCGCCCACATAATGGCTGTAAATTGCATCGGTCGTGGCATCGGCCAAACTGCGGTAGCGCGCCTCACTCTCACGCAACGCGGCTTCGGTGCGCCGGTGCGCAAGCGCCGTGGCGAGGCTATCGGCCAGGTATTCCAGGAACGCGATCGTCTGTGGATCAAAGCGCCCTACCCGGTGGTCATTGAATTGCAACAGCCCAATCGTCTCCGCGGCTGCGCGCATCGGAATCAGCGCCACCGATTCGTAGCCTTCGCCGTTGCAGCGATTGCGCATGCGCGCCTGCCGGTCGGCTTCGCTCGTGGAAGCCAAGAGCGCGGTAGTGCTGTTGGTCCAGAAGCTGCCGCGCCCGGTGTAGAACGGCAAGGCCGGATCGAAGCGCCCGCAGAGAACGTTGCCACACATACACTCCAGCACAGGATTGCCCACACTATCACGCACCAGTTCGCCGTGCTGATCCAGGGCACACAAAGAGCTTTCGGCTTGCACAAACTCAGGCGGGAATCCGCGGGTCTCGTAGTACGGGAAGTCGTCCCCCTGTTTGAGACGCAGGCCCACCGCCTCATAGTCCAACTCGTGCTGCAACAGGGTTAAGACTGATTCCACGAGATCGTGTAAATCGTCGCTCTCATTGATCAGGTGCAACAGCGCAATCGTCCGCTCG
>DYKY01000015.1:21380-37869 GCA_020722365.1 Thermoflexus sp.
CTTGCGCTCAGTAACGTCGCGAGCAATGCCCACCAGGCCGATCACATGGCCGGCTGAGTCCTTAAGCGGCAGTTTAGAACTCAGCAGCCAGACGCAGCGACCCTGATCATTACACAGGTACTCCTCATGGTTAAGCTGTGGTTGTCCTGTGCTAAACACCTGCCGGTCTTGGGCATCGAAATGTGCGGCAACATCGAACGGGAAAATGTCAAAGTCGGTTTTCCCCAGCACTTCCTCTTCCGTCGCCAGGCCCATATTGTCGAGGTCCGCACGGTTCGCCAGCATTTTGCGGCCCTGCAGGTCTTTTGTGTAGACAGCATCGGGTAAATGGTCCACGACCGCCCGCAACAACTGCCGCTCTTGCACCAATTCCGCTTCGGCGCGTTTGCGGGCGGTGATGTCGGCAGCCGTGATAAAGACTTTGCCCCACGTTTCCTCGTAGCCAGAAACGAGTGTGGCCTGAAATAGCGTGTCGATCAAGTCACCGTTGAACTTACGGCCCACACTCTCACTCTCGAAACGTTTCTGCCAGCGAGAAAAAGCAATCAATTCGTCAGCAAAGGACGTTAAAGATTGCTCGACAAACAGCTTATCCACGCCTTGTAGCAACGAGGCTTTATCTGGAGCGCCGAACAACTCCACCGCAGCCTGGTTGACGTTGACAATCTTGACGAGGGAGGCGCAGTGCTGCACAATATCCAGGTTTTCATGCAGATAATGGTCCAAATCATCCACACCTGCCGCACGCAGCTCATCCAGATAGGTTTTGACCGCGCTGAAATCTTCTTCCCACACGCAGAATGGTGTGTCTTCGAACAGGCCGCGATAACTCGCCTCACGCTCCGCCAACCGCCGTTCCATATCACGCCGATACAACGCCACCTGAATCGCGCCGCCCAACTCAAGAGCACGGACGGGTTTGAGCAGATAGCCATGAGGCGCACTAATACCTGCGCGCTGCAAGAGGAGCGCGTCATCGGCGAAGACCAGATAGATCACCGGGGCGTTGGAACCCGCGCGCAGTTTCTCGGCGACTTGCAGGCTCTCCAATGCGCTGCCCGGTGCAACATCCATCACAATCAAATCCAGTGCGGCTTTTCCAACAGTTTGGAGCGCATCCTCAACTGTCGCCGCGTTCACCACGAGATCGCCGGCAGCACGCAACATTCCAGCGACATCGTGGGCCGCCGGGCACGCATCGCCTACCACCAGAATGCGAGATTTCTCCATGCTCATCATCCTTTCGCACATCTGGGCCGTAGAATCTGCTTGATGAAAACTGTGCACAATGTGATACTCTCATACTACTCCGAACTTCGGACTTCGGCAAGTAGTTCTGCTCAAAACTCGGCGTTTGGGTGATGAAGTCGCGCGCCGAGAAATCACGCGGGATCGTGAAGGGTATTTTCAGCGGCGTCACGCGCCGGATGCGGTCCACACGGAACGTGCGCATCGCCTGACGCAGATGGCAAAATCCCGCCAGACCCATCGCTGTCGCCGATTGACGGCAACGCCATCGCGGTTACAATACGCCCACGAAAAACCCTTCGAGGTTCACACTCGAAGGGTTTGCTTTTCGCAAGGAGGTCACATGTACCAACCCGAAATCGGCGTCTCTACGGCGGCGCTTTATCCAACGCATCTGACGGAGAACGCATTAACCGCCGCCGGTGAACTCGGCTTCCCGGTCGCGGAAGTCTTTCTGCAAACGCGGGAGGAATACACTCCCGCCTTCGGAAAGACATTAAACGAACGCCGCCGCGCTTTCGGAGTGCGCGTTCACTCGCTGCACCTGCACAATGACTTCTTCGAACTGTGGTCGACCTACCCGAGGATGTTGGCAGAGGCCCGCGAGCGTTTTATGCACACGCTGGAAATCGCCAACCGGCTGGAAGCGCGGGCGCTCACATGGCATGGCATTCGCTTTGGTTTCAAAACTCCGGCGTTCGTCGCACGCTTTCTGGAGAGCACAACCTGGGCCGCCGAACAGGCCCGCGCCGCTGGCGTGACATTGTGCCTCGAAAATGTGAGCTGGTGCTACTTGCGCACGCCGGAGCAGATTCACACTCTCAAGGAGCATAGCGTTCCGGTGGGCTTCACCTTCGACAGCTTCCAGGCCGGCGAAACGCCTACCGATCCCGCCGCCCTGATCCACGCGATGAACACCCGCCTGACGACGGTGCATCTTGCCGACTACGATCCCGCCGGGCCGCGCCACCTACCGCTTGGCGACGGCATCCTCGACTGGCGCGCCATCCTGCACGCGCTGGATGCCGTCGGCTATGGCGGGCCGCTCATCATCGAACTGGCGGGCGTCGAAGATGTCGAAACGCTGCGGGCATCGCGCACGTTTATCGAACAGCAGATTGCCCGCTACAATAACAGCAGCTAGCGCTCTGCTTCAGGGATGTAGCCCTCGGCAGTCCACGCGATCATGCCGCCGGTCATATTGTGAATGTTCGTGAAACCCGCCTTCTGCAAGAGTCGCACGGCCTCGGCGCTGCGATTTCCACTCCGACAGACCATCACCACCGGCTTATCCGTAGGCACTTCGTCCGTCCGCTCCGCCAATTCCCCTAACGGGATCAACGTCGAACCGGGAATACGGCCTTCGGCGAATTCGTCCGGCTCCCGCACGTCGATGACGACGATGACACCGGTCGTACGCAGTTCTTCCACCATTTTTGGCGTCACATCTGCCGGTAGCGCCTGCAACTGCGCCGACACCGGCGACGGCACAGGGTGTACAACAGTTTCCGGCGCGGTGGGTGCGGGTGTAGCACAGCCCGCCAAAAGCGTACTCATCAAAATCACCAACAAAACAGTAAAGTATTTGATACGCATTGCTTCCTCCCCAGATAGTCTGATCGTCGTCCGCCACTGCAAAACCGCCGGAATTCAAACAAATTCCGGCGGTTCATTGCGATCGTACACGTCGTTTTGACGCGCTAACTCCCCATCAACTTGGTCAAGCCGCGTACAACCGAGCCTTCATCGACTGTCTTGCCACCCCCGGCGTGCGGCGCAGATTGCAAGATACGGTCGGCCAGGCGCGAGAACGGCAACGATTGAATCCACACGCGCCCCGTGCCTTGTAGCGTCGCCAGGAAGAGGCCCTCGCCGCCGAAGATCATCGACTTGAGGTTGCCCGCGCGCTCGATGTTATAGTCGATCTGGCTCTCGAAGGCGACGAGACAGCCGGTGTCGATCAGGATTTTGTCGTTTTCCAGGCGCTTTTCGACAATCGTGCCACCCGCGTGGATGAAAACCAATCCGTCGCCGCGCAGCCGCTGCAGAATGAAGCCCTCGCCGCCGAACAGTCCCGCGCCGATCTTCTTGCTGAACGCGATGCTGATCTCGGTACCCATCGCTGCGCAGAGGAACGAATCCTTCTGGCAGATTAACTCGCCGTGGACCTCATCCAGATCAATCGGGATAATTTTGCCCGGATACGGCGCACCGAAAGCGATGTGCCGTTTGCCTTCATAGCCACTGGTGAAGTGCGTCATAAAGAGCGACTCGCCCGTGATGACGCGCTTGCCCACATCCAGCACCTTGTCAAAGAAACCAGAGCTGACTTTGGAGCCATCCCCCATCTTCGACTCGAAGCTGATGCCACTCTCCATATAGACCATCGCCCCGGCTTCGGCGATCACAGTTTCGCCGCGATCCAGCTCGATTTCGACGAATTGCAGGTCGTCGCCATAAATTTGATAATCGATCTCGTGACTCTTCATTGCCATACCCTCCTAAAATGGTTGCAAGTTTCAGGTTAAAAGTTGAAGGTTCGCGTTTTGGCGTGAGTTCAACACAAATGTATGTACGTAATCCACGCGGGCGAGTTGCGGCGCTAGGCGTGTTTGTGCACGCGCGGGCCTTGCGGCGTGTCTTCGATCTCGTAGCCGGCTGCGGCGACCTGGGCGCGCAGGGCGTCGGCGTCTTGCCAACGTTTCTCCTTGCGGGCAGCGGTACGCTGTTCGACCAGCGCCATAATCGATTCGGGGATTGCCTCTTCGACCGGCTTCCACTCCGCCAGGCGCAATCCCATCACCTGATCGAAGAAGAACATCGTCGCCTTCTTGGTCGCGTCGGGCAAGTCGCTCTTGACCAGGTCCCACACCAATGCCAAAACGCGCGGCATGTTCAAGTCATCGTTGACGTACCCCGAAAACTTGTCGACATAGTCCTCATCCGGCGCGCCGGCTTCACCCCACCCGTAGACCGCCGCGCGCAGCCGATTGAGCGCCGTCTGCGCCCCATCCAACCCTTCCCACGTGAAGCTCAAGCGCGAGCGGTAGTGCGCGCCCAGGCACATAAAGCGGTAAGCCAATGGATCGTAACCCGCATCAATTAACGTCTGCACGCGCAGGAAATTGCCCACGGACTTGCCCATGCGCGCCTGGTCGATCTGCAGGAAGTAGCCATGCAGCCAGAAATTCGCCAGGCGCGTGCCGTAGCACGCCTGCGTCTGCGCGATTTCGTTGGTGTGATGCACTGTGATGTGATCCTCGCCGCCGCAGTGGATGTCGAAGAATGTCCCCAGGTACTTGGCGGACATCGCCGAACATTCGATGTGCCAGCCGGGAAACCCCACCCCCCACGGGCTGTCCCACTCCATCTGGCGTTGCTGGCCGGGCGGGCTGAACTTCCACAACGCGAAGTCCGTGATGTTGCGCTTCTCGCCACGATCCACGCGCGCGCCGGATTGTAGCCCTTCGATGTCCAGCCGGCCCAGATAGCCGTAATCCGGCAGCTTCGACGTGTCGAAGTAAATGCCGTCCGATGTGCGGTAAGTGAAGCCTTGCGCCTCGATGCACTTGATAGTCTCGATCTGCTCTGCAATGTGATCTGTGGCCCGGCACCAGATCGTCGGTTGCTGGATGTTCAGACGCGCCATATCGGCCTGGAACTCCCGCGTGTACATCTCGGCAATCTCCCAGGCGGACATACCGGTACGCCGGGCGCCTTTTTCCATGCGATCCTCGCCGGTATCGGCGTCGGAGGTCAAATGGCCCACGTCGGTGATGTTCATCACGTGTTTGACGGTGTAGCCGTTGAAGACTAGCGCGCGGCGCAGCACATCCTCGAAAATATACGTGCGCAGGTTGCCGATGTGCGCGTAATCGTAGACCGTCGGCCCGCAGGTATACATTCCCACCTCCGGCGGATGCAGCGGTTCGAACTCGCGCACCGAGCGGGTGTAGGTATCGTAAAGTTGCAATGGCATAATCGGTTGCTCCTTTAGCAAGAGTTCAAAGTCGAAAGTCAAAGGTCGGAAATCAATCCGTTATAATCCGTTGACGAGGAAGATTGCTGGCGCTGCCATCGGGAAAATGCAGGTAGTGTTCGGTGGCAGATGCCAGGTCAGCATAGACGCCGCGATAGTCCGGCGGGAGCAGGGCGGCAATCTGGTACATCATCTCGTCCACCATAGTCTGGCGCACATCCCGCGTTACCTTGACCCCGCGCGCGTCCAAGTAAAACGGCTGTCCAACCACGATGCGGAAATCGGTGCGGCGCAAACGCCGGACGTTATCGTGAAAACGTTCCGCGCCATAGTAAACCAGCGGCAAGATCGGCGCGCCGCTGTGTAGCGCCAGCAGCACCACGCCGGGACGGCCCGGCTGCAAACGTCCGTGCCCGCTGCGCGTACCTTCGGGCGCGACCGCCAGAATTGCACCTTCTTCCAGCGCCGCCAAACCTTCGCGGAACGCGCCCACATCGGCCGCGCCGCGCTCCAGCGGAATCGTCTTCCACACGTCGAAGAGCAGGCCCAATGTGGGGTTTTGCCAGGTTTCAGACTTCACAAAGCCGGTCACGCGGCGCGGATGCACTCGCGAGAACAGCACCGGCGCATCCAGAAAGTTGATGTGATTGGCGACCACGATCAACGGGCCATGCTGCGGCACGCGCTCCAGTTGCGCGTCATCGACCCGGCAGATGACGTCCGTCAGGCCCCTGAGCGTGGTGTTGACCAACCATTGCGCAAACATCACGCTGTCTCCGGGCTAACGACCTTGAGCTGGCGCGGCAGGATATGCATCGCCAGTTCGCGCGACTCGATACTGATGGTTTCGCCGTCAGCATGAGCGGGCAGCACGCCTTCCACCGCCCTCACGGTGACGTGCTCCGCGCGCCCGGTCGTGATCGCGTTGTGCGTGGCCTGCGTCCCCTTCATAAAACGCAGGATGAAGGGGAAGATCGCCGCGCGGCTGACATGCGCTGCGAGACACAGGTCGAAGAGACCATCGTCGGGGCTGGAGTCCGGCGCCATCATAAAACCGCCGCCCATGCGCCGCCCGTTCATCACCGAGACCATCAAGAAAGGTTGCGTCACCGTGAAAGCGCCATATTCGATGCGCAGCAGCGGCGCGCGATAGTAGAGGAAGACCGTCTTGAGCGCCGCGACGATGTACGACGCGAAACCGCTGAGCCGCTTCATCTTCAGCGCCTCGAAGCCCACCACCGCATCGAAGCCGACGCCCACGCCGTTGCCAAAGTAACGGCCCTGCGGAACCAGGCCGCCTTCCACCCACCCCACGTCGATGAGGCGACGATGATCTGCTGCCAGCGCGTCACATCCGGCTTCCACCGTGGGCGGAACGCCCACGCCAAACGCAAAGTCGTTGCCGCGCCCCACGCACAGGATGCCCATCGCCGCATCCGCGCCTGTTTGTTTGGCCTGCATCAGCCCGTTCAACACCTCGTTGGCCGTCCCGTCGCCGCCCGCCGCGACGATCACATCATAGCCATCCACAGCGGCCTGCTGCGCCAACGCAATCGCGTGGCCTGGGCGCTCGGTGCGCACCAGATCGTAAGAGAGGCCATGCTGTTCCAACAGACTTTTGATCAGCGGGATAGATTGTTCACCGTTGCCACGGCCAGAAATGGGGTTCACGATCACTTTATATCGATTCATCGTCGCCAAGCCGCCTTTGCTCACAGAATGGGATCCACACTAAAGTCCTATTATATCAGACAATCCGTCAAACCGCACCGATCACGACTTGGATTGCCCCTAAAATCTTACGGAGTTGATCACGGGTTAGCACGCCCAGACATTGCACAAAACGCTCTTGCGACACCGACCGAATCTGAAAAGCATCCGCCGCGGAAGGTTTAAATAGCCCGTTTTGCGCGTCGGGCAAAATCCGAATCATCCAGGGAGCTACCCCATAACGGTCTTTCCGGTCCGTCAACGGCACGATTACGCATAGAGGCAAAACGCCAATGGCGTCCTCGCTGACGATAACCGCCGGACGCGTTTTACGAATTTCCGCGCCAATCGTCGGATCGAGGTTGATTAGCCAGATTTCCCCCTTACGCATGGAAATCATCCCCGGCCAAGGCCTGGAACGCCGTCAGCTCCGCATCCGTCTGGTAATCGACCAGCAAAGCCTGCGCGGCGGCAGCCAACGCCTTTTGCTGGCGCGCGGCGATTTGTTTATCGATCATCTCACGAATGACTTCAGACAAGCTGCGCTTTTCCTGAGACGCGATGTCGGTCAAGATTTTATGTTGCTCCGGCCTGAGCAGAATTTGTGTGCGATACATCATGGCACCCTTTCGTGTGTCATTGAGCCACATAACAATTATACATTTCACCAAAACATCGTCAACAGGCAAACGACGTACGACGCCTTCACGCATCAAGTATCAAGCATCACGCCTCACGTCTCCCGTTTCATGCTATAATCATTGTATGCACGTCATTCTAACCCACGAAAACGCAGATTTCGACGCGATTGCCAGCTCGCTGGGTGCGCACAAGTTGTACCCGAATGCGCGCCCGGTGTTGCCGCGCCGCGTCAACGGCAACGTACAGTCGTTCCTGGCGCTCTACGGCGCGGGATTGCCGTTCGTCGACCCGGACACCCTCCCCCGTGGACAACACGTCCGCCGCGTGATCCTGGTGGATACGCAGAGCCTCACCTACGTGCGCGGCATGAGCAAGGACGTCAATGACGTGATGGTGATCGACCACCACACCCCACCCGACGTTTTACCGGTGGGATGGCGCTTCCAGGGCGAGACGTTAGGCGCGACGACCACCCTGCTCGTCGAGGCGCTCTCCGCACGCCTGACGCCTGTTTCACGCGTCGAGGCCACGTTGATGCTCGCCGGCATCTACGAAGACACCGGCAACCTCACCTACGCCGCCACCTCGTCCCGCGACCTGCGCGCCGCCGCCTGGTTGATGGAACAAGGCGCGAGCCTGGAAGTCGTCGCCGACTTTCTCGAACATCCCCTCACCCCCACGCAGCAGACGATCTACGATGCGCTCAAAGAGCACGTCGAAACGTTGGAGATCGACGGGCATCCCGTGGTTGTGAGTTGGGCAAAGTCGCCGCCCGATACCGACGAGGAAATCTCGACGCTGGCGCACAAACTACGCGACCTGCTCGACCCCTCGGCGTTGTTTGTGCTCGTCGAGATCAACGGCAACACGCAATTCGTCGCCCGCAGCAGCACGGGCGATATCAACGTAGCCGAGGTCGCCGCACACTTCGGCGGCGGCGGCCACGACCGCGCGGCCGCTGCGTTCATCCGCCACCGTCAGGCCGTCGACGTGTTCACCGAGCTGCACAACCTGCTCCCCGACTTCGTGCGCCCGCGCGTCAAAGTGCGCAATGTGATGTCACTCGGTGTCCGCACCGTGCGCGCCAGCGAGCCAGTTCATGCCGTCTACCAGCACATGCTGCGCACCGGTCACGAGGGGTTCCCCGTCGTCGGCCCGGAAGGCGACATCCTGGGTCTGGTCACACGTAACGCGGTAGACCGCGCCAGGCAGCATCAGTGGGAATACCAGCCCGTGGAGCGCGTTATGCAACACGGCGCGGTCAGCGTCTCGCCGGAGGATTCGGTGGAACGGGTGCGCGCGCTGATGATCCAGACCGGGTGGGGCCAGATTCCGGTTGTCGAAGAGGGACAACTCATCGGTGTGGTGACGCGCACGGACCTGATCCGGTTGCCGCTTTTAGAGGCCAACGCCGTACAGCAGGACATCATCCGCCGTATGGAACACTACTTCCCCGCACCGCTGCTCGCGCTGATCCGGCAAATCGGCGAATTGGCCGCGCAGCAAGGCTACAACGTCTATTTTGTCGGCGGTATCGTGCGCGACCTGCTCTTGGGCCAGCCTCTCGTGGACGTGGACATTGTCGTAGAAGGGCACGCCATCACACTCGGCAAGGCGTTGGCGGAAAAGTTCGGCGGCGAAATCCACACCCACAGCCGGTTTGGAACGGTGAAGTGGACGCTACCGGAGTGGGAAAAACTAAAAGTAAGAAATGAGAAATTGGAAATGAGAAATGGGGCGGCGGAAATGGCCAATCACGCATCACGCATCACAAATGCCCCATCTAAAATCCAAAATCCAAAATCCAAAATCGAATCCCTCCCCCAGTTCATCGACCTGGTGACGGCGCGGACGGAGTTCTACGAGCATCCGACGGCGCTGCCGCTGGTGGAGCGCAGTTCGATCAAGCAGGATTTGCACCGGCGCGATTTCACGATCAACACGCTCGCCATTTGTCTCAATCCGCAGCGCTGGGGGGAATTGCTAGACTTCTACGGAGGCAAGGCCGATCTCGAGGGCGGCGTGATTCGCGTACTGCACAGCCTTAGCTTCATCGACGATCCCACACGTATCCTGCGCGCCGCGCGCTTTGAGGCGCGCCTGGGCTTCCACCTGGACCTGCAAAGCGAGAGCCTGATCGCCAATGCGCTGCCAATGCTCGACCGTATCACCGGTGGGCGTATCCGCCACGAACTCGACCTGATCTTCCACGAAGCGCAACCAGAGGCCGCACTCGACCGGCTCCAGGCGCTCGGCGCGCTCGCCCACATCCACCCGGAACTGGTCAGCGACGCGTGGCTGCACGAACGGTTTGCCTGCCTGCGCCAGCCGGAGAATCTGGCGCTGTGGGATATTGCAGCAGACGAAATCGCTTTCTTCTATTATGGGCTGTTCTTCTATCGAGTGCCCCCTGAAGCCATAGAGCACTTGATCAAGCGCCTGCTCATCCCGCGCCGCATCAGCAGTGGATTACGCGCCCTGCCGGCCCTGCATGAAACGCTTTCGAAGCTGGAGTCGTTGGAGCGCCCCAGCCAGATCGTGACGCTGCTCGAGCCACTGGCGGATGAATTGCTGCCTTTGGGCTGGCTGGCAAGTGACAATCCGGCAATCCAAGCCAGGCTAGAACGCTACGCGCGCGAGTGGCGTCACGTGCAGTGCGAGATGACCGGCAAGGACTTAAAGAAACTCGGCTTGCCGCCCGGACCAACGTACCGTCACATCTTCGAGACGCTCCGTGCAGCGCGCCTCGATGGTGAGATTACGACCCGCGAGGAAGAAGAGCGGCGGGTCAGCGAAATGTTGGCGTCATAGCAAAGAATACACGCATGGCTCGATTTTACCCTTCGTATCAAACGTTAAAATTAGCGGACCAAATCCTGGAAGCTGTTGCCGCACGCATCCCGGGCTACCAGGGCCGTATCGGTGCGCGCTGGTATTGGCGCCTGACCGGCGGCATCCTGGTGACGTTCGATCTGGATTTTACCGTGACCGAGCAGCGTTGGGACGTGCTGCGCGCCGAAGCCGTCACCCCAACGGTAGGGCTGTTCAACGCCGCCGATTTTCCCTTCGCCGCTTACGGTACACTGGTCGATTCCCCGCCCTTCATCCACGACCTGGACGGCGAAGCCGAGTGGTCAAATCGCCTCTACTTCCAAATGGGACGGCTCATCCAGGACGCTACTCTCTGGATGGAGATGCTATCGGCAGCCATCATCGATCCACAGGTGCGCCCGCCGTCGTCGTTCCCAGAGCTGAACGCGCTGGAACGCGAAATCATCGCCTACACCATCGAGGAGTTAAACGGCTATTTCAAACTCGGTAAACTGCACGCGGCCTTCGATGGACGGATCTCGCAGCGTACACTCGCACGGCTTGGACAATACTGGGAAGACCTCGGCCTGCTCACCGAGTCACCGCGCCGCGTCACCGTGGCCTTGCGGGCGCTGGCGAATATAGAAATCCCGTCAGAATCGGTACACGGATGAACACGGATTTCATGGATAGTCTGGATAAAATCCATAGAATTCGTCAAATCCGTGTACGATTTCAAGACACCTTAATGACACGTTTCGGCATGGACCCGCATCGGCAACGCGAAAGCCGGTACGTCTACGACTACTTCCCAGGGACGTACGAGACCGACCTGGCGCGCTTTCCATCGTGGGAAACCGTGATAGACTGGATGCATGTCGCCGGGGTTGAACGGGTCGAGCGTCGGCCGGTCAAACGTATCATCGATCACAAAACGAGCGCAACCGTGCTCAACGATCCGTTTTTACAAAAACACACATCGTCGCAACTGGCGCTGTTGAGCGATGCGGCATACGCAGCGGGCGTACAGCGCATCAAGGCCGCCATCGCCAAGGCAGAAACCGCCGGAAACACGCTGCGCTTCCCCACCGAACTCATTATAGAGATGGTGTGCGGAACAAAACGCTAGTTTATCAGCAAACTTAGCAGATTGTGCTCTATAAACGGGCAAAAAATCTGCTTAATCTGCTTAATCTGCTGACAAAAAAACACAACGACAATCAGGAGGGATTTCAATGCCAAAAACGACCTTAGATCAAAACTGTATCAACGCTCTGCGCGTTCTGGCGATGGATGGCGTCCAAAAAGCCAAGTCCGGGCATCCCGGTATGCCGATGGGCATGGCCGACGTGGCCTACGTGCTGTGGACGCGCCACCTGAAGCATAACCCGCGCAATCCGCGCTGGCCCAACCGCGACCGCTTTATCCTTTCCGCCGGGCACGGTTCGATGCTGCTCTACAGCCTGCTGCACCTCACCGGCTATCCCATAGCGATGGAAGACCTCCAGCAGTTCCGCCAGTGGGGGAGCAAAACGCCCGGCCATCCCGAATACGACCTCGACCTCGGGGTCGAGACAACGACCGGCCCATTGGGGCAGGGTTTCGCCAACGGCGTCGGCATGGCCATCGCACAGAAACACCTGACGGCGCGCTTCAACCGTCCCGACTACGCCCTCTTCGATCACTTCATCTACGCGATTGTCTCCGATGGCGAAATGATGGAGGGCGTCTCCCACGAGGCCGCATCCCTCGCCGGACACCTGGGGCTGGACAGCTTGATCTATTTCTACGATGACAACGGCATTTCCATCGAAGGCTCCACCGGCATTACCTTCACCGAAGATGTGAAGGCGCGCTTCCGCGCCTACGGTTGGCACGTGCAGGCCGTCGATGGACACGACATCGACGCCATCGACGCCGCCATCCGCGCGGCGAAAGCGGTGAAGGGGCAGCCTCATCTCATCGCCTGCAAGACCACCATCGCGCACGGCAGCCCAAACATGCAGGGCAGCGCCAAAGCGCACGGCGCGCCGCTCGGTGATGAGGAGATTCGTTTGACGAAAGAGGCTTTCGGTTGGCCTTCGCAGGAGCCGTTCTTCGTCCCCAACGACGTCATCGCGCACTACCGGCTCGCCGTCCCCCAGGGCGAGCGCGCCGAAGCCAAATGGCGCGACATGCTCACCGGCTACGAGTCCGCCTATCCTCAGGAAGCCGCCGAGTTGCAGCGCGTCCTCAAGGGCGAACTGCCGGCAGGTTGGGAGAAGGCCGTGCCACACTTCCGCCCCGATGGCGGCGCAATGGCGACGCGCGCGGCCTCCGGCAAGGTGCTCAACGCCATTGCGTCGGCCTTGCCGGAGCTACTCGGCGGTTCGGCGGACCTGGAACCGTCGAACAACACGTATCTGAAAGGCTTCGGCGACTTCTCCAGGGAAAATCCGCTAGGACGCAACTTCCACTTCGGCGTGCGCGAACACGCAATGGGCAGCCTGCTCAACGGGATGGCGCTCTACGGCGGGCTACAAGTCTACGGCGGCACGTTTATGGTCTTCTCCGATTACGCGCGCCCGGCCGTGCGACTCGCCGCGATCATGAAGCTGCCCGTGATCTACATCTTCACCCACGATTCGATCTATGTCGGCGAGGACGGCCCCACCCACGAGCCGGTGGAGCACGTGATGTCGCTGCGCCTCATCCCCGGGCTGACGGTGATCCGCCCGGCGGACGCCAACGAGACCGCCGCCGCGTGGAAAGTGGCGCTCGCACACAAACACGGTCCCGTAGCCCTGGCGCTGACCCGGCAGAGCCTCCCCATCCTGGAAGAGACTGCCACCCAGGCGATGCAAGGCGTGGCGCGCGGCGCGTATGTGCTCAGCGAATCGCCGCTGGATCGCGTGGACATCATCCTCATCGCCGCCGGTTCCGAGGTCGCCGACGCACTGGCAGCGCAGAAGCTGCTGCAAGAGCGGCGGATCGGCGCGCGGGTCGTGAGCATGCCCTCGTGGGAACTCTTCGAGCAGCAACCGCTCTTTTACAAGTACACCATCCTGTCCCCGAACGTCACCAGGCGACTGGCGATTGAGGCCGGCGTCACCCTGGGATGGGAGCGCTACGTGGGCAGCTACGGCGACATCATCGGCCTCAACCGCTTCGGCGCATCGGCGCCCTACCAGCGCCTCAAGGAGGAATTCGGCTTCACTCCCGCGCACATTGCCGAGCGGGCCATGAAGCTGATGGCGGAGTAAGTTTGGCCGACAACCGCCCTCCGGCGCCACAAAATCGCGCGCCCCACCCCGGCGCGCGATTTTCCCATGCCACCCCCCGTCTCCCCTCCCTCTCCTTCTCCCCCTCCCGTCTCCCGTCGCGCGAAGATTCGCGCACCGTCTACCGTCTACTATGGTTTGCCTTCTTCGCCCTCTACGCCGCCACCACCGCCCGCGACGTACTCCCCGCCGACAGCGGCGAATTCCAACTCACGGCGGCAACGTGGGGCATCGCCCACCCGCCGGGCTACCCGCTCTACACCGTCGCCAGTGCGTTGTGGATGCGCCTCATCCCCTTCGGGGCAGCGGTGTTTCGCGTCAACCTGTTCAGCGCGGCGTTGGCGGCGACGACGCTCGTCCTCATCGCGGCGGCGGTGCGCACGTGGGCCACGGCCTGGGGATTCACGTCTCGCGCGGCGCAGGGCGGGGGAGTAGCGGCGGCTTTGTTGTTCGGCGGCGCCTCCACGTTTTGGGCGCAGGCGACGATTGCCAACATCCGTATGCCGACGATGCTCTTCGCGGCCTGGGGCTTTCTGGCGCTGGCGCGTTATCGAGCCACCCTTACCTCAAACGCTTACGGCGGATCGCAATCCGCCGCTCACGAGAGCGCGGGTGATCCGCGCAAAGCCATCGACGAAGGCAAAATCCCACCGCTGATCGAACTCGCGCTGGCGCTGGGACTGGGCGTGGGGCACCACCCCTCGCTCATCTTCGTCGCTGCGGGATGGGCGCTTTACCTGCTGCTGGTCGATCCGCGCCTGTTCATCCAACCGCGCCGCTGGCGGAAGGCGGCGCTCGTCGCGGCGCTGGCGTGGTTGATCCCGCAACTGTACCTGCCCCTGCGCGGCGGCATGGCGGATGTCCCGCTCGCGCCGGGCGATCTGGCGACCTGGGCGGGGTTCTGGCATCACGTCCTGGCGCGCGGCTTCGAAGGGGATATGTTTGCTTTCGCCACTGCCTCGGACCTGGCCCTGCGATTGCCGCTGCTCCCCACCCTCTTCCGGCTGCAATTCCCACCGGTCTTCCTGGTCGCCGCCGGCCTGAGCTGGCTGTGGCTGCTCCGGCGCGACGGGAAACTGGCGTCGGCGCTCTTCCTCGCGTGGGCGGCGCACACCTTCGTAACGATCACCTACCGCGCCCCACAGACCATCGAATACCTGATGCCGGCCTACGTGCCGATGGTGCTCGCGTTTGGGTTGGGCGTGAGCGGAATGGCGAATGACGAATTACGAATTTCGAATCGGCGAATTAGAGAATCAGCGAATCGGCGAGTCATGAATCATGAATCACGAATCACGAATCGCTTCTTACTCCGTACTCCGTACTCCGTACTCCTGACTTATGGCGTTCTGCTCCTCCACCTCATCGTACAAGTGCCTGATTTCGCAGTACTGGCCGCCGATACGTCCATCCGCGACAGAACCGCGCCATTGCTGGCGGCGGCGGAGCCAGATGCGTTGATCCTTGCCGATTGGCATTGGGCCACGCCGTTGTGGGTGTTGCAGCATGTCGAACAAGGGGGGACGCAGGCGGAAGTGGCCTATGTTTACCCGGTCGCAGGACAGGAGTACGAGAACGTATGGCGTGCGCGCGCCGAAGCCGCCGGCGACCGCGCACTTTTCAGCACGCACAACTACACCTGGGACGGCTGGACGTCCACGCCGGTAGGCGGCGGGTTCCGCTTCTACCGGCGACCCCTCACGGCGCTGCCGGACGATGCAGACTTCATCCCATTGGATGCCGACCTGGGCGCAGTACGGGTGTTGGGTTACCGCCTCGTCGGGGAGGTTGTGCCAGGCCGCAGCGTCGAATTGCATCTGGCGTGGCAGGCGAGTAGGTCACACGCTGACGCGCCATCCTTCACTGCTCGCCTCTGGGATGCAAACGGCGCATTGCTGGCGCAGACCGATCAGTTTCTTGGCAGCGACACCGCCATGGGCGAGGTGCGCTTTACGCAGCTTGTTCTACACCTGCCGGTGGATCGCTGCACGGGCGTCATTTATCCGACGCTCGGCGCGTATACCGTCATCGATGGCGCGTTTCAGGATTTGGGCAACGTCTCGCTGCCGGAGTTGACATCCACGTGCGACTTCCCCACCCTGCCCGTGACCCGCTTCTGGCCCGGCGTCATCGTCAACGGCGGGCCGTGGCTGCGCGGCGTCGATTATGATACAGACGCTACCGGCGCAACGGCGTATCTGCACTGGTGCGGGCCGGGACAGGCGCTGGTCATCCAATCCGGGGACAATCACACATTCGTCCACCCACTGGGTGCAGGCGCGTGCCAGACGGTGCGGCTGTCCGTTTCGGCAGATACGTCGCCGCACCTGATTTTCACCCGCGCCGACGGCAGCCCGGCGCACCGGCTCGGTCTGGCGTTGCCTGCCCCCACGCCCGGCGAGCGCTACATCCCCTTCGGCGACGAGATGGTGTTGACCGGCAGCGACGCAGCACAACGCGGCGAGACGTTGGTGCTCAATCTGCGCTGGCGCACGGTGCGGCCCATTGTCGACGATTACGCCGTCAGCGTAAGGGTGTTCGACGCAGAAGGCGCGTGGCTCGGCATGCACGACATCCAGCCCGGCCTCGGCGCGCTGCCAACGCTCAAGTGGATCATCCGCGACGGGCCGCTGTTCGACCCGCACCCCTACACCATCGAGGGAAGCCCGGCAAAGGTGACGGTCGCCGTCTACGAGCGCTTCCGGCTCACGTCACTCGGCGCCTCTGGCGGCGACCTGGCGACCTTCCCATTTCCACAATAGTCCCAGGGCTATCGCATTTGCACCTTCCGTGAAGCTGCGCGAGTGTGCACTGGGAGAAAATCTTAAGATAGAGCGGC
>DYKY01000016.1:0-11363 GCA_020722365.1 Thermoflexus sp.
GATGCGCGACGACGGCAGCATCATCTTTGCCGACGACGTACATGATGCGTGAAACGTAATGGGTGTGTTTCATTTCAGTTGTAGCCTAGGGGCTTGTGCCCGTGTTGTAGTCTAGGGGCTTGTGCCCGTGTTGTAGCCTAGGCTTGTGCCCGTGTTGTAGCCTAGGGCCTTGTGCCCGTGTTGTAGCCTAGGGCCTTGTGCCCGTTTTGAGCGTCAAATACACGCCCACAAGTCAAATACACGCCCACAAGTCAAATACACGCCCACAAGTCAAACACACGCCCACAAGGGGCTAGGCTACGACCGTTCAATTCATTTGAAACACACCCAAACGTAATTCGTGATTCGTGATTCGTATTCGTGATTCTTGATTCATAATTCACATCTATAGGAACGCTCCTGTGGCGCAACAAGAAACCATCGTCATCCTGGATTACGGTTCGCAGTACACACAGCTCATCGCCCGGCGCGTCCGCGAGCAGCGGGTCTACGCCGAGATTCTGCCCTGGAACGCGCCGGAAGCGCAGGTGATGGCCCGCCGTCCGGTCGGCCTGATCCTCTCCGGCGGCCCGAACAGCGTCTACGACGCGGGCGCACCGACCCTGCCGGACTACGTCACCCGCAGCGATGTGCCTGTGCTCGGCATCTGCTACGGGATGCATTTGTTGGCGCACGCGCTCGGTGGGAAAGTCGTCCCGGGCACAGCACGCGAATATGGTCCTGCCGAGGTGGACATCCTCGAAACAGATACACCGCTGTTCACGGGTCTTGCCGCGCAACAGGCCGTGTGGATGAGCCACGGCGACCGTGTCGAGACGCTGCCGCCGGACTTCCGCGTGCTGGCGCGCAGCAGCGGCGGCATCCTCGCCGCCATCGGCGACGCCACGGGCCGGGTCTACGGTGTGCAGTTTCACCCGGAGGTACGGCACACGCCCAATGGGGCCGCGATGCTGCGGCAGTTCCTCTACGCCGTGTGCGGCTGTCACGGGACGTGGACGACGGAGATGTTTATCGAAGCGGCTGTGGCCCGCGTGCGCGCGCAAGTCGGCGATGGGCAGGTAGTATGCGGGTTGAGCGGCGGCGTCGATAGCGCGGTTGTGGCGGCGCTGCTCCACAAAGCCATCGGCGACCAACTGACGTGCATCTTCGTGGACACGGGCCTGATGCGGCGCGACGAAGCCGCGCAGGTCAAGGCCACGTTCCAGGAGACGTTGGGCGTCCGGTTGGTGATGGTGGATGCATCGGATCGTTTCCTGAACGCGCTGGCAGGCGTCACCGACCCTGAACAGAAGCGGCGGATCATCGGCGAGCAGTTTATCCGCGTCTTCGAGGCCGAAGCGCGACGGCTTGGCGATGTGACGTTCCTCGCGCAGGGCACGATCTACCCCGACGTGATCGAAAGTGCCGGCGTCCGCGCCGCCAGCGCCAGCGCGCACAAGATCAAGTCGCATCACAACGTCGGCGGGTTGCCGGAGGATATGCACCTGGCGCTGGTCGAACCGCTGCGCGATCTCTTCAAGGACGAGGTGCGGCAGGTGGGCCTGGAACTGGGCTTGCCGGAGAAACTCGTCTGGCGGCACCCCTTCCCCGGGCCTGGATTGGCGGTGCGCATCCTGGGCGAGATCACCCGCGAGCGCGTCGCCACGTTGCAAGCCGCCGACGCGATCTTCCTGGAAGAGCTGTGGAACGCCGGCCTCTACCGGGAGACGGCGCAGGCCTTCGCGGTGCTGCTGCCGGTGCGCAGCGTCGGCGTGATGGGCGACGGGCGCACGTATGCCCACGTCATCGCCCTGCGCGCCGTCACCACCGAGGACTTTATGACCGCCGATTGGGCGCGGCTGCCCTACGACCTGCTCGGTCGCGTTGCCAATCGCATCGTCAACGAAATCCCGGCGGTCAACCGCGTCGTCTACGACGTGAGCAGCAAACCGCCCGCGACGATTGAGTGGGAATGAGCCTGGGTATTTCCTGTATTACAATGCCTCAGACGTAATGTCAAGGTCAGCAAGGGGTTGTATGATAGTGTACAGACTACAAATCGTAAAGGAAGGAAAACAATGACCGCAACAACCGAAGTTATATCCAACTTCAAAATACGCACGCGCAGCAGAAATTATCTTGTTTATCTCATCATTTTCATGGGACTGGTCGCCGTGTTGGACCAATACATCTCGATGATCAAGACTACAGCTATTCCGTACATCATTGAAGAATACGGCATCTCCGCCGAAACATTTTCCTGGTATGAGGCCCTCTATCTGGCCCCCACCTTCTTCATCTTCTTGCTGAACGGCCTCAATGACATCATCGGGCGCAAGCTCTCCATCCTCGTTTTGGTTTTGCTGATGGGGCTATCGACGCTCGGCATCGTGTTCTTCACCCCAACATTGCATCTCTTTATGGTCTTCTACGCGATTGCGATGTTTACGACGGTTTCCAACATGTGGTCCATCCCGGTCAGCGAGGAATCGCCCGCCAGCAAACGCGCCAAATACGTGTCGATTGTCTACGTCATCGGACTGATCCCACTGCAGGCAATCTTGCCGCCGCTTTTAATGAACACACTGGGGCTGAACTGGAAATGGATGTACGGCGTGACATTCGTGATGATGATCCCGGCGCTGGTGATGTGGTCTTTCATGCGCGAAACCGGCCGTTACAACGTCGTCAAAGCCGAGCGCCGCGCGGGAACTCGTAAGAATCACCTGTTTGGCGTAGGCGTCATCAACCGGCACGACATCCGTTACATCCTCATCGCTTCATCGATCTGGTTATCCTGGCTGGTCTACCAGTTCCTTTACTTTTGGGCCGGCTATTACTTTATGGACCTCCACGGCTACACGCTGGGACAGTGGTCGATGGTGCTGCTGGCTTCGTTGGTGATGGCGATCATCGGCGGAGTCAGCGCCGGCACGATCATGGATCGCATCGGACGAAAGCCGGCCTTCATCGGCGGATGTGTCGGCCTGTCGGCGATCCTCGTCGTCCTGGGTTTTGGCCGGGGCTGGGTGTTGCCCGTGGCAGCCGCCCTCACCGGCTTCTTCACCTCGTTCACCTACACGTGGATCGTCGTCTACGTGCCGGAGGTCTTCCCCACCGAGCGGCGCGGCGCGTGTATGGGCTGGACAACCACGGTGGCGCGCATCTCCTACGTTGTGGGGCCGGCCCTGGCGGCCATCCTGCTGAATGCGTTCCCCACGATGGAATGGTTCTGGGTCGTCGCCGCCGTGTTAATGCTGGTTCCCATCGCCATCATGCGATTTGCCAATCCCTACGAGACTAAAACACACGAGTTGGAAGAAATCGAGCAGAGGCGATAATCCATAGCGAGGAGGTGAAATTATGGTATACCCTCAGCTCGATCAGTCTGAAAGCCATCCTGCACGTGAAAAACATACGCCTTTGACGCTCTGGTACACCCAGCCCGCAACCCAGTGGACCGAGGCGCTGCCGGTAGGCAACGGGCGGCTCGGCGCGATGGTGTTCGGCGGCGTCGCCACGGAGCGACTGCAATTGAACGAGGACACGCTCTGGTCGGGCCATCCGCGCGAGGGTGACAACCCGGCGGCGATTCAGTATCTCCCATTTGTGAGGGAAGCCGTCTTTGCCGGAGATTACGCCCGCGCCGACAAATTCATCAAACACATGCAGGGGCCATTCAATCAAAGCTATCTGCCGTTTGGCGATTTGTATATCTCAACGGATGAAACGGAAGAAAACCCGTTACATCCGTTCGATCCGTTGAGCTACCGCCGCTCGCTCGACCTGGAGACGGCTGTGGCGGAGACGACGTACACCACGGGCGGCGTCACCTTCACGCGGCAGGTCTTCGCCTCCGCGCCGGATAACGCCATCGTAATGCGGCTGACGTGTGACCAACCAGGCGCGTTGAATCTCACCATCAGGATGGATAGCCCGCTGCGTCATCGCGTCACGGCGTGGGGTACCAGCCTGATGCTGCGCGGAAAAGCGCCCCAACATGTCGATCCCAGCTATCTTCAGTCTGAAAACCCCATCATCTACACCTCAACGGATTTAACGGATGAAAAGGAAAAGAATCCGTTAAAATCCGTTCAATCTGTTGACAGTTTGACGTTCGCCGCGCTGCTAAATGCGCGTGTCGCAGGTGGCGCCACTACAGCGGAAGATGATCGGCTGCATATCACCGGTGCGGACGAGGTCGTGCTGCTGCTGTGCATGGCGACGAGCTTCACCGGCTTCGACAAGCGCGAGGGGCTGAATCCTATCGCGCGCATCACGCCGATGATGGCGGCGCTCCACGGCAAGCCTTACGCTGCGCTGCTGCAAGCCCACCTCAACGACTACCAGCCGCTTTTCCGCCGCGTGGAACTGGACCTCGGTTCGCTCAGCAATGAACACCTGCCCACCGACGAACGCATCCGGCAATTCCAGGCCGATCCCGATCCGGCCCTGGTGAGCCTGCTCTTCCAATACGGGCGTTACCTCCTCATCGCCAGTTCGCGTCCGGGGACGCAACCCGCCAACTTGCAAGGCATCTGGAACGACATGGTGCGCCCGCCGTGGAGCAGCAACTGGACAACCAACATCAACACGCAGATGAACTACTGGCCCGCCGAGATCGCCAATCTGGCGGAATGTCATCTGCCGCTGTTCGACCTCATCCGCGCGTTGAGCGTCAACGGCGCGAAGACGGCGCGGATCAACTACGGCTGTCGCGGCTGGTGCAGCCATCACAACGCCGACCTGTGGGCGCAATCCGCGCCGGTGGGCAACTACGGCGGCGGGCAGCCGATGTGGGCCAACTTCGCACTCAGCGGGCCGTGGCTGTGCTTCCACCTGTGGGAGCACTACGCCTTCAGCGGCGACGAGGCTTTTCTGCGCGACGTGGCCTATCCTTTGATGCAAGGCGCGGCGGAATTCTGCCTGGACTGGCTGGTCGAGGATGGCGAGGGACACTTGGTTACGTGCCCGGCGATCTCCTGCGAAAACGCCTTCGTCACCCCGGACGGTGTAACAGCACAGACTGCAATGGCGACAGCGCAAGATATGGCCCTCATCGCCCAGCACTTCGATAACTGCCTGGCTGCCGCAGCGGTTCTGGGCATCGACGATGACTTCGTGGCGGAAGTGCGCAATGCTCGACAGCGGCTATACCCGCTCAAGATCGCGCGCGATGGCAGCATCCAGGAATGGGCCGGGCCGGGCGGCGCGGGCGCGGACTGGCAGAGCCAGGACCCGCATCACCGCCACATCTCGCATTTGATCGGGCTGTATCCCGGCAACCTCATCACCGAAGACGCGACGCCCGATCTGTTCGCCGCCTGCAAGCGCGCGCTCAATCTGCGCGGCGACGAGAGCACCGGCTGGTCGATGGCGTGGAAGGTCAACTGCTGGGCGCGGCTCCACGATGGAGACCGCGCCTTCAAAGTGCTGTTGCAACTCTTCACGCCGGTGGACGCCGGCGAGGGGAACTGGCAACGGGGCGGCGTCTACCCGAACCTGTTCGACGCCCACCCGCCCTTCCAGATCGACGGCAACTTCGGCGCGACGGCGGGCATCGCGGAGATGCTGGTGCAGAGCCACACCGGCGTCATTGAGCTACTGCCCGCGTTGCCTGCGGCCTGGCCCACGGGCAGCGTGAAAGGCTTGCGGGCGCGCGGCGGGTTTGAGGTGGACATCGCGTGGCGGGATGGCAAGCTGACCGAGGCGACGATTCGCTCGCTGCGAGGGAATGCATGCCGGATTGCGCTGAGAGAAGGGGCGACGGTCGCGTGTGATGGAACTCCGGTTGCGGTGCAACAAGCCAACGGCAGATGTGCTTTTACGACCGAGGCGGGGAAGGTCTACCACGTGGAGGCAGGTTAGTGTATTTATTAATGAGAAGTAAGAATAAAAACAGGTGGGACAGACAATGCAAATTCAAGAGTCGTATCATGAAAAAGTCTACACCGTCACTGAAGTTGCTTCCATTTTTCGTGTAACGCGGCGTACTATCCGGCAGTTGATCCACAACGGCGCATTGCCGGCGATACGTTTGGGCCGGGCCTATCGCATCCCGCAGTCAACAGTTGATCGGTATTTCAATTTGCCTGCGCGCACACATTTAACGCCGGAGGCATTGGGGTTCGGTATGTGGGCAGAAGCCTCGCCAGATGAAGACAGTGTTGACTATGTCAACCGTATCCGCGAGACGAGTAATAAACCACTTCATGAAGTTGTTGAAGAATTGACTCAATGGCAAGTGTAAGTTAGCTGGTCGATACAGACATTTTGATCGACTGGCTCAAAGGGCTGCCGTGGGCTAAACGCCTCGTGTGGTCAGGAGATAGCAGTCTATATTGCTCAAGCGTCACCCGCAAAGAACTCTTCAGCAAACCAGGGCTATCGGATAGCGAGCGCAAGCGCATCGTTCGTTTGCTACATCATATTCGAGTCCTGGAAGTGGATGCTGTGATCGCAGCCGCGGCATCCGAGCTTTTGCAGAAATATACACATACACCACTACAAGTCTATGATGCGCTGGTCGCCGCTACTGCGTGGACAAAGCGTCTACCGTTGATAAACACTATGCCTTTATCGAGGAAATCGAATTGGTGTCCATTGAAGATATGGTTTGAGAATAACGCGGCAACGTTGCAAGATATTTACGCATCCCGAAAGTCCAAAGCAGAGCCTCCGGCGTTGGGCTGGTATTAGCCAACAACGCAAAACATTTTGAGCGTATTGCTGGGTTGAAAACCGGAACCTGGATTTAGTATTAAGAATCAGATTGAGGTGCCGCAATGCACATAAAGGTAAAAGTGCCACAAGCGCAAATCGCGGCGTTCTGCCGGCGCAATGCCATTCGCAAATTGGCCCTCTTCGGTTCGGTGCTGCGCGATGATTTTACGCCCGACAGCGATGTGGACGTGCTGGCGGAGTTTGAGCCAGGCCGCACGCCAGGCCTGGCATTTTTCCGAATGTAGCGAGAATTGTCGGAGATTCTTGGCAGGAAAGCCGATCTCAACACAGCAAAGGACCTAAGCCCATATTTCCGGCAACAAGTTCTCGACGAGGCGGAGGCGCTCTATGTCACGCCATGAACCGATGGCCCGTGTACACCATATGCTCGATCACGCCCGGGAAGCGGTGGAAATGGTTCGCCATCGTTCTCGAACAGACCTTTGCCGTCATCGGCTGGGCCGGCCCGGTGGACTGGTACGCCAAACGGGTGGGCGCGACGCTCATCCCCAATTCGGAGCCAGGTCCGTTCCGAGGCCGGCTTGAGGGCAGTCAGTAAAGTCAGCACAACTCCAAAACCTCACACTGCTCCCTGGCACCGATTTCCCCCGTCTACCGTCTACCCCTATCCCTGGAACTCCTGGTGTTGATCGCACGTCTTAACTATGAGACATAAAGCAACCAACAGGAGGCAGATCATGGTTAACCGTATGAAGTATGGAATCGCAATATTGATGCTGGTCAGTATTACACTCTCGGCGTGTGGAGCGCCTGCGACACCCGCTGTGACGCCGCCGCCAGAAACGCCCGAACCCATAGCCACGGCGACACCCAAACCCGCCGGATCCGGCGGCGCGCACCTCTCGCTCGTCCAATCGGACTTGCCGCGCGAGACTGCGCCCCAAGTCTCGGATGACGCGCAGGCGGCGTTGGCCGCCGGGAACCGCGCGTTTGCGCTCGACCTGTACCGGGAACTGCACGAGCAGGATGGCAATCTTTTCTATTCGCCTTACAGCATCTCCACCGCGCTGGCGATGGCGTATGCTGGCGCCGCCGGTGAGACGCAACGCCAAATGGCCGAGGCGCTGCACTTCACACTGCCGTCCGAGGAGGTTCACTCCGCCTTCAACGCGCTCAATCTGGACTTGATGTCATCGGAGGACGAGGCCGCCTTCCGCCTGAATGTCGCCAACGCGCTATGGGCGCAGGCAGGCTACGAATTTCTGCCGAGTTACCTCGACACGCTGGCCGTCCACTACGGCGCGGGACTGAGACTGGCCGATTTCACGCAGGATGCGCTCCGCGAGGAGGCCCGCCTGGCGATCAATGCCTGGGTCAGCGAGCAAACCGAGCGCAAGATCGAGGAATTGCTGAAACAAGGCGACCTCACACCGGATGCGCGGCTGGTGCTGCTCAACGCCATCTACTTCAAGGCCGATTGGACTGTCCCCTTTAGCGGCGACAGGGAGGTCAATTTCACGCGCCTTGACGAGTCACAGATCACCGTGCCGGCGATGTCTCGTCGGGCGGACACACCCTATCTTGCCGGTGCGGGCTTCGAAGCCTTCACGCTGGGGTACAAGGGCGATCGTGTGCGGATGCTGGTACTCGTGCCCGAAGCCGGGACGTTCGCGGCCTTTGAGGAGACACTCGACGCGGCGCGCGTAGCGGAGATTACGGCGGGGCTGGAAACTACCGATTTGCAGGTGACGATGCCGAAATTCGAGTTCAAGGCGCGCTTTGCCCTCAAGGACGCGCTGACCGGTTTGGGGATGGAAGATGCTTTCCAGGCCGGGGACGCCGACTTCTCCGGGATGGATGGCACACGTAACCTCTTCATCCAGTCGGTCATCCACGAAGCCTGCGTCGCCGTGGATGAAGAAGGCACCGAGGCCGCGGCAGCCACGGGCATCGTCGAGGGGATCGTCTCTGCGCCATTGAACATGATCACCGTAGACCGCCCCTTCATCTTCCTCATCCACGACGCCGAGACGGACACGCTGCTCTTCGTGGGGCGGGTGCTCGATCCCACTGCATAGGCGGCGAGTTTGTAACTTTACCGCCCTGTAGTATGATGAGCCTGGCGCGCGTCGCGCGCCAGGTTATGCTTTTGCCATACGCTGTTCTGCGCTACTGCGTAACGAAAATACCAAGAAGGAGTCGAACTGTGAACCCCGCTTTGTTAGTCATCGATGTTCAAAAAGCATTCTTCGACCTCGACCCGGTGACGACCCAATCTCTCAACAACGCGATTAAATACATCAATGCTGCCATCAAGCTGTTCCGGGAGAAGCGACTGCCGGTGATTTGTGTCCAACGCATCGATGAAGGTGATAATCTTGTTCCAGGTCAGGAGGGATTCGACACACCGGCATCGATGCACGTTTTGCCGGCAGATTTTCCGCTTCGCTTGCGATCTGCGGTAATCCGGTGAATCTGCGTCCCTTTTATGCTGAACCGCTATGCAGCAGGCGACGTTTCCGTTTCGGCGGGCATCACACGCCGGTAGATGCTGTTCTCGCGTTCCGCACCTTGAAAAACTCCCCCTTTGGTGTACCCTATACCTATCCAACTAACGACGAATCGACTATCGACTACCCGACTCACGACTATCCGACTAACCGGAGGTTCACAATGCCAAACTTTGCACAAGCGCGGGCGCTACTGCACGACTTCAAAGGCGACCGCTATCTTTTCGGCACAGGCGTGCTTGCGCGCGTCGGCGCGATTGCGGCGGCGTGGGGCAAGCGCGCGGTGCTGGTCCGCAGCACGTTCCCCGGCAGCGACGCTTTCGTGCAGACCATCCGCGAGGCGCTGGCGCAGACCGGGGTGGCGCTGATAGGCGAAATCCCGGGTGCGCGACCGAACGCACCCCGCGAGGACCTGTTCCGCATCACTGACGCACTCAAGGCGCTCGATCCCGACGTCATTCTCAGCTTCGGCGGCGGCAGCCCCACCGATGCGACAAAAGCCGCCGAGGTCTTGCGGACGCTCGGCGGCGAGATCGACGACTACTTCGGCATAGGGCTGGTGACGGCGGCGGTGCAGGCCGGCGGCAAGCCGCTCACGCCGCACGTCGCCATCCAGACGGCGGCCAGTTCCGCCGCCCACCTCACCAAATACGCCAACATCACCGACACCGCAACCGGCCAGAAGAAGCTCATCGTCGATGACGCCATTGTCCCCGTCGCGCCCGTCTTCGACTACACCGTGACCTACGGCGCGCCCCCCACCCTCACCACCGACGGCGCGCTGGACGGCATCTCCCACGCGCTGGAAGTGCTGTACGGCGCGGTCGGCAAGCCCAACTACGCGCAGATCGAAGCCGTCGCCGAGACCGCCATCGGCCTGGTGGTCAATTATCTGCCGCGCGCGCTGGAACACCCGCACGACGCCGAAGCCCGCGAAGGCTTGTGCCTGGCGACCGACCTGGGCGGCTACGCCATCATGCTCGGCGGGACGAACGGCGGGCACCTCACCAGCTTCTCGCTCGTGGACATCCTCAGCCACGGGCGCGCCTGCGCGTTGATGAACCCCTACTACACCGTCTTCTTCGCCCCGGCCATCGAAGCGCCGCTGCGGACGCTGGCCCGCATCTACGCGGATGCCGGCCTGACCACCGGCGACGTGAGCCGCCTCCACGGGCGCGACTTGGGCGTCGCCGTGGCCGAAGCGATGTTCGCCTTTGCCCGGCGCATCGGCTTCCCCACCCGCCTCGACGAAGTGCCCGGCTTCACCCCGGCGCACATCGAACGGGCGCTCATCGCCGCCAAAGACCCGCAGCTCAAAATGAAGTTGCAGAACATGCCCATTCCGCTCTCAGCGGATAGGGTGGATGCGTATATGGGACCGATATTGGCAGCCGCCGTCAATGGCGATCTTGCTATCATCCAAAATGTGTAAATTACCACAGAGACACAGAGGGCGCGGAGGTTTTATATGGTTTTCTCTGTGTTCTCCGTGTCTCTGTGGTAAACAGGAAATATGACAACCACAACCGAACTTCGAGAACGATTTACGCATCTGGATTGGCCGCAGCAGATTGGCAATCTGGCTTCGACCCTGGCGCGGATTTCCTCGCGGGCGAGTTCTCCGCAATATGACGAATTGGTCGGGCAACTGCTGCGGGAAGCGGCCTTGTTCATCGAGTGGAGCGCCGCGCATGTCCCACCTGCGTTGCTCCTGGATTTAGCCCCGCTCCAACGAGAACTGCTGTTGTGGCGCAGACTGTGGCCGCAGACCGCGCCGCGCGAACTGTTGGCGCTGCAAGCGCGCAACTATTCTGACCGGCTGCTGCGTTTGGCGGATCTGGCCTGACGCTAGATCGAAATTTAGGCTCATAGAATGGCTTTGACCTTTCGAGAGATCGCTAACGAACTTTAAGATAATAATCCGGCCATGTGAGCTAGTTCAAGCGTCCCTACGGGACGCGACCAGGTATCCTACCGCTACCCGGCGCTCAAGCGCCGGGCAACGTTCAGATGTCCCTACGGGACAAGCCTCTTTGTCCCGTAGGGACGCCTGACTGTCGGCAGGTGCTTTAGCGCCTGCTGAGTAGTGGTCGTCCCTGTGCGTCCTGCAGGGACGCCTGACTGTCGGCAGGTGTTTTAGCGCCTGCTGAGTAGTGGTCGTCCCTGTGCGTCCCGTAGGGACGCCTGACT
>DYKY01000016.1:11463-26245 GCA_020722365.1 Thermoflexus sp.
CTGAGTAGTGGTCGTCCCTGTGCGTCCCGTAGGGACGCCTGACTGTCGGCAGGTGTTTTAGCGCCTGCTGAGTAGTGGTCATCCCTGTGCGTCCCGTAGGGACGCCTGACTGTCGGCAGGTGCTTTAGCGCCTGCTGAGTAGTGGTCGTCCCTGTGCGTCCCGCAGGGACGCCTGAAGCACTAGCGATGACTTGATTTAGTTTTTAATGTTCGTGAGCGGTTACTACGAACCTGATTTGTGATCTACTGAGTCCATTAACCTGCCGCTTGAGCGGCCTACTTTAGGAGGAAAATGATGCAAACAAACCCACTGAACAGTGACAAAGCGAATATCTCCGACAATGGCAACAACACAAGCCGGAAAGGATTCCTGCGTTGGGCAAGACTAGCGGCGGCGGGGGCGCTGGTGTTGGCGCTGGCGTTAGCATGTACGACCCCAACACCGGAAATACCAGAAAACACAGCCATTGAGCCAACGGAGCGAGCGCCGGAACTGCCGACGGCCACCGCAGCCACAGCGCCGGCTGAAGCAACAAGAGAAAGCGAAGCCGAAATAACGCCGGAAGCGGAACCCTTCGAGGGCACGCTGCGCTTCAGCGTGGTCGACGGCGACGACGATAGCGCCGCCAGACTGGCCGCCCTCAATGACCAACACGGCTTCGAGCGCCTGTTCGAAGCCAGAGTGGGCATAGAAAGCGGCGTGAGCGCTATCGCCGAAATCGATATGCGCGATCCGGCAGGTAGGGTCATGGTCAGACTCAAGAAAGACATGCCCGCAGGACAAACTCAGCCCTCAGAAATGGCCGTGAAAGACCTGGCGCTTTCGACGGAAACGGAAGCCGTGATCTATCAAAATGAAGCGGAAGGATTGGTCTTCTTCTGGACGGAAAGCCTGGGACAAGCGCACTTCACGCCGGCCACACAAGAAATGGTTGGGGAAGCCGTAGCCGCGCCGATGTTCGATGTGCGACGGGATAAAACCGGCGATGCGAACTGGATCAAGGCGGTGGTAGGCAGCGATGCGCAGGGGGCGAGCGTTTATCAGCTTACCCATGAATCAGATGACAGAGGAACCTGGGTGAAGTTGGCGAATCCGATAACGGTACTTGAGAGTGAGACGATATTCGTGGAGGCGGAGCAAGCGGTGGAGGTGACGAGGCAATACTTGGATCCTAGAGAAGCGTTGGCAGGTGAATTAGAAAAATATGATTTTGATAGACCAGTCTTTAGAGCAGTGAGTTCAACTGGAGTAGTATTAGTAATCCCGTTCAATCGAGAGGCTTATCCGGTGCGATATACTATTGGGCTTGAGGGAGACGAGAATAATACCGAGTTAGCGGATTTGTTTTTGACAGAATTGTGGCCGAGATTACAGGTAGCATATAATAACGCCGGCAGAACGCCTCAAGAAATCGCAACAAATCCAGTTGAGCCTTTTATTATGGCAATTGATGCAGACTTGACACATTTGTATGTAGATAAAGGAGGAAGAATCAATCCTTTGATTGCTAATCCGAATCAGGGCGAAGTGCCACTACTACAAAAGATACCAATGACAATGGAAGATGTCTCGCAAGTGATATTCCTGGCAGGTAAAACCAGCCAGCGAGGACCAAAAGTACCAGAAGAAGATCACCAAGTGACGCTAACAGTGCCGACAGAGAGTGGGAATAAAGAGGTAACGGTGATTAATATGTATGCTCCGATAACAAGTAAAAGAAATACAACTCAAACAATATTAGCTTTTACTGATCCAGATAAGACAGATAAGCGGATATTGGTATTTTTGGAAGAAACAGAACAACCTCAGACTGATGAGATTATGGCTTATAATTTATTAGCGAGATTGTTAGGAGCGCCTTATCGAGCTTTTATGCCAGAGAATGATACAAATAACATAGTAAGCAGGTCTTTAGGTGGAACAGGATATAGTCCAAACACGACTGTTATATTTCCTTCTTATTTAAATGATTTATATCAGACAGTAGCATATGGCAATAAAAAAGAATTGGTCGAAGGTTATCGTCAAACAAATAGATTGGTTACTCGGGATAATTAGTATTTGATAAGAGCGATAATATTGGTCATAATAGGAATTGATGTATTGGCATAAGCAAAGACGAACCAAACAAATATTACCTGCCCCGGGGACGCGGGCAGGTAAGCCCACATAACGCCGCCCCGTCCCCGGGGCGGCGAGCACGCAAGTTATCCACCCACCTGAATGACGACCTCCACCGCCTCCAACCCATCGGCCTGGGCGCGCAACCGGATTTCACCCGGCGCACCGGAGGCTTTCACCACTGCCAGACAGCGCCCGCGATAGGCGCGGCGCTGGTTGCCCACGTAGGCTTCCTCACTGGCCGGGTTGCCGTTGCCGACGGCGGCTAACGTGCCTGCGCCCATCACGGTGAAGAAGATCGGGTGATCGGCGTGGGGATACATCCGCCCCTCCGCATCCACCACCTCGACGGTAACGAAGCTCAAGTCGCCGGCCTCGGCCTTGAGCCAATCGCGGTCGGGCGTCAGCCGGATGCCGGCCGGCGCGCCGGCGGTGCAGAGTTTGCGCTCGGCGACCGTTTGCCCGTCTTTGTACCCCACTGCCTTGAGCGTGCCGGGCGCGTAGGGGACAGAGAACGTCGCCATAAACCGTTCCTCGCGTGTGGTCGGCTGCACGCCGAGCGAGTCGTCGTTGAGGAATAGCTCGACCTCCTCACACGCGGAATACACATCCACCTGGAACGTCTCGCCCTCGCGGCCCGGCCACGTCCAGTTCGCATCCACGTCCGGCCAGCCCCAGTAGGTGGTCTTCGGCGTTTTGCCTTCGGGGACGGGATAATGGACCGCAATGTACAACGGCTCGCCGCTTCCCCACAACACGTCGCGGTAGTAGGATTGCGGGCGCTTGAAGCCGCAGAGGTCCAGATCGCCGCAGTTGGCCTGGTTCCACGGGTACGTGCCGAGGAAGGTGAACGGCTCGTCCTCGAAGAACGTCCGCCCAATCCCGGCCTCGCCCAGGTAATCGAGCGACGTCCAGACGAAGTCGCCGATGACGTAGGGCAAGTCCAGCACATCCATCCAGTGCTCGAAGGCTTCCTTCGCCGTGGACTCCGAGCCGTACATCACCCGTTCCGGGCAACGTTCGTGATCGGGGCGATACTGGCGCTGCTGGTAGTTGTAGCCGCCGACGTCCAACGCGGCGAACACGGGGTCGGTCTGCTCCCAAGGCCACGCATCGTGCCCGCCGTTGATCGCCGCTGTGACAGGCCGCGTCGGATCCACCGCGCGCACCCGGTCGGCCAGCATGTGCGCCAGCGCCACGCCGTTCGATTCTCCGGCGCGCTCGTGGACTTCGTTGCCGATGCTCCACATAATGACGCATGGATGATTGCGGTCGCGGTAGAGCATACTGTCGAGGTCGCGCTGCCACCAATCGTCGAAGCTGGCGTGATAGTCGCCGGGATTCTTGCCCACGCGCCAGCAGTCGAAGGCTTCGTCGATGACGAGCATCCCCAGCCGGTCGCACGCATCCAGAAATGCGGGCGAGGGCGGATTGTGCGCGCAGCGGATCGCGTTGAAGCCGCTGGCCTTGAGGACTTCGACCTTGCGCTCCTCCGAGCGGGGATAGGCCGCCGCGCCCACCACGCCGTTGTCGTGATGCACGCAGCCACCCTTGAGCAGCACCGGCTGCCCGTTGAGCAGGAAGCCCGTCTGCGCGTCGAAGTGCAGGCTGCGGATGCCGAACGGCGTCGTGGCGGTGTCCGCGATGCGGCCGCCCACCATCACCACCGTTTCCAGCCAATACAGGAACGGCGACTCCGGCGACCATAGCTTGGGTTGCGCCACCTCAACGTTTTGCGTGTAGACGCGCGTACTGCCAGGCTCCAACGTCATACCGGTTTCCGCCGCGCCAACCACCGCGCCATCGGGCGCGACGATGCTCGTGCGGACGACGGCGTCGCATGTTTGCGCCATCCCATTCACGACCGACGTCTCCACGTGGACGCGCGCCATCTCCGCCGAAACCTCCGGCGTGGTGACGTAGACGCCCCAGTCGGAGACGTGAACCGGATCGGCCACCATCAGCCACACACGGCGGTAGATGCCGGAGCCGGAATACCACCGGCTGTTGCGCTGGTGACTGTTATCGACCATCACACGCAGGACGTTTTCCTCACCCACTTTGAGATACGGCGTAAGGTCGTACACGAAGCTGGTGTAGCCATACGGATGGCGGCCCAACAGCGTCCCGTTGAGCCACACCTCGGCATTCATGTAGACGCCCTCGAATTCGACAAACACCTGCTTCCCACGCCACGTCTCCGGCGCGTCGAAAGTCTTGTGATACCACCCGCGCCCCATCTCGAAGAAACCGCCGGACGCCCCGCTCGGATTCGCCGCGGCGCGGTCCAGCTCGATGCTCCAATCGTGGGGCAGATCGACCACGCGCCAGGCGGAGACATCGCCAACGTGTCCCCACCACTCGTGCGGATCGCCAAAGTGAAAACGCCACTGTTCGTTAAGGCTTTGCTTTTGCATACAGACCGCCTATAGATCTATCAAACGCACAATTCCATCAGCAGATTTAGCAGATTAAGCAGATTTTTGCCCATTTTGCAAATACAATCTGCTAAATCTGCTTAATCTGCTGACAAAAAAATGATATTTCGATGCGCCGGTTATATGATTGTCTACGCGCCGCGCAAGGTGGCGTTGAGCTGCTTCTGCACCAGCTTGATGACGCGCTCGCGGAGTTTGGCGACGTCGCGCTCGTCGAGCGGTTTGCCCGGCGATTGGTACGTCAGTGCGAAGGCCAGGCTCTTGCGACCCGCGCCCACCTGCTCGCCCCGGTACACGTCGAACAGGAGTGCCTGCGTCACCAGCGGGCGTCCGGCGTCCAGGATGGCGCGTTGGACCTCGGCGGCGGGCAGGCTCTCATCCACCACCAGGGCCAGGTCTTCGTACACCGGCGGATAGTTGGAGATCGTGCCGATCTTCTTCTCGGCGTCGGCCTGGCGCGCGGCGTCGAGCAACGCATCAAGGTCCCATTCCAGTAGCACGACCGGCTGTTGTGGCAGATCGAACGCCTCGCGCACCAGGGGGTGCAGTTCGCCCACCACGCCGAGCGGCTGCTCATTCACGGTCACGACGGCGCAGCGCCCTGGATGGAACGCCGGATGCTGGCCCTTGGCCCACTGCGCCTTATCCTCCAACGCGAGCGACCGCAGCAATGCCTCGGCGATCCCTTTGAGGTCGAAGTAATCCATCATCTCACGATCCGTCGGCGCGTACCAGCGTCCCTGGCGCGGGCCGGTGAGCAGGACGTACAGGCGGCGCGGCTCGTCCACGCCGGTATCCGGTGCGTCGGCATCAGGCTCACGCATCTGGAAATACACGTGCCCCACCTCGAAAATGGCAATGCGTTCCAGGAAGCGCAGGTTGCTCCACGCGGTCCGCAGCGCGCCCGGCAACATGGTGCGCCGCATCTGCGAACGCTCCGGCGCGAGATAGTTCTTCAACAGCACGCGCTCGCCCGGCAATTCGAGCGTTGCCGCCGGATCGGAATGCAGGCGCGCTTCATCCTCGGGGTCGATCAGGGAGTAAGTGATGACCTCGTCCAATCCCAATCCCGCCAGGATGTCGCGGACATGATTCTCCTCTTCCAGGGAAACGTTGCGGCGCAAGGGTGGCAGCTCTTCCTCGATTAGCGTGACGGGGAAGTGATCGTAGCCCCAGATCCGCCCGATCTCTTCGACCAGATCCACCGGTAAACTCACGTCCAAACGGTAGGACGGTACGGTCACACGCCACACGTCGCCCTGGTCCGGGTCGCCCGGTATGGGCAGGCTCTCCGTCACTTCCACGCGGAATTCCAGCGAGGCCAGAATCCGCAGTTGATCCTCCGGCGGAATGGAAAGGCCCAGCACCCGGTCGGCGAGCGCCGGGCTGTAGTGGATGATGCGCGGTTCCGGCTTGCCGGGGTAGAGGTCGCCGGCCACCGTGTTGATGCGCGCACCCGCGAGTTCGGCCATCAACTCGGCGGCGCGGGCAGCGGCAACCAGGGCCAGCTCAGGGTCCACACGCTTGCCGAAGCGCGCCCCTGCCTCAGTCGTGAGCTTGAGCATCTGGCAGGTGCGGCGGATGTTGATGAAGTTGAAGTTCGCGGCTTCCAGCAGGATGTCCTGGGTATCGTCCTTCACTTCACTGTCCAGGCCGCCCATCACGCCGCCGATGCCCACCGGGCCGCCGCCGTCGGTGATGAGCAGCATCTCGCCGTCGTAGGTGCGCAGCTCGCCATCGAGCGTCGCCATCTGCTCGCCCTCGGCGGCGCGGCGCACGATAATCGCCGGTTGCGTTTCACCCTGGCGCGGGCGGATGTCGGCGTAGTCGAAGGCGTGAAGCGGCTGGCCCAATTCCAACATCACGTAGTTGGTGATGTCCACGACGTTGTTGATCGGGCGCATTCCCGCGCGGCTCAGTCGCATCTGCATCCACAGCGGAGACGGCCTGATCTGCACGCCGCGAATCATCGTCGCCGTATAGCGCGGGCACAGGTCGGGATCGGCGATTTCGAGATCGACGAAATCGGGCTGCTCCACCACGCGCAGGCCAAGTCGCTGCACCGCCTCGACGGGCGTGCGCTTGAGCGGACGGCGGAAGATCGCCGCCATCTCACGAGCGACGCCGTATACGGATTGCAGGTGTCCAAACGGCCCCTTGATCTGGAAATCCAGGATGTAGTCGCCTAACACCTCCACGAGCGGCATGCCAACCGGCGTATCATCGGGCAGGTAGATGATGTCCGTTTGCTCTTCGGCGAGGCCGAGTTCCTTCTCCGAGCACACCATTGCCCGCGAAGGGACACCGCGGATCTTGGTGGGCTTGAGTTTAGCCTTGCTCCAACCCTCTTTGTGACCGTCGTAGAGCGTTGCGCCTTCCCAGGCGAAAGCGACTTTGAGGTGCAATCCGCTTTCGCCCTTACGCGCGTACAGGCTTGGCGCACCCGTCACGACGATTTCGTTTTCGGCGCCGCCGTAATTCACCTCAGCTAACACCAGCCGGTCCGCGTCGGGATGGGGTTGCACCGCCAGCACCTCGGCGGTGAGGACTTTGTCGGAGTCCCAGGGCAGTTCCGCTTCGGGATAACCGATAGCTTCTATCGCTTCGACCTCAAGACCGGCCAAATCCAGCCGTGAGCGCAACTCATTTATTGGGATGTCTTTGACATTGACATAATCGTTTAACCAGGATAAGGGTATACGCATTGTCGTCTCCTTAATAGATCAGGTAATGAGTAAAGAGAAATGAGTAAAGAGAAATGAGTAAAGAGTATGAGTTTATTGATCGTCAAGCAGTGGCGCAATCTCATAATCGGGTGGAATTTCACGCAATCTACCACCGGGAAGGTTGCCGCCACGCTTACTTTTCGCCAAATAGTTGATGAAGCCATTCAGTGTGCGTCTTGCATGAAGGATGAGCGTATTGCCCTCCGCAAGTAGGGCGTCTGAAATGTATCCCAAGTCATGAGCTGTTACAAGGTGACTGTAAGTTTCCGTCAACGAGCCACGAGCAAGATAGCAGAAACGGATGTTTTCCTGATAGTAGTAGCGCCCATGCCCTTCTGCGATATTTGCCATTACACTTTTTGACGCCCGTCGTATGAAGTGAGGTCCCATTTTTCTTCAGGCGGCAACACCGTTGCAACCTTCCGATGTACAAAATTCATCAAATCACGCGCTTTTTGCCACGCAATGAGATCCTCAAGTCCTTGATACTCTTGCTCATCTTCCATCACTACACCCGCCTTCTCTCCTCACTCATTTCTCTTTACTCGTTTCTCATTACTAAAATTGCCGCAAAAACCGCAAGTCATTGCCGTAGAAGTAGCGAATATCATTCACGTTGTATTTTAACATCGCCGGTCGCTCAACGCCGGGACCGAAGGCGAAACCGCTCCACTCGTCGGGATCGTAGCCGCCGTTTTTGAGCACGACGGGATGCACCATCCCCGCGCCGGCGATCTCCAGCCAGCCGGTGTGTTTGCAGACCCGGCAACCTTTCCCGCCGCAGAAAATGCAGTCCATATCAACCTCGATGCTCGGCTCCGTGAAGGGGAAGTACGAGCTGCGCACGCGCATCTTGTGCCCCGGCCCGTAGAACATATTGGTGAACTGGGTTAGCGTGCCGATGAGGTCGGTCATCGTGATGTTCTTGCCCACGGCCAGTCCCTCCACCTGGTAGAACTGGTGCTCGCTGCGCGCGGTGATCTGTTCGTAGCGATAGCACTTGCCCGGCAGGATCACGCGGATTGGCTCCGGGTAACGCTCGCGCATGGCGCGCATCTGCCCCGGTGAGGTATGCGTGCGCAGGAGCAGCCGCGTTGGGCTGTTGCGGACCTGCTGCACCCAGAACGTGTCCCACATATCGCGAGCTGGATGGTACTCCGGAATATTGAGCAGGTCGAAGTTGTAAGTCTCTAACTCTACGTCCGGCGCTTCGTAAACCTCGAACCCCATACGCCCGAAGATGCTGTAGATCTGCCGCAGCGTTTGGGTGGTGAGGTGCAGGTGGCCCGGCGTCACCGGGCGGCCTGGCAACGTCACGTCGATGGCGCCGGCTTCCAATTGCCGGGTCAATTCGGCGTGTTTGACAGCTTCCGCCCGCGCAGTGTACGCGGCTTCGAGCGCCTGCTTGATCTCGTTGACGCGCTTGCCAAACGCCGGACGGTCTTCGGCGGGCAGTTGCCCGACGGCGCGCACTTGCAGCGTGATCGCGCCCTTGCGCCCCAACGTGTCGGCGTACCAGGCTTCCAATGCGCCGGCGTCTTTAGCGTCTTCCAACGCAGTCTGAGCCGTCTGATAGGTTTGTTCCAGTACTTCGAATAGATTCATGGTCTCCTCCAAGTTCAGGGATCGGTAATTGGTAATCGGGGATTGGCGAGTAGGGAGTCCCCAATCACTTGTTACCAGTTACCGCTTACTAAAAATGAAAACGCCCCCGTCCTTGCCAGGACGAGAGCGTATGACTCCCGCGATACCACCTCGCTTGCCCTGTAGGACAGGGCCTCTTTGTCTCCACGGCCAATAAGGGCGATGGATAGCCTCGATAACGCCAGGCTCGCGGAGCCGCCTACTTGGACGTGTGTCCCGTTCAGCGGTCGGCTCAGAGGCGAACTTCGGCAGGTTTTCGCTGCGTGGAACTCTCAGTCCGTGGTTCCACTTCCCTGGCAGTTGCTACCTGCGTACTTTTCCTCATCAGTGCCTTTAAGGTATTGAGCGTTAATCAACATTATCGTCAGGAGCGGTGAATTGTCAAGCTATGCGAATTTCCCGTTTCCCCGGCCTCCCACCCATGCTATAATGCCCACCGTGGACGTATCAGCACATTCCTCAATCCACAGGAGACATAGCGTGACGACGATACGATGGCGACGGAATCTGTGGGGCACGTGGTTGGCCGAGTTTTTAGCGTTGATGGGGTTTGCCGCCACCAGCCCTCTGTGGGCCTACTACATCCAGGACCTCGGCGTAAGCGGCGACGCGGTCGCTCGCTGGAGCGGCCTGATCATATCCGCGCCGGCAATGACGATGGCGGTGATGGGGCCGATCTGGGGCATGTTGAGCGACCGCTATGGGCGCAAGTTGATGGTGATGCGCGCGATGTTCGGCGGGGCGGTGTTGATGGGGTTGGTCGGTTTTGCGAAAACGGTCGAACACGTCCTTATCTTGCGGTTGTTGCAGGGCGTGTTTACCGGCACAGTGGCAGCGGCGACGACGCTAGTAGCGAGTACAACACCGCGCGAACGGTTGGGGGAGACATTGGGCAAACTTCAGGTGGCGATCTTCCTTGGGCAATTTGTGGGGCCAAGCACAGGCGGATTTGTCGCCGACATGCTCGGCTACCGCGCCACATTTTTGATGACATCGGGCTATCTGTTTCTTGCCGGGCTGCTGATGCTCTTTGTCGTACAGGAAGACTTCAAACCGGTGGAACGCACAGCACAATCGGAGTCGTTCGTGCAGCGCACGCGTCTTGAAGTGACTGCACTCCTGACCGGTTCAATGTTGGGGTTGGTGCTGGGGTTGCGCTTTGTGCTGCGTTTGGGGCTGCAAATCTCTTCGCCCTTGTTGCCCCTGGTCGTGCAGGATATGCTGCCGAACAGTACGTTCCTCAGTTCAGCAGCCGGGGTACTGACGACGATTTCAGGCATCTCCAGCGCCATCGCCGCGCCGATCGTGGGGCGTTGGGGAGACCAGCACGGCGCACGCAGTCCGCTGATGATCGCAACGTTTGTACTGGCGGGGGCTATCGGCATACAAGCTTTGGCGACGGAGTACTGGATGTTGTTGATTGCACAGGTATTCGTCGGGCTAGCAGTTGGAGGGACACTCTCTATCGTCAGTGCCTACATCGGACGCTGCGCGCCGGAGGGGAAGGCCGGCGCGGCCTATGGACTCGACACGATGGCGACATCGCTCTCCAACGCCATCGGCCCAACGGTGGGTGGATGGTTAGGCGCGACTTCGCTAAACCTGCCCTTCTACGTAGGATGCGTGGTCACAGCCATATCGGGCTTCGCGGTGTCCAAGCTGCCGAAGGATGATGTGTAATTGCGATCTGTGCGGTTAGTTTTTCTGTCAGCAGATTAAGCAGCTGAAGCAGATTTTTCACTTTTAGCAGACGGAAAATCTGCTCAATCTGCTTAATCTGCTGACAAAAATCGTGAAACTTGACAAACCTTACCCTTTGGCGATTCCCGCGCCTTTTTTGAGCGCCACGATATTCGGCTCCAGCCACTTGCGCTGGCGCTGCGAGAGGTGCTCGTTGAGCTGCCGCGCGACGGTCTCCAATGAGACGATATGGGTCGCGCCGATCAACGCGCCGAGGATCACCATGTTAGCCATACGCGGATTGCCCAATTCTGTGGCGATATCGCTGGCCGCAACGTAGATGGTGCGTATATCCTGGCGCTCCGTGGTCATCGGGATCAGCGAGCTGTTGACGATCAGCAATCCCCCCGGCTTGACCAACGGTTCGTACTTCTCCATCGAAGGGAGGTTGAGGACGACTGCGATGGTAGGATGCCGGATAATCGGCGCGCCGATTTCCTCTTCGGAGAGGATGACGGTACAGTTGGCGGTTCCGCCGCGCATCTCCGGCCCGTAAGAGGGGATCCAGGTCACGTGCAGATTTTCAGCTATGCCTGAGTAGGAGAGCAGTTGTCCGGCGAACAGCACGCCCTGTCCCCCAAAACCGGCGAAAATTATATCCTCATGCTTCATAATCGCTCCCCGAGAAATAGTTGCAAGTTACAAGTTGCAGGTTGCAAGTTCGAAAAATCTATTGCAATCCGTTCAATCCGTTGACAAGTTTCCCTTTACGTTTCACGTTTTACGCCTTCAGCGCCTTCACGGCATCCGCCATCTTGAACGTGCCCAACGGGAAAGTCTTGGCCATGTTCTCTTTCGCCCATTCCATCGCCTTCCAGGGATCCATGTTCCAGTTGGTGGGGCAGGTGGAGAGCACCTCCACACAGGCGAAGCCCAGGCCCGCGATTTGCGCCATGAACGCGCGCTTGATGGCGTTTTTGGTCTTGTTGATGCTCGCAATGTCGGCAACGATTTCGCGGGTGATGTAGACCGCGCCTGCTGTCGTGGCAAGGATTTCAGACATTTGTACCGGATGCCCGGCAATGTTGGGGTCCCGTCCACCCGGCGAGGACGTCGTGACCATCCCCTCCAATGTGGTGGGCGCCATTTGACCACCCGTCATCCCGTAGATCGCATTGTTGATGAAGATGGTGGTGATCGACTCGCCGCGATTGGCCGCCTGGATGATCTCCGCTGTGCCAATCGCCGCCAGATCGCCATCGCCCTGATAGGTGAAAACAATCTTGTCGGGATTGACACGCTTGAGGCCGGTCGCCATCGCTGGGGCGCGCCCATGCGACGCCTCGACAAAGTCCACGTCAAAATAGTCATAGATCAGCACCGCGCACCCCACTGGCGCTATACCGATGGTCTGCCCCTGGATGCCCAGTTCATCGATCACTTCGGCGATCAACCGGTGAACGATACCGTGCGTGCAACCGGGACAATAGTGCGTGCTCCGCGCCGTCAACGACGCCGGATAGCTGTAAACAAGTTCCATATCTTCAGGAATCACAGCTTGTATCGTCATAAATGTCTCCTTCTTGGGTAATTGGTAACTGGTAACCGGTAATCGGGAGGTTAGGCAACTCGTGTCCTTAACCCTATCCCTAATCCCCAATCACTGATTACTGCTCCCCAATTCCTATCTCCGCAGCCAACTTCCATACCTCTGCCAAAATCTCATCCACCATCGGCATGTTGCCGCCCATTCTGCCGTGGAAGCGGATGGGGACTTTGCCTTTGACCGCGCGCTCAACATCTTCCAACATCTGCCCGGCGCTCATCTCGGCAACCAGGATGCCACGCACACGCCCGGCAAGTTCGGCGATGCGCGCTTCGGCGAAGGGCCAGAGCGTCTGCGGGCGCAGTAACCCTACCTTGAGACCCTGCTGGCGCGCCTCGCGCATCACCGAGAGGCAAATCCGCCCGACAGTGCCGTAGGCAATCAATAAAAGGTCTGCATCATCGGTCTGATACTCCTGCCAGCGGATTTCGTTGGCTTTGATGACCGCCAATTTGCGCTGCAAGTGCAAGTTCAGTTCCTCAAGCTGGTCGGGATCGAGATAAAGCGAGGTAATGACCCGCGATTCGCGCCCGGCATTGCCCGTCACCGCCCAGTCGGGACGCTCCGTGCGCACCGGCTGCATCGGCGGCAACTCCGCCGACTCCATCATCTGGCCGAGCGCGCCATCTCCGGCGACGAAGACGAGTGTGCGGTACTTTTCCGCCAGGTCGAAGGCCAATCCCATCATGTCAATCAACTCCTGGACATTCGCAGGAGCGAGGACGATGGCGTGAAAGTCACCGTGCCCGGCACTCTTGGTCATAAAGAAGTAGTCGCTTTGCGAGGGCTGGATGTTGCCCAAACCCGGTCCGCCGCGCATCATGTTGACAACGACCACGGGCACTTCGGAGCCGGCGATGTAGGAGAAGCCTTCCGCCATCAAGCTGAAGCCGGGGCCGGACGTAGATGCCATCACGCGCACGCCCGCGCACGCCGCGCCGTAGACCATGTTAATCGCGGCGACTTCGCTTTCGGCCTGCAGGAAAACGCGTCCCTCGTCGATCATCCGCCCGGAGAGGTGTTCCAGCGCCTCACTCTGCGGTGTGATAGGATAGCCAAAGTAGGCTTGCACGCCGTACCGTACAGCCGCTTCGGCGAATGCAACGTTACCTTTAAGTAATTCTTTCGTCATAGTGATTGCCTCCTACACTGCGGGCGCAGCGGCGACTGCTGAGGCGCCGATCTTCGCGCGCTGTGTCTGGCGCTTCTGCCGGTACACAGTGAACACTATATCTGGACAGATGCGGGCGCACGATGCGCAACCAATGCACTTCTCGACGTCGGTGACGACGACAGGATGATACCCTTTGGCATTGAACGTGTCCCGCGACAGCGCCAGGATATTGACGGGGCACACGTTCGTACACAATCCACATCCCTTGCACCGATCCACGTCAATAACGACGAAACCTTTAGCCATAAAAACCTCCTTGTTTGGTAGACGGTAGACAGTAGACAGGATTGGCTCGTTCCGACCCCGTCTACTGTCTACCGTCTACTTATGTAATTTCTGCGCGGCAACGAAGGATAGCCCGTGCTCGGTTAATGCCCAGGCTGTCTGGTTCGTCGCCTCCACCTTATCCAGGAAATTAAGCAGCAGATTGTCCCAGTCCCCCGAGGCGATGACTTCGGCTTTGTCGCGGAAGTAGTCGAGGATGTCCGAGGGGTGTTCGCGCGTTGCATCGACCTCCGGGCCAGCGCCCTCGTGTTTGGCAGAGATGTTGGCGACATGGTCGGCGATAGCAATCAGTTCATCGCGGCGGTCATAAGGCTGCCGCACGATGCTCTTATACGTCTCGGTGATGTGGTGTTCGAAGCGCACCACGTCCTCGAAACCAAGCGCTTTGCGGAATTGCGCCGTGATCTCCATCGTCTCGTTGTTGATCGAGTTGCTCCAGTTGAAGCCGATCAACGGCGAGGTGCCGTCGTCGCGCGCAAACAGCTTCGCGCCGATCAACGTCCACAGGCCGGCATAGGGATTATCGTTGCCCATATACACCGAAATCTTGAACTCGATATCCACCCCCAGGCGATAGAGTAGATAGCCAAGCAACACCGTGCCGGAATTGACGTTCAACACCTGGCGGACGCCGTACTCGGTGTAGTAGTAGAGGAACTCGTCGAGCCATTGGAGTGCGTGCTCGTTGGGTTGCCCCACGCCGCCGAAGTAACCGGTGATCGTCTCCGGGCCGCCGAGGTGGATGTTGGAGCCGTCGGTGCCTTTGGTGTCCAGCGTCTCCACGTAGCTCGCGCCGATGATGTTCATCGCGGCGGCGAAGGCGGGCAAGTCGCCGTCGGCTTCCTGCTCCTTCATCTTGCGCACACGAATGAAACGTCCCGGCATCAGCGTTCCCTGAGCGATGGCGCGCGTAGCGGCCTCGATGACATAGGGGAAGTACTGGCAGGCGCTCACTTCCAGCGTGACGGCGAAATCGTCGGCAAACGTCATTGTGTCCGCCCGAGCGCCGAGGACCTTGCGGCGGTAATCGGCGATGCTGATGAAGGCGTGTTTGTCGCGCTGCGCTTGCAGCCATTCGAGATCGGCCAGGTATTCAGGCCGGACGGC
>DYKY01000016.1:26345-37651 GCA_020722365.1 Thermoflexus sp.
TGGGCGTAGGCTTTCAGTCCGTTGAGGATAACCTCACCGGCGTTGCCGAAGACTTTCGCCATCCGAGGCTTGAACTTGGGATACAGGCCGAACATGTCGTGGTAGATCAGCAGTTGACCGTGGGCGTGTGGGCCGGATCCCAGGCTGATGATGAAGCAGTTTTTCACGCTCTCGGTGATAATCTTGCAGACGCGGTCGGGAACCATTTCCAGCAAAATGGAGAAGACACCGGCCTCTTCGAGCGCCAACGCATCGGTGATGATTTTCTTGGCCTGCGCCGCGCCTCTACCCTGCACGCGATAGCCGCCGAGCGCACTGACGCTCTGCGGCGTGAGTCCCAGGTGGCCCATCACCGGAATGCCCGCTGCAACGATGCCCTTGATGCGGTCGGCCATTTCCGCGCCACCCTCGAGCTTGATGCAGTCGGTGCCGGCTTCGGCCATAAAGCGCCCCGCGTTGCGGATCGCCGTCTCGACGCTCGGCTGGTAGCTCATGTAGGGCATATCGCCGACGAGCCAGGCGGTGGGCGCGCCGCGCCGCACAGCCTGCGTGTGACGGATCATGTCGTCCATCGTCGCGGGCAGCGTGCTGTCATAGCCGAGCATCGTCATCGCCAGGCTGTCGCCGACGAGGATCATGTCGATCCCCGCTTCCTCCTGGAAATACGCGGTTGGGTAGTCGTAGCAGGTCAGCATCGTGATCGGTTCGTGGTTGGCAACTTTCTGAAACAACGTCGGTAACGTAATCTTCTTACGATCAGCCATCGAAAACCTCCTTTGTGTTATGGTAGACGGTAGACAGTAGACGGTAGACTGGGAAAACCCGCCTACCGTCTACCATCTGCTGTCTACGGTCATCCCCCCACTAGGGGGATCACAAGTGTAAGCAAGATGCCGCCCGCAATCACCGATCCCAATTGCCCGGCAGTGTTCGCCCCCATCGCGTGCATCAACACGAAATTGGAGAAATCCTCCTCATGGGCGACTTTCTGCACCAGTCGGCCCGCCATCGGGAAGGCGCTGATGCCTGCTGCGCCGATCAACGGATTGATCTTTTTACCGGAGAGCACGTAGAGGAATTTGCCGAACCCAATGCCTGCCGCCGTGTCGAGGCCGAACGCGAACAGCCCCAAAATCAGGATTTTGAGCGTGTCCAGCTTCAGAAAGCTTTCCGCGGTCATCGTGCTGCCGACCACCAATCCCAGGAAAAGGGTGGAGATGTTGATGATTTCATTCTCCGAAGCGCGCGTCAACCGCTGAACGACGCCTGATTCTTTGAGTAGATTGCCCAACATCAGCGAGGCAATCAACGGCGCGGCTTGCGGCACGAGGATGCCCACCGCAATGGTGACGATGATCGGGAACAATACCAGAGCCAGCTTGGAAACCGGGCGCGGGCTGTAGGCCATTTTCGTCATGCGCTCTTCGCGGGTGGTGAGCAGGCGCATGATCGGCGGCTGGATGATGGGGACGAGGCTCATATACGAATACGCGACTACCGAGATCACGCCGAGCATGTGCGGCGCGAGTTTCCCGGCGACGTAAATGCTGGTGGGGCCGTCAATCGCGCCGATGATACCGATGCTGGCAGCCTCGTTCATCGGGAAGCCGAGCAGAATGGCGAGGATCAGCGTCCCGAAGATGCCGAACTGTCCCGCTGCACCCATCAACGCGAAGATGGGCTGCGCCAGCAACGGGCGGAAGTCCATCATTGCTCCCACGCCGATGAAAATAAACAGCGGAAATAGCTCGTTATCAATTCCGGCGCGTTTCAGCACGTACAACATGCCGTTCTCATCCGGGTTGATCATCGCCGAAAGGGGCAGGTTGGCGATAATACAGCCGATTCCGATGGGCAGCAATAGCACTGGTTCATACTCTTTGGCGATCGCCAGGTAGATCAACACGCCGCCCACGGCTATCATCACGAGGCTTTGCCACGTGGTGGCTCTCAAACCGGCAATCAGGTTGTTCAAATCAATCCCATTCACAAGCTACTCCCAAGAGATAATCTAAAGTTCAAAGTTCGCCGCGTAACCGTCCTCGCTGATAGGCTGAAAGCTATAAGCCGAACGCTCACTTCTCTTCCTTGAGCACACAGCGCATCCGGTACATCGGGCGTTCGCGGACGAAGCCCAACGTCTCAAGCAGTTCTACCGCGTCTCCATGCTGCTGTGGGATGATACAGAAGACCAGCATCCGTTCAGCATGGGCCTTGACCAGCGCGGACATAATTGCGGTGATGTGTAGATGTTCAGCAGCCGTCTTCTTTGCCACAATGGTGCCGACCTGGACCACGCCGGGCAGTCGCAGGTTGGTGACGCCCATCGCTACCAACCGGTTCTCATCCCAGATGCCGAAAGCCGGACCTTGTTGGAATGGATCCCGCGTGGCAAACCGCAGCTCGACCTGCTCGCTCTTCGCCAACGCCTGCATCGCCGGCAGGTCGTTGTCGGCCAGTTCGGCTGCCGGGTCGGCATTCAGCGTGCCGGGATCGCCGCGAAATACCATCTGCCATTGCGCTTCGTTGCTGAGAACCTTGAAGGCTTGTTCCGCTACAGCGCGTTGCGCCTCATCGACCAGCAGTTCCATTTCACTGCCATGGCTGATCAAAAACGTCGTGTAATTGGCCAACAGCTCCGCCGACTCACCGATAAAGGCGAGGCGCAGCCGCGGAACCGCATGGTTGCTGGCGACCGACATCGCAGGCGAGTGGGCAATATCACATTCTGCGGCCAGCGTGGTCACACTGGCGACGAAGGTGTAATGCGCCAATGTCCAGTCGGGGTCGCGCGTTTGCGCCTCGATCTGGTTCGCTAAGTGCGACGAAAGTCGCTCGGCACGGGCCACAGCCTGCATTGTTTATGCCTCAATCGCCATTAACGGTGCGCCGTGTTGTACCTGCTGCCCAACGGTGACGAAGATTTTGCGGATCACGCCCGCCTGGTTCGCGCGGATGGGATTGTTCATCTTCATCGCCTCCAGGACGCACAGCTCCTGCCCATGCGTAACGGACTCACCCACGCTCACGCTGATGCTGACGACGGTTCCCGGAAGTGGCGCCTTGATCTCCTCAACGGCGGTCGCCACCGGCGCGGCTGGTATGGGGGTCGGTCGAATCTCCGGCGCGGCGACGGGCGCGGGTGCAGTTACAGCCACAGCAGCCGGCGCTGGCGGCGGCGCAGTCGTTGGAGCCGGGGCAACATCGACTTCGATGACCTCGCCATCCACAATCGCCCGCACGGGCCGCGTGCGTACATCAGGGATTTCGACGGTGTATTGCTTCCCATGAACGGTAACATAAAAAACGGACATATTCGATTCCTCCGAAAAATGGTAGAAGGTGGACAGTAGACGGGGGAGCAGCCCCCTGTCTACTGTCTACTGTCTACTGATCTACTTACCCAACGCTGGCGCTGCGTGAGATATTGGCTACGCACGTGGTGGTCCCAGACATCCGGCATAGTGGGGACGTTTGTGGGCACAGAGGCGGCGCTGGCAGATGCCACCGCCATAGCCACAGCAGCCGCTGCCGCACGATAACGGCAGTCCTCTGCCGTGGCGCCTTCCAATGCCACGGCTACAGCGACAGCGGCGGCACGTCGACGATTTTCGTCCACCTCGGCGCCTGATTGACGGGTGGCGGCCAGGTGCAACGCAACATCCGCAGCCTCCGTCACGAGCGGCTCTTCCGCGGGCGCTTCCTCAGCAGACGCCTTTTTGCGGCGTGGCTTATCGGTGATGAGTGCGGTCATCGCGTACATGCCCAGGACGAGCAACCCCAACGCCGCAAACGTCATCCCCATTCCAACCAGGGTCAATACTAAGGCTTGATTCAGTTGTGTTATCATAGTCAAGTAATCAGGAATTAGTTATCAGGGATCAGGTAAAAAGACTCTGTCTTTTATCCTGCCTCTTGCATCTTTATACCGGCATAATCCCGTGTTTCTTGGGCGGCTTGGGACGGAGTTGCTCGCGCAGCACGCGCAGCGCCGCGATGAGCGTGGCGCGCGTTTGCGCCGGTTCGATCACGTTATCCAAAATACCGCGTTCTGCCGCGTAGTACGGTGTGGCATGCGTTTTGCGGTAGTCCTGCACCAGCGCCGCGCGCCGTCCAGCCGGATCGGCATCTGCCGCAATCTCGCGACGGTTCAATACGTTGACCGCTGCCTCTGGCCCCATCACCGCGATCTCCGCCGACGGCCACGCCAGGTGCAAGTCCGCGCCGATAGCCTTGCTGCTCATCACGATGTACGCGCCGCCGTAGGCCTTCCGGGTAACGACGGAGATTTTGGGAACGGTGGCTGCGACGTAGGCGTAGATGATCTTCGCGCCGTGGCGGATGATGCCGCCGTGTTCCTGCATCGCGCCGGGTAAGAAGCCCGGCGAGTCCACAAAGGTGATCAGCGGCAGATTGAAGGCATCACAGAAGCGCACAAAACGCGCAATCTTGTCGGAAGCGTCAATATCGATAACTCCTGCCTTCTCCAACGGTTGCTGCGCGACGATGCCTACCGCTTGCCCCGCCATTCGCGCAAAGCCCACAAGGGCGTTCCGCGCCCATCCGGCGTGAACTTCAAAGAAGCTCCCTCGATCCACCACCCCGTCGAGCACCATGCGCATATCGTAGGGAACATTGGGATCATCTGGAACAAGGGTATTGAGGTACGCCAGGTTCGCAGGTGCCATAACGTCATCGGGTGGCAGGCGCGGCGGACTCTCTGCATTGTTCGCCGGAAGATAACTGAGCAGGCGGCGCACCAGCCCGAGGGCGTACGCTTCGTCCTCGGCGATGAAGTGCGCTACCCCACTGATGGATGCGTGAACACGCGCGCCGCCCAGACTCTCGTGGTCGACGATGGTCCCTCCGTTGACGCTCTTTATAACGTCCGGGCCGGTGATATACATCGTGGACGTTTTGTCCACCATGATGATGAAGTCGGTGAGCGCGGGGCTGTACGCCGCGCCACCCGCGCACGGCCCCATCATCACCGAAATCTGCGGCACTACGCCGGACGCTATCACGTTGCCACAGAAGATCTCGCCGTAACCATGCAGCGATGTCACACCCTCCTGGATACGCGCGCCGCCGGAATCGAATAATCCGACGATCGGGAGGCCGTTGCGTAGCGCCAAATCCTGCAATTGGGTGATCTTGCGGGCGTGCGTCAGCGAGACAGAGCCACCGTAAACGGTGAAATCCTGCGCGTACACGCAGACGTTGCGCCCGTCGATCTGCCCAAAGCCGGTCACAGCGCCGTCGCCGTGAATCGCGTTTGCATCTTCGCAGTGCTGAAGTACGAAGGGCTGTAGTTCCTCGAATGTGTCAGGATCAAGCAGCGCCGCAATGCGCTCGCGGGCTGTCAGCTTGCCCTTGGCGTGTTGTTGATCGATGCGGGCTTGTCCCCCGCCTGATTGTGCCTGCGCCTGGCGCGCCCGAAGTTCGTCCAGTCGCGCATCTGTTTTCTCCGTCAAACTATTCTCCATCAGAAAGAATCAGCGAATGCCCCATAACCCAAAACTCACAACCTGTCACTTTTTCCCCACAAAAACCGCCACCGTCCCCAACATCTTCAGCTCCCACGAGATCTCGCGCAATCCGGCAGCTTCCATGACCTTTGCCGTGGCTGCGGGCGCAGGGAACTGCTTTACAGACTGGGGCAGGTAGGTGTACGCAGCGCGATTTTTGGCGATCAGTTGTCCGAGCAGCGGCGCAAGGCCGAAAAAATACAGCCAGAAAAGCCACGTTATCGGGAAGCGCCGTGGCCACGTCATCTCCATGCAGACGACCCGCCCCCCAGAGCGCACGACTCGTGTCTGTTCGGTGAACGCCTGGGCCACGTCAGGGATATTGCGCAGCATAAAAACAGAAATGACAGCATCGAACGTGTCGTCTGGAAAAGCGAGCGCCAGCCCATCACTGTTCACCCAACGAATCCGCCGTACGGCTTGCTTTTGCGCTTTGCCCCGCGCTACATCCAACATTGCCAGGGTCAGGTCCGCGCCGACGATCTGCACATCGGGAAGCCGTTCTGCGGCCAACAGCGCCACGTCGCCGGTCCCGGTTGCGATGTCCAACAGTTTTCCGCCGGGAGGAACTTGCGTGCGGGCGAGAGCGTCTTTGCGCCAGTTCTGATCCAGTCCTAGCGAAAGAAGCCGGTTGATCCTGTCGTAGCTGGGCGCGATGCGCGTGAAAAGCGTGCGTATATTTCGCTTTTGCGCCGCACCGGATTCACTTTGTGAAGGTACAGTTTGTAGATTGTCGTCAGAACTCACGGATTAATCGTCCCGGTAACTAGCGTGCTTTATGGGCATATGCTCTCCCATCCAGCTTGTTGGCATTATAGTCCTCTTCAAGGCGTAACCGTAGTGGGAAGTGTCACTTCCCTGGGTGACAAATTCTGTTTCTTTGGGAAGCTTATTGCAATCCTTCTTCCGCCTGACGCAGCATCTCGTCAAAACAGCTAACCATATCCGGGCATAGGGTTTCATAAGAAGCTACTCTGAAATCGTTGAAGTCTCAAACTTCGCCAGCCCCTCCGCAATCCGTTGCAGGATCAGCGGATCGCGCCAGAGCAAGGCATCCACCTGGAGCGCCGTTGCGCCGAGTTCCAGGCAGGCAGTGGCGTCTTGCAGGCTGGCAATGCCCCCACAGGCGATGACCGGGACAGGTAGTTTGGAGCACCAGCGCGCCAGGACGTTCAGCAATAGCGGGAAGAGCGCCGGCCCATAGAGCCGCCCACGCAAGTAGCGCCGGGCTTCGCTATCCTCAGGCGCATCCGATGCCGGTAGGACGGCGCGCGGCGGCGCGGTGAGTGTCAGGGCGTCGGCGCCGTGATCGGCGAGCAGCGGCGCAAGCGCGTCCACGCCGGTGAACGGCACGCGCACGATGACCGGCAGATCGCCGTCGGCGCGCGCCGCGTCCAGCAGATTGAGCGCCCGTTGTGGCGTGACGTTATCCACCACTCCTAGCTCGATGCCCACGACGTTGGGGACACCGGAGAGCCGCTCCGCTGCTTGTGCCGTCTCGGCAGGAGTCGTGGCGATCAAGTGAACGATGACCGGAATGGGCAGGCGCTCCCACGTCTGGCGGTACTGTTGCAGCACCCGCCGCACGCCCGGATTCGGCAGTCCTGTATGTGCGACGAAATGTTCCCCGTGGATGGCGATGCGCCGGCCACGCGCGGCCTCGCGGGGCGTGAGGCTCATCGGATTGGTGACGAGCGCACCCAGAACGCGCAGATCAACCAGATCGTGGTACGTATCGCCATAGCCAAAAGCGCCCGCCGCGGGCATCACCGGCGAGGCAATGGGCAAACCAAATTTGTGGCGGGGCGCGAGTTCAATCATAGTAACAGCATGTCAAAAACCGGGCCATCGATGCAGGCGTGTTTTTCGCCCCCCTGCGTCTGCGCGGTCGCCCGCGTCTGCGTCCGGCAGACCTCACACGCGCCGACACCGCACGGCATCGGTACCTGCACGAGCGCCTGGGCGAAATCTGGCGCGGGTTGGACACGCGCAGCGCGCACGATAGCGGCCAGCGCCGGATAACGATCGTTCGGACACGCGAAGCACGCGCACTCCGCCCAGGCGATTAACTCCACCAGGCGCGGCATGACGCGCTCCAGATTCGCGGGCGCGGGGTCTTGCGATTCCAGCGGCCCCAGATGCCCGGCCGAGCCATCGCGCGTCACGAGCGTCAATTCGACGGCGGGGGGAAAGCGGTCCGGCGGCGGCAACTGCGCGCGCGTCGGCGCTTCGATGACGAGCGCCACAGCAGGGGCCGCTTCGAGCAGCGGCAGCAATGGCGGCAGAGAAGCGATCTCGGCCACCAACAACAGTCGCGTCACGCCGTCGATCCGGAATCCCTGTCCGAGCGGGCCGAGCACGTTGACTGTCGCGCCGGGCAGCAGCCGCGTCGCCGGGTGGTGCGGTGGCAACATCACGGTGAATCCGTCGGCGTCGATGGTCGCCGGGAAGAGCGCCTGGCGTAACGGCCCGCCTAGATCCGCCAGCACGAACGCGCCGGGAGCGGGCGGGTTCGCCACATCGAATCGCGCAACCCAATACGGCGGCGCGGGATACGCCTGGCGGAAAACCGCGTCTTGTTGTTTGACCATAGTTGGAGGAATAAGGAGTATGAAGTATGGAGTACGGTTGATACCCTTACTCCCTACTCCCTACTTCATACTCCTAAACGTTGTGAATTGCCTTGCCGAAAACGCTATGGGCGGCTTCCATAACCACCTCACTAAGTGTTGGATGCGCGTGCACGGTGCGGGCGATCTCGTCAGGTGTGAGTTCGGCGGCACGGGCCAAAACCAGTTCCGCCAGCAGTTCCGTCGCTTCCGGGCCGACGACAACCGCGCCGACGATCTCGCCGCTGCGCTCCTCGGCGATGATCTTGACGAAGCCGGCGTTATCCCCAAGCCCCAACGCTTTGCCATTGGCGAGGAAGGGAAACTTACCCACACGTACGGTCAGCCCTTGCGCCCGCGCTTTGGCCTCGGACAGCCCAAACGAGGCGACCTGCGGGAAAGTGTACGTTCCACGCGGCATCACGTTCACGTCGAAGGGCCTGGTCTTGTGCCCGGCAATGGTCTCTACCGCCAGCAGCGCCTGCGCCGAGGCCACGTGCGCCAGCGGCAATAGCCCGTTCACGTCGCCGATGGCATAGACGGTAGGGACGTTCGTCCGCATGAAGCCGTCAACGGTGATCCAGCCCTGCTCAGTCGTCACGCCTACCGACTCCAGCCCCAAGCCTTCGCTGTTGGGTCGCACACCGTTGGCGACCAGCGCCACCTCTCCTTCAAGCATCTGCTCGCCCTTCGGCCCGGTTGCGCGCACCTGGACGCCGCTTGCTGTTGTTTCCACGCTCTCGACGCGGGTGGAAGTGAGTGTCTGGATTTTTTGGCGGCGGAAGTGTCGCGCCAGTTCGGCGGAGGCTTCCTCATCTTCGGCGGGCAGGATGTGATCCAGCACCTCGACCACGGTTACGTTGGCGCCGTAAGCGTGCCACACCGTGGCAAATTCCAGGCCGATCGGCCCCGCGCCGATGATGATGGTGGACTTCGGCAGTTCGCGGCGTTCCAGCGCGTGGCGTGCCGTGAGCACACGTTCGCCATCGGCAACGACGCCAGGGATAAGCCGGGCGCGCGAACCGGTGGCGATGATGATGGCTTTGGCGGTGAGCGTCTGTGTGTTCCCCTCTTTTGTGGTGACGGCGACGCTTGTCGGGGAAGTGAGTCTGCCACTGCCCCAGATCACATCGACGTGATTACCTTTCATCAGTGTTTCCACGCCTTTCACCAGCCGCGCGGCGATTTTGCGGCTGCGATCGATGGCTGCGCCGTAATCTAGCGTGACATTTTCGACGTTGAAACCAAATTCCTTGCCTTCGCCGAGCAGCCGCGCGACCTCGGCGTTGCGCAGCAGCGCCTTCGTAGGGATGCAGCCCCAGTTGAGGCACACCCCGCCCAGATGCTCGCGCTCCACCAGCGCGGCCTTCATCCCCAATTGGGCTGCGCGGATGGCGGCAACGTACCCGCCCGGCCCCGCGCCAATCATAACGATATCGTAAGTTGATTCTGGCATAATCTGGCTCCTCCTAAAAGCAAACCACGAATTTTTATGAATTTACACTAATGTTTTCTTTTTGTGAAAATTAGTGCAGATTCGTGGGGAATATGTTTACATACATTCGTTCGGGTCAAGGTCGTCTACCAGCTTTTCGGCCCGTTTGAGCATTTCTTCGATGGTGAGGTCGGTATTATCGAAGAGAATCGCGTCGGGCGCAGCCTTGAGCGGGGCGGCGGCGCGGCTACTGTCGATTTGATCGCGTTGTTGCAAGTTCGCCAGCACGGCCTCGTATTCGGCGTGTTCGCCTTTGGTCTGTCGCTCCAACTGGCGGCGGTGCGCGCGCGCCTCCGTCGAGGCGACCACGTACAGTTTCAAGTCCGCATTGGGGATGACGACCGTGCCGATGTCGCGCCCGACCATGACGACGCGACCCAGCGCGGCAATCTCACGCATACGCCGGGTGAGCGCCTCGCGCACGCCGGGATATGCAGAAACCGGCGACACGGCGGCGTCCACCTCCGGCGTGCGGATGGCCCAGGTGATGTCGCACCCTTCGACGCGCACCGTGTACTGCCGCCCGTCCACCTCCGTGGGCGGCGTCACATCGATGTGCAGTCTCTCGGCCAATTGGGTGATAGCAGCTTCATCCGCGATGGGAATCTCCCGATCAAGCGCAGCCCACGTCACGGCGCGGTAGAGCACACCGGTATCCAGGTAGAGGTACGCCAGATAGCGCGACAGGTGATAGCCGATGGTGCTTTTTCCCGACGCCGCTGGACCGTCGATGGCGATGGTCGAGGGCTTCACCGGCGCTTCCTCGTTGGGGACGAAGGTGCGCGCCCGCCCGCGGGCTTGCGTTGGCGCGGCGTCTCCTGCCGGGAGCGGTCGTAGCGATCACGCGGCTCGCGCCGGATTATCGGTTCGGATCGGGTGAGACCGGCCTCCTTGCGCAGCGCGTTGACCTCGCCGGTGCTCAGGTAGCGCCAGCGACCGGAGGTGAGATCGCCCAACTTCAGCGATCCCATTTCCACGCGGACAAGCCGCTGCGCCGGATGGCCGAGCGCGGCCACGATGCGCCGCACCAGATGCTTGCGCCCCTCGTGGACGGTGACACGCAGCCAGGTTTCCCCACGCTCCTGCCGCTCCACCTGCACCTGGCTGAAGTTCGCCTTGCGGTCGTCCAGCGTGATGCCCCGACGCCACCGCCCGATGGTCTCCTCGGTCGGTTCGCCGCTCACCAGCACGCGGTAGACGCGTGCGTGCCCATAGCGCGGATGGGTGAGACGTTCGGTCAACTCGCCGTCGTCGGTGAGCAGGACCAGGCCCTCGCTGTCGGCGTCCAGGCGGCCTACGGGATAAAGGCGCTGCGGCAGCGGGATCAAATCCATGATCGTCCGTCGCCCTTCAGGATCGCTGGTGGTGGTGATGTAGCCGCGTGGCTTGTAAAGAGCGACATAAGTGTGGCCCTGCGGACGGCGGATCGGTTCGCCATCCAACGTGATGCGCTGCGTTGCCGGGTCGGCCTTGTCGCCCAATTGTGCGATGCGGCCATCCACAGCCACGCGCCCTCCTTCGATCATTGCCTCACAAGCGCGGCGCGAGCCATACCCTGCAGCGGCGAGAATCTTTTGTAAGCGCTCTGCATTTTCGTTTTCCATAATGGGTATTATACCAGAATGGGAGAATGAGCGAATCAGCGAATGAGCGAATCAGCGAATCAGCGAATGA